>BQIU01000023.1 GCA_021603905.1 Nitrospirales bacterium
TAATTGAGCTGGCCATGGAAACCAATCCTTCTCTGCTGGCGACCTGGGACCGGCTGAGGCAAGCCGAAGCCCTTCTTGTCCGGGAAGGGGCCAGTCGATTTCCAGCATTAAACGGAAATATGAATGCCAGCAGAAGCCGCGATAATAATGATCTGGAAACCGACCGGTTTGCCCTTAGTCTCACCGTGGCCTATGAATTAGATCTGTGGGGAAGAATTCGTGCGAACACCACGGCTGCTCATTTTGATGCCATGGCCAGTCACACCGATGTCAGAGCCGCGGGAATTACACTCTCAGGAGAGATTGCGAAGACATGGTATAGCTTAATCGAACAGCGCGGCCAGCTCGACTTACTGGAACAGCAAATCACGACCAATAAAAAAGTTCTGCACCTCGTGACTTTACGGTTTCGCCAGGGTGTCGCCAGTGCAGCCGATGTGCTGCGTCAACGACAATTAATTGAACAGACGCAAGGCGAGACCAAGGATGTCATCGCGGGAATTGATGTGTTGAGTCATCAACTCGCCATTCTTCTCGGCCATCCGCCTCGAACACTCAATTTTCCAAAAAAAGATTTACTCATCACGCTTCCCCCTTTGCCATACACCGGACTGCCTGCAGAGGTATTACAGCGACGGCCAGATGTGCTTGGAAATTTCTACAAGGTGCAGGCCGCTGATGCGCGCATCGCCGCAGCCATTGCCGAACGATTTCCCAGAATCGATCTGACCGGAGCTCTCGCCACCAATATCACGTCCACGCTCTCAGGTGGATCCTTTGCTGCAACACCGGCAGGCCTATTTTCGAGTTGGCTGGCCACCGTAGCCGCTCAGGTCGTCGCTCCCATTATCGATGCCGGTGCAAGAGCCGCAGAAGTCGATCGACAGGAGGCTATCCGCTCAGAAGCCCTGAATAATTATGAGTCGACCGTTTTGCAAGCGATGCGGGAAGTCGAAGATGCCTTGATTCGTGAGACCCAACAACGAGAAAAGACTCTCAGCCTGGAACGTCAGCTTCAACTGGCAACACAGGTTATCGAACGATTACGGGGACGGTATGTTCAGGGAGCCACTGATTTCCTCGATGTGCTGAATGCCCTCATTAGTCAACAAGGACTTGAACGAGAAATCCTCGCGGCAAGAAGAAATTTAATTGATTTTCGAGTCGATCTTGCCCGGGCCCTGGCTGGTGGATGGGAATTGAATCAACCAGAACTTCGTGAACTCACTCCCTCTGCAGGCTAACACCGACGAACCAACGTACTAGAGAACCATCATGCCACCAACACCATCCTCAAAAAATCAGAGACTGCAGCTGGGCCTCAAGATCATCGTGCCCTTTGTGGTTCTTGCCCTCGCTGGCAGCTTTGCGTTTTCATTAGTGAAAAATACACCTCATCCACAGCGTCAACCAAAATCGAAACAGGCACGTCTTGTCAACGCCATCGAGATATCCGTGACCACCCATCCTGTTATGATTGAAGCGTGGGGAGAAGTCCAACCTGCCCGTCAAGTAACACTTCGACCACAAGTGAGTGGAGAAATTATGTCCGTCAGTCCTGAACTGGTGCCAGGAGGAAAATTCTCAAAAGGCGACACCATCTTGCGCTTGCATCCTGCCGATTACATCCTCGCCCTTCGACAACGCGAAACGGATTTAGACAAAGCTCGTGCTGAATTTCTCCTTGAAGAGGGGAATCAGGTTGTGGCCAAGCAGGAATTTGAATTACTGGGCGAATCTATTACCGAACAAGAGAAATCGATGGTGCTTCGCCTACCGCAGTTACAATCAGCCAAGGCCAATGTCAATGCCGCGAAAGCCGCCGTGGCATCGGCAAAACTGGCCATATCACGTACCGTTTTGAGAGTCCCCTTTGATTCGACCGTGCTTCAGCGTCACGTCAATACCGGCTCGTACATCACCCCAACATCCGATATTGTCACGCTCGTCGGAACGAGAGAATACTGGGTCACGTTATCCGTTCCCATTGCTCAACTACGCTGGATACACTTCCCACGTACGTGGGGCGAAAATGGATCTTCCGTCAAACTCTATCATGACACCATCTGGGGAAAGACCGCATTTCGGACAGGCCAGGTTATTCGGCTCTTAACAGACCTTGAGACGGAAGGACGAATGGCGCGTGTTCTCGTCGCGATCAACGACCCATTAAATCTCCACACGCAAATCCCTGGTGGTCCGGAAGTGATACTCGGCACGTATCTTCGAGCAGAAATTCAAGGACAAGATATGGCACAGGTCGCCAAAGTCGATCGGGATTGGATTCATGATCATGACACCGTCTGGGTCCTCAACAACGAGAATACATTGGAAATTCGTACGGTCACCATCGTCTATCGAGGCCCAAGTTATGTGCTCATTTCTTCAGGTCTGCAACATGGTGAACGTCTGATTGTGACGGATATTCCCGCGCCAGTCGAAGGCATGCCCTTACGCTTGCTTCCTCCGCCGCCTGTGCAAAAAGAGGCGACCCATGCAACCTAAGACATCGAGTTCTCGTCATCCCATGAACGTCGGCCCCTTGGCCTGGATGGTTCATAATCGCATCACACCCAACCTGTTCATGCTGTGCTTATTATTGGGTGGACTGTTTATGGCGACGCAAATCAAACAGGAAGTGTTTCCGGAATTTGAAGAAGATACGGTCACCGTCCTCGTTCCCTTTCCGGGAGCTAGTCCGCAAGAGGTGGAAGAGGGAATCATTTTGGCCATTGAAGAAGCCGTTCGAAATCTCGACGGAGTTGAAGAAGTCGTGTCAACGGCATCAGAAGATCAAGCCTCGGTCGTGGTGGAACTGCAGGGAGATTCAAATTATCAAAAAACCTATCAGGATATCCAACAAGCCATTGGACGGATTATCACCTTCCCGGAAGATGCCGAAGAGCCGCAGTTCACCCTGGACACTCGTCGACGTGAAGTGATCAACCTCCAGTTATTCGGGGATGTCTCCGAATGGGATATACGTGAAGCCGCCGAAGAGGTTCGCGACCGCCTGCTTCAAGAACCTGAAATAACACAAGTCGACTTACTCGGGGCTCGTGCTTATGAAATTCACATTGAAATTTCACAAGAAGATCTGAGAGCCTACGGTTTAACGTTAGAGCAAATTGCACAAATTATTTCAGCAACGGCGCTCGATCGATCCGGAGGTAGCGTTGATACCTCAAGCGGAGAAATCTTACTTCGCGTTCAAGAACGGCGCGATTGGGCTTCCGAATTTGGAACCATTCCGATCATCGCCAATCAAGCCGGCACCCTCCTGCGACTCAGCGACATCGCCATGGTCTCCGAAGGATTTGAAGAAAGTGAAATCTATGCCACCTACGATGGCCAACGTGCGATAGGAATCGGAATCTTTCGGGTCGGCGATCAAACACCCATTGCCGTGGCGAACAAAGTTCGATCGGCGATGAACCTGATCATCGAAGATCTTCCTCCAACGATTCAGTATGCCGTTCAAAAGGACCGGTCAGAAATCTATCAACAACGACTGACCCTCCTCCTCAAAAATGGCTTTCTAGGATTACTGTTTGTATTGGCGGTTCTCACATTATTCCTTGAGTATAAACTGGCCTTCTGGGTCACGGTCGGAATTCCCACATCATTCCTGGGTGCCCTATTGTTCCTCCCGATGCTCTCGGTTTCGATTAATATGATTTCGCTATTCGCGATAATCATCGGCCTGGGAATCGTGGTGGATGATGCCATTATTGCCGGGGAAAACATCTACGAATATCGGGAACGTGGACATAGTCTTATTGAAGCGGCGATTCAAGGCGCACGCGACATTGCACTCCCTATTAGCTTTAGTATCCTCACCAATATTGTGGCGTTTCTTCCACTCATGTTTGTACCCGGAGCCTTTGGGAAAATCTGGGCGGTCATCCCCGCAGTGGTGTCGACTGCCTTTATTATTTCTTGGGTTGAAGCGCTATTTATTCTTCCCTCACACTTAGCCCATGGAAGTACGAACCCAAGCAACAGGCTCGGGAATGGACTCCATCATTTCCAACAACAATTCAGCCAAACATTTACCCGTTTCATTGAAGGCACATACGGACCGTTTCTGCGTCGCGCGATTCACAATCGATATCTCAGTGTCTCCCTGGGCATTGCGGTGTTTATCGTTGTTCTCGCGTATCCCATTAGCGGACGGATGGGATTTATTTTAATGCCGAAAGTTGAAGCAGACTTTGCAAATGCCACCGCCGTCGTACCATTCGGTAGTCCTTCTCATGAAATACAACGGGTTCGAGATACGCTTGTGCATTCCGCCCAGGAGGTCATTCGAAACCACAAAGGACAAGACGTCGCAACAGGCATCTTTACCTTAGTTCAAAAAAATATAATCGAAGTCCAAGTCTATTTACCGCCACCCGATGCCCGACCGCTCAGTACCAATACTGTCACGCAATTGTGGAGAGAGAATACGCCAGATATTGCCGGCGTCGAATACGTTCGTTTTGAGTCTGATAGTGGAGGGCCAGGTCGAGGGCCTTCGATTAGTGTTGAACTGAGCCATCGAGACATTGACAAGCTCGATCTGGCCAGCGGTCACCTGGCTGAACGCCTTAGTGAATTTTCAAGCGTGAAAGATGTTGATGACGGGTATTCTCCAGGCAAACCTCAGCTTAATTTTCAAATTAACGAAGAAGCAAGAAGCTTGGGTCTCACGGCTCAAGAAATTGGGAGGCAAGTTCGTCATGCCTTTTACGGCTCTCAGGCTCTTCGACAACAGCGGGGACGTAACGAAATTAAAGTGCTCGTTCGATTGCCTCAGTCAGAACGGACGAGCGAATATCATGTCGAAAATCTGATTATCCGAACGCCCGCAGGTCGCGAAGTTCCCTTATATCAGGTCGCCACGGTCGTGAAAGATCGAGCGTTTCGAGAAATTACTCGCCGGGATGGACATCGCACGGTCACGGTCACCGCTAACATTCAGCCAATCAAAGAAACCAATCTCGTCTTGAACACGCTGAAGAAAGAAATTCTTCCTCAGCTACTCAAAGAGTACCCAGGACTTAATTACAGCTTTGAGGGCCGACGAGCAGATTTACGGGATGCCCTGAATAGTTTTCTCTATAGCACCACCCTTGCTCTCATCATTATCTACGTTATGCTAGCCATTCCATTTCGTAGCTATGTTCAGCCAGCGATTGTCATGATGGCCATTCCATTCGGGTTGGTTGGAGCCGTCATTGGACATATGCTGATGGGATATAGCATCAGCATTATTAGCATGATGGGCATTATTGCGCTCATGGGAGTCGTGGTGAATGACTCGCTCATTATGATTGACTACGCGAACATTAAGCGACAAGAAGGGGTGAGTCCTATCAAGGCCATCAGTCAAGCAGGCATTCGGCGATTTCGTCCTATCCTTCTGACTACCTTAAGTACCTTTGGCGGGCTGGCCCCAATGATTTTTGAGACTTCTCGCCAAGCAAGATTTATGATACCGATGGCGATTTCGCTTGGATTTGGGATACTGTTTTCCACAGCCATTTTGCTGATTTTGATACCGTGCCTGTATTTGATCGTTGAAGATGTCAAGAATCTCTACGTGAAAAACGATCAAGCCCAACTTGAACCGGAACAGAGTGAATTTGAACCGCAAGCCAAACCCAGTGAAACTCTAGGTTAAACGTGCTCATCTTCATTATGTGCCATTGATGTCTATACTCACAGGAAAGTACGTGAGATAGTTAGGAGTGCTTGGACTGCATATCGAAATACTGAAGTCGGGTAGTAACGGCATAGCATCCAGACCGCCTGAACTCAAGACTAAAATTCCCATCAGTCAATTCCCAAAACCTGAACTTATCTTCATTACCGTCCTCTCCTCACATTCAATCCTCACAGGAACTTCGGCAAACAAAGTGAGCGATTCACTGGAAGAAGAGTTTCTCACCACATCATTCCTTGTTAGAAAAATCGCGTCGCCAAGAAACAACCATTTCCTCCCGACTCGCTGAATGCCGTCCTGAACATTGAGGTGTTATCTGAACAGATACACGTTGTATCTATTTTTGATTACTTCCCTCTCAGACCACCAATATCTTACTTAACTTCTCTCACACCCTTTTCTCCACACGTCTGCCGTAATAGCTGAATATCATGTCTATTTTTCTCAAATTGTCGTGTGCAAGGAATTTCATTTCTACTTTGGCATTCTAATTGCTGTTGGAAGAACTCGATCATGACAATCGAGTACGAGCTCATTCCCAAACATCAAACGGGTTTGGAGTAAAAAAGAGTTGCTCACAAGGAAAAAGAAGGAAGGAGGAAAGCAATGTCAATGGCACAATAAAACAACGCAAATCAACAGACGTTCACTTCGCATTCACTATTGTTAAAAAGAGGGATTCACATGAAACACAAAATGGTCGCGATCTTGACGCTTCTCCTATTGACGTCTTCCCATTTGACCGCATGGGCTCATAGTCCTAACGACACCACGGGGGACAAACTGAAATCGTTAGTGGGTGATTCGAGTCTCATCGTGTACGGTCAAGTCGTTGATATTCTATATCGAAACTCTGAACCGACCAAAGAGCAACCCAAAGGCGTTCCGCATACGTTCGTCACATACCAGATCATGGAAACGGTACGAGGCAAGGCACCTGACGAACGACTGACGTTGCGCATTCCTGGTGGTTCTGATGGACAAGGCGGTATTTATCTCGTCACGTCCGCACCGGCCTTTGCACGTGGACAAACCGATGTGCTGTTCGTCAAAGGTGGAAAGGACACAGATTGTCCGCTTGTCGAATGCGTAGAAGGTCGCTTTCGAGTGCATGAAAATCAGGTCTTCAATGCGTGGGGCGTGCCGGTCATCGATGTGCGAAAGTCGTTGCGCATCGGAGGACAACCCCGTTTTGATCTGAACGTCATGGAAATTCCCCAGCCATCCTTCGAGACCTTGCTCCAACGGCCTGAGATACGAAAACATGTTGATTCATTACAACGATCCACTTCTCACAGCATGAAAGAGCTCAAAGCTCAATATGAACGAGAAGCTCCCAAATACTCTGTCGTCAAGTATGGCGTACAAATGGATCCGTCTCGAAAAGATTTGACTGAAGGTTCTGAAGCCCTGCCCATTGACACCTACGAAAAGCCGCTCACGCTCAACCTCTTTCTGCAAGGCATTAGCGAATGGAGCGAACGAGTTGGAGAACCGCAGGTGTCAATCAACATCATGAATTTAAAAGAACGATTTATGGTTCCCGACCCACGGCTCATGCCGCTCGAAGCCTCACGATCACTCACAAATAAAACCAGCAATGAAGAACGCTACGATGTCCGTGCCAAAGAGGAGGAACAACAATAATGACGATCACTAAAAAATATATGCTCACGCTAGCAATTATGGCCATCTGTTCGAATTCGGCATTCGCCGCATCGTGGTTGGAATGTAATGGCGACAGCGGCAAGAAAATTCGTTGGGGTGGAAATTCCACCTCGGCAAGAATCAACACCGGGAGTTTCCCTTCAGGAAGTGTCTTGCAAGCCGCGCAACGAGGGATCAATATCACCAACACCAATCCCTCGCCTTTTAACATTAATCATTCAACCGAAACAGGCGGAGTCGGAAGCGGCAATGGACAAAACGAGGTCTGGGCCGAAAGCATTTCCCCCCCGGGAGAGGCACGCATGCGCTATCACTGCTATTGGGCATTCGGATGGCATTACGGGCTTGACGAAGTCGATATCGTGCTCGACTCCACCGGACGCTCCTGGACCACGTCACAGAACAAAAATTCAAACTTTGCATATACCGGGTCCAACCGACCAATCGATGCCGTGATCGTGCACGAAGCCGGTCACTATCTGGGACTGATGCACGTCAACTGGGAATACAACGTCATGGGAGATTCCTGGCGTCACCATCACACCAACGGCAATACAGCCAAAACATACTTTGGCGAAGATGCCTCTCATGGCGCACGAGTCCTCTATGGCTCACAAGGTTCAAATTTTAACGATGTGTCGGCCTCACACTGGCGGCGGACCGGCGCCAGCGGTGAATATTCAAGCCATGGTCGCGTGCGCGTACGAAACAGTGCGAACACCGGCACCTTGCAGGGAATCACCATCGCCGGCGAACCCGGATATCGCGTGACGCGAGGCAATACCGTACGACCAGAATTTACGATTGAAAATAACGGCAAACAGACTCATTCGAACGTCACCTACGGGATTTACATTTCCACCAATGACTATATCAGCTACGGTGATACACGCATTGGTGGCGGGTCGTTTGGTTCGATCCATCCTGCTGATGTGTACACCACAACAGTTCCGGTGATCATTCCCAATTATCTCAATGCCGGTCAAAATTACTGGCTGGGAATTATTGTCGATGAAGACAACGACATTAGTGAAGTGAGTGGTTCAAACAACCGCGCCTACATCCCGGTTCGAGTTCAATAAGACCAAATTATTAAGCGCAAGACGGAGCCCTGGCGAAAAAAGCCAGGGCCCGCCATCTATCGTGAATACAAATCCTTCACTCCTGGATTCACTTAGGTTCATGGACCGATTTTTTATCCAGAGCACCCTCCAAAAACTTTACCTTCTAAAGCAGTGATGTACACTAGAGCATGCTCTGGTTAAGTTTTGCCCTTCTTGCCGCGCTCTCCGAATCATTAAAGGATCTCTTCAGTAAGCAAGGACTCCACTACACTCAACCTCATGTCGCAGCATTGGCTGCCAGTGCCTTCGCTTTTCCGATCCTCCTGTGCTTCTTTTTCTTAACGAGTGAGCTTCCGGTTATCGGCCCACGTTATTGGGAAGCCCTACTGTTCGGCGGAATACTGAATGTGCTGGCCTTTATACAATTTATGCGGGCACTCCAAGCCTCAGACTTGTCATTGACAATTCCCTTCATCACTTTCACACCAATCTTTTTGCTTTTTACCTCACCTTGGATCGTTGGAGAATTTCCCGGCTTCCTAGGTTTTCTTGGAATTCTGCTGATCGTCGGCGGGTCGTACATCCTTTCCATTCAAGACGCACGTATGAGCTTGCTCGATCCGTTTCTTGCGATGTTAAAAGAGTCAGGGCCCAGAAGAATGCTCTCGGTCGCGGCCATCTATAGTCTCACGTCAAATTTTGACAAAATCGGAGTCCAACATTCGTCTCCCATCTTCTGGAGTCTTTCGATCAATGTGTTTATGGTCGTGAGCTTGTTCTCTATATTTTTGATCATTCGCACCCCCAAAATCGACCACGACCAACCATGCAAGATTTCCATTTTGATGTTTATCGGACTTTTTAGTGCCGCCACGCTGATCGCTCACAACATGGCGCTGAGCCTTGCCAGTGTTCCCTCTGTCATCGCGATCAAACGCACAAGTGCGCTGTTTGCCATTCTATGGGCCTTTTTAGTTTTACGAGAAGCCAACATACGCCAGCGATTCATCGGCGCTACATTGATGGTAATAGGCATTGGACTCGTGGCACTAGATGAAACGGAGTGAAGATATAAAAAGGAGCAGATTTTGATGACAGCGAATCGACAAAATATATTATAAAACAAGCGTCTTGACCCCTCATTCTTCGTCTCCCATCTTCTGGAGTCTTTCGATCAATGTGTTTATGGTCGTGAGCTTGTTCTCTATATTTTTGGTCATTCGCACCCCCAAAATCGACCACGACCAACCATGCAAGATTTCCATTTTGATGTTTATCGGACTTTTTAGTGCCGCCACACTGATCGCTCACAACATGGCGCTGAGCCTTGCCAGTGTCCCCTCTGTCATCGCAATCAAACGCACAAGTGCACTGTTTGCCATTTTATGGGCCTTTCTCGTTTTGCGGGAAGCGAACATACGCCAGCGGTTCATCGGAGCAACGCTAATGGTGATAGGAATTGGACTTGTGGCAATAGATGAAATGGAGTGAAGATATTAAAAAACGCAGATTCTGATGACAGCGAATCGACCAAATATATTATGAAACAAGCGTCTTGACCCCTTATCTTATCTTGACCCCTTATCGGACAAGCGAACCATAGCGAAAACCAATCAGGCCAACATAAACATCACATTCTCGGACACGCTCTTTACAGTATTCACTGGGCTGCCTATCCCGAGCTGTAAAATATTGCATGTCACACGGAACATGCCCAGCTCGGTTTACAGCAGAGATGGCTGCTTTGACGAAGGGATAGTTGTCTGGAAACTTGTAGAGCTCCGATGTGTGACTAATAAATATTCGCTTAGGGTTTGCCATCTGTTCCCTTACACCAATGGTTGAGGGGCTATATATTGTAAGATGAATAGATGAATACTCGAAGAGTTGGAGGAATTTAGATGCTGAGTAGGGATTTTATGGCATTGCGATTATTTAATCAAAAATCTAGCCACCTTGCGCGACTTAACGACGAATATCCTGGTGAATGGAGGTACCGAAGGGGTACCTAATTTCTTGAGATCACTTAATTCGGTGATTGGGGAATGATAAGGCATTGCAGAAAATATGCGACTACTTCAAAATTACGATTATTTTATAGAACGGTGCAAGGAATAGCAGACAACTAATTCATTTTAGACAATCGAGCAGGCCTAAAAGTGACACACCCCAAGCACCTAGAACTTCTTCTGGATGGAACGCCTCTCGCAATCGAGCGTATCAAACAGGCATGGTCTGGTCTTTCGACTTCAGATCGCGTTTATCTACTTTCAGTTTGGATCACCGATACCTCTACAGACCTTGGATTTCAAAGGTGGTCTCACCACCAAAAATGCTTGATAGATCTAGCTTTGGCGGATAGCAATCCTTACGTTCGGTATCTTGCGGCTAAGACTGTAAGCGAACCATACAAGGCCGACGATGCTGAAGAAACCCCTGACTATCTGAAAGACAAAGCACGGTTCGAAAAAGTCCAAGCAGATCCAGTTCCCCTTGTTCGATCCGCCAGTGAGGAAGGTTTTAAACTCTTTAGCCTTGAACTCGACGATCCAAAGTCGTTTTGGAAGCGCCCACAGACCGAACGTCTTGCCCTGGTAAATGGAGTTGGGGAGGAGGGAGAAAACCTAGCCAAACTGCTTCGTTATGCGACCAAGGATTTGCTCCCAAGCAAGGAAATAACGATTGATGAAATGCTTGATGTCCTACTCCAATATCTGGGAAGCCAAGGCATTGGGAAACGTGTTGCTCAATCGGAAGACCTTGCGGATCGCTTCCGCGACGGATTCGCGGCGTACCAGGTAGGTGAGAGCGTGAAGGAGCTATGGGAAGTCATACCTGAGTTGCCCAAAGCTCTTTCGTATGCTCTAATTGATTCCCTCCCTGAGACAGCAGGGTTAATGTCCGATATTCCACCTGAAGTTATCGAGTCTCTCGATGAACATCAACTTGAACAATTACTCTACCGCAACGATATCACGCTGAAAAAGCTTCGTCGTAAGCTCTTCAAGAATTCAACGAATAAAAACCTCAGGGAAGCAGCGGTAGCTAGCCAGCATTTCGAGCTGCGGGATTCCGACATTTCTAAACTGGTCTATGACCCAAGGGAATCAGAAGAAGCGGGAAAGAAAAAGGTAAATGAGTTGGCCATGTTGGCCACACTTTGTAGGGGTGCCACTCTCGTTCAAATGCAGGCGATCTGTTATTTAATCAATGATGCACCAGATAAATTTCATTCAGGACTTGGCATGTGGGCCACCATCGGCTTTGGGGAAACGCTTCAGACTCAACGGGCGAAGCGCCTATCTTCAGATGCCCTTCACTACGAAGTAGTTGCTATGCGCTTGTTTGAACGGGCCAAGAGTTTATCGCCGATCAAGATGGACGAGAGTCCCGAAGAACTTTCAGACGAGCTAATCCGGCTGAAGGACCTCATCGTTTCCCAAAATCCTTGGCAGACCTATCTTAATCTCAAAAAAGATGTACCTTTAAGTGGCTGGAAACGGATGGGTAGTTATTTGCCAGAGGTGTATATCCGAGACGTAGATTTACCCAAGGATTCTAGTGAGAACATGGATGAAGCTGGTCGTCAAGTGTTCGACTTGCTAAAGGATGTTTCGGGTCGAGTCAAAGATGTATCTGAAAAGGATCGTGCCGAACTTTCTTCGTTGAGCAAAGCAATCACAGCGATTTCAAGCCAAATGGCAGACAGCGAGACCTTAACTGGAAAACGAGTTGCAGCTCTCCAGGCTCAGATTGAAAAACTTGTCCAGACAATCAATATTTTGCACGTATTTATCGTTTTAGCGTTTCTAATTTTAACGTTGCTACTCCTAATCCGGTTTGTGGTAGATCCATAAGTGCGCAGAAATTTATTATTACGTAAATGCACATACCTCACTTTCAAAACTCTCCATCAGTCGCCAAGGGGTCTCGGGACTGCCCCCCTTCGAACCGAATTGTGGGGTACCATCCCGAGGCCGAAAAATTTCTTGCAACACAAGAATAGCTAGTCCCTATCCTCTTCGAAAAGGAAGATCAGTCGCTTGTCGAGTGTAACCTTTTTTGTAACCATTTCCTCTCAGATCCGTCACATGCTCAGTTCCTGAGCCAAGGGCTCCCTTTGCCCGTTTCTCCAACCAACACGCCCCAACAGAGCGAACGCGTGGGGTTGAGTCCTGACCCAAGGTCCACTCAGGCCTTCCGGAAGGGTGACCTTCAGGACTTCGGACAGCTAAATCTGGGAATTACCCCTTCACCGCGTACTTTGGTACTTTCCTATCCAGTTAAAAAAACCTTTTAAATTGAGGGTTAGGTCGCGTGCTTTATGACATAACCCTCACTCTTCTGAATGTTCCATGAGGTGGTGGAAGTGTTTTTTATAAACTGAAGTACTTGACTCCTATTTTGGAGCATAAAGGAATTCGCGGTGAGAGAAATCCTAAGTGGAAGAATTCGTGAAACCGGATACAAGTTAGGCAAACATCAATCGACGTCCTTTGGGTTCAGGAATTGGATCACCGAATTCTTTGGCGGTATCGATCCAAAGCTGAATGGCTTCTTTCGCATTCACCAAAGCCGACTCTTGGGTTTCTCCATGTGTCATGCAGCCTGGCAACTCAGGGATTTCAGCCACGAAAGCCTCGTCTGTTTCACTCCAATAGATAATGATTTCGTATTTGAGCATGATGATTTATCCTCCAAGCGTATATCTCAATATTACGGTTCTTACCTGTCTGACTTGGTAAGGCTTCGCTTTGCTTCCGTCTCGTTGAAGATTAAGCTTTTCTTCCACGCCCTGTTTCCTGAAAATATGATGACTCCCTCTGATCCGTTCTGCAAATCCCAAGCGCTGCAAGAGGTGGCATAGGTCCTCAAAGGATATGTTCTTATCCGATTTACCTTGCAGGATTTCCTCAACGAGTTTGTCATACTTACTCATCTAAGAAATACTTTTAACAGGTTCATAGGGGTTTATCAAAGAATGACCTCTGTCCAATTTTTCGGTGGTGTGGTAAGGTTTGGGAGAGGCCGCCAGGGCAAGTCTTGCTCCATCCCGTTCCAATAGCTCTCTCTAAATTCTGCACTTAAGCAGTGCGCACGGGGAATGAACTTTGGGCTACCATTCTCAAGCAGAACTTTTCCCGTCTTGAAACCTTGAATGGTTCCCCATTCCTGTTTTTATTTCATACTTTCCTATGAATATCACAGACCATTTTAAAGTCGCGCCTGTTCCCCATGTCGTCACGGCACTATCATTACGAATCTCAAATTCCTGCCACGAATCAAAAGGAATCGGCGCTTCAAACGCCCGAAGTGTACATGGATGAGGATGACATACACCCAATCACATACTGTGTATCCTATCTGAGATGATCGTAGTGTATATCCGGATTTGTCTCACACGCAAAAACCCGATAGCCAGAAATCCGAAATTCAGCACTCTCTCAAGTGCTAACGCCCACCGTATCAACAATTACACTTGATCGAAGATACAAAAAATAGAAATCTACTTAAACACGCAGCCTTGCAAATACAGCAACAGGGTCACAGACGAGGTCTTGGCATCAAACTGGGCAACCACGCCAACAACTTGACATATTGATGCACACATAATATGCTTTGATGCATGAGGACAACAGTGAGACTAGACGATCAGCTCTTGGCCGCGGCAAAACAACATGCCGCCAAAACTGGCTGCACATTGACGTCATTGCTTGAAGACGCCTTACGAACTTTCCTAACAATGAATAAGCGATCCACGAAAACTGGGAGACCAAAGCTTCCGACCTTTAATGGTGGCGGACTTCGTCCCGGTGTCGACCTGGATAATAGTGCTGATCTCTTAGATGTGATGGAAGAGAAGAATGGAGCTCGTTGACGTTAATGTCCTTGTGTACGCACATCGAGAAGATTCTCTGGATCACACATTATATCGAACCTGGCTTATCCAGTGGACGCAATCTGACGCCGCCTTTGGGATCAGCGAACTTGTGCTCAGTGGGTTTCTCAGAATCGTCACTCACCCGAAAGTCTTCAACCAACCGACTCCGCTCCCCACGGCGTTGGCATTTGTCGATGCGATTCGCTCTCAGCCTACCTGTGTGTTGATCTCACCAGGCCCGCGACATTGGGAAATCTTCTCGCGACTGTGTCGTGAAGCCAATGTGAAAGGCAACTTGGGTCCTGATGCCTATCTTGCCGCCATGGCGATTGAGTCTGGGAGTGAGTGGATCACAACAGATCGAGATTACAGCCGATTCTCTGGATTACGCTGGAGACATCCCTTGCATTAGTTCGCACTGCCCATTTGCCTCATTGACAAGGTCCAGCCTGAGCGCTAGCATTTGCTGAACAAGGCTAGGGGAGCGTTTCGCTGAGATGTCCAACCCAGTTGGACGACCCTTATACCTGACCTGGGTAATACCAGCGTAGGGAAGCGGCAGATGGTAATTGAAATTTCTGGCCGTTTCCTCACAGACAGGGAACGGCCTTTTTCGTTTTTACAGAAGTGGCAATACTGGCTTTCACACCCGTCCATCCTGAGAAAGGATCGCACCATGAGCACCTCTCAACACGAACAAACCAAATCGACCAACGGCAAGGCTATTCCCGTTGTCGATGATCACAACCATACGCCTTCCGCAACATTGACCACAAAGCCGTTTCCCGCTTCTCAAAAAGTCTATGTGACCGGGTCCCATCCTAGTGTTCGAGTACCCATGCGTGAAATCGTCCTCACTCCGACTAAGGGACCCAATGGCGCGACACCGACACCAAATCCTTCGGTGACGGTGTATGACCCATCCGGTCCCTACACAGACCCCAACGTCACAATTAATGTTCGAAAAGGTCTTCAGCCTCTGCGTCAAGCATGGATCACCCAGCGAAATGATGTAGAACAACTCGAAGAAGTCACCTCGACCTACGGCCGGCAACGTGCAATGGATACAAGCCTGAACTCGATCCGTTTCGCGTTAAGTCGTAAGCCCCTCAGAGCAAAGTCCGGTATGAATGTGACGCAGATGCACTACGCTCGCAAAGGCATCGTGACACCGGAAATGGAGTTTATTGCCATACGTGAAAATCAAGCACGAGAAGAGCAGGCAGAAACACTTCGAGCCAATGACCACCAAACACGAGGCGTCGTTCAACACCCAGGGCAAGCCTGGGGGGCGGCGATCCCATCGCATATTACTCCAGAATTTGTCCGGGATGAAGTCGCACTGGGGCGAGCCATCATTCCATCAAATATCAATCACCCTGAAGTCGAACCGATGATTATCGGACGAAATTTTCTTGTCAAAATCAATGCGAACATCGGCAACTCCGCCGTCACCTCTTCCATTGAAGAAGAAGTTGAGAAACTCATTTGGTCGATTCGATGGGGCTCCGACACCGTCATGGATCTGTCAACAGGGAAAAACATTCATGAGACGAGAGAGTGGATCATCCGCAATTCCCCCGTCCCCATCGGCACAGTACCAATCTATCAAGCGCTTGAAAAGGTCGGAGGCAAACCTGAAGAACTGACATGGGACATCTACCGGGACACCTTGATTGAACAAGCGGAACAAGGCGTTGACTACTTTACGATTCACGCTGGCGTCCGCCTTGCCTATGTGCCTCTCACAGCGAATCGGATGACAGGAATCGTTTCCCGCGGTGGCTCGATTCATGCGAAATGGTGCTTAGCTCATCATCAAGAAAATTTCACTTACACGCATTTCGAAGAAATTTGTGAGATTATGAAGGCCTACGATGTCTCATTTAGTTTGGGCGATGGGCTTCGCCCAGGCTCAATCGCCGACGCCAATGACGCGGCGCAATTCGGCGAACTCGAAACACTTGGAGAATTAACGAATACAGCTTGGCAACACGATGTCCAAGTCATGATTGAAGGTCCTGGCCACGTGCCCATGCATATGATCAAAGAGAACATGGACAAACAACTCGAAACATGTAAGGAAGCGCCTTTTTACACTTTGGGCCCCCTCACAACAGATATTGCTCCTGGTTATGACCACATTACATCAGGCATTGGAGCAGCCATGATTGGATGGTACGGCTGTGCGATGCTCTGCTATGTGACGCCGAAAGAACATCTCGGTCTACCAAATAAGGAAGATGTCAAAGACGGCGTGATCGCGTATAAAATCTCCGCCCATGCTGCCGACTTGGCCAAAGGTCATCCAGGCGCCCAGGCTCGGGACAATGCCCTGTCCAAAGCCCGCTTTGAATTTCGCTGGGAAGATCAATTTAATTTATCACTTGATCCGGAAACGGCTCGCGACTATCACGACGCCACCCTTCCCGATCAAGCCGCCAAAGGCGCGCACTTCTGTTCGATGTGCGGACCAAGCTTCTGCTCCATGAAAATTACCCAAGATGTTCGAGACTACGCGGACCAACTAAAGGTAGAGGAACAGGAGGCCATTCAAATCGGACTCAAAGAAAAATCCGAAGAATTTCGTAAGGCCGGAGGAGAGATCTACTTATAATACATGATCAAAGGCAGATCATGACTAACTTGCGGAGCGTAAGATTATGAAGGAGAACACCATAGCCCCCTTGCGAGAACGTGACGTCACTCGTCACATTGCCAGGGAGTTTTATAAAGAATTCGATCAACTGATTGAAAGTGATGTCATTATCGTCGGGGGTGGACCGTCGGGATTGTTGTGTGCGAGAGACTTAGCCTTGCACGGCATACGAACCTTGCTGATTGAACAAAGCCTGGCACTGGGCGGTGGATTTTGGTCTGGCGGCTATCTCATGAATAAAGCCACGATCTGCGCGCCAGCCGATGTGATCTTGGAAGAACTTGGGATCCCGTGCAAACCCGTGAAAGAATGTGACGGCATGACCATCGTTGATCCACCACACGCGACGGCACGGTTAATTTCTGCCGCCTATGAGGCTGGCGTAAAGATCATGAACTTAACACGGGTCCTCGACTTAATTGTCCGAGAAGAAGGCAAACTCGAAGGCGTCGTGGTCAATAACACGACAGCGGAAATGGCAGGACACGACATCATACATGTTGATCCAATTGCACTCGAAAGCCGTATCGTTGTGGATGCCACGGGCCATGATGCCGTCGTCGTGAACCTTCTCCATCGCAGAAACTTGTATGAGAAAGTTCCAGGCAATGGCGCAATGTGGATTGCAAAATCCGAAGCATTAGTTGTTAAAAATACGCGCGAGGTCTATCCCAATTGTTTCGTCACCGGTTTGGCAGTGGCAGCCGTAGACGGTTCGCCAAGAATGGGACCGGCCTTTGGCTCGATGATCTTATCAGGCAGACGTGCAGCCGAACTCGTGAAACACAAACTTAAGGGAGAATAGTTCTTAGTGTGCATACACATTCTCCACGTTGTTCACGATACCTCTGCAACGAGAAAATCTTTGGTTTCGCTATTTTAGTTGAAAACCAACGCATTGCACCTTAGACTATAAAGATTCACGTTCAACGGAATATTCACTGTTCACTTCGTTTTAACATTTGGAGGAATGAGTATGGATTTGCAGGATTTCCTGCAACAAGGCAGCGGCACGGAAGAAGAAAAGATTTTAGCGTGGAATCTCTTCCAGCAAGCCTACGAATCGCAACAAAAAGGGCAACTGGATGAAGCCGTGAAGCTCTATAAACAGTCAATTGCAACCTCACCTTCGGCAGAGGCCTACACCTTTCTTGGCTGGACCTACAGTTTTATGGGACAGCTGAATGAAGCCATTGAGGAATGCCAGCGAGCGATTAATTGTGATCCGGATTTTGGCAATCCTTACAACGATATCGGAGCGTACTTGATTGAGCTCAATCAATTGGACGAAGCCATTCCTTGGTTTGAAAAAGCGATGGATGCCAAGCGCTATGAAAATCCAGCGTTTCCACATATGAATGTTGGACGCGTGTACGAAAAAAAGGGCGATTGGGAAAAAGCCATCGAGGCCTATAAGCAAGCTACCACATTAGACCCGGAATACACCTCTGCCAAACGAGCCATGATGCGCTTAATCACGCTGATGAACTAGTCATACAGGCAAGAGAGGCACGCCGACGCAAGAACTTCAGCATCTTTTTACAAAAAAAGGATACATACCCGCATGGAACAACAGGAAAAAACAATCTTAGTCGGCGTGAGTGACATCTTTTTTTATACAAAAATTCGCGATGCTTTTCTGCCGCATGGTTATAGCCTTCAACGAGTTAAAAAACAGGAAGACTGGCAGGAAAAAATTTCTACGCAAGAACCCCATGCGATTATCCTCAACATGAATGATGAACGACTCGAGGCCACAGCCGCTCTTCGCCTCCTCAAAGGAACGGAGCAATATAAACATATTCCCGTCCTCGCCTTTGCGAATCATGAAGAAGTGGAGACGTGGAAACAGGCGAAAGAACTCGGCATCAATAAAATTGTTTCACGTAATGAGTTCTCTGCCAGAACGTTGGCACTGCTTGAGGAGATGACGGCCAACGTCACGTAGCATATGTGATGCGCCTAAAAATACGAACGATCAACAGGCCATTGGTTCATGAATACTCATTTATCACTTGAATCGCTGGGCACTCTCAACATTGAAATTATAGGTGTCCTTGGGCACGATGATTGAGTTTTCCAATATGTAAGCGTACACAGAATCTCTTACTTGAAGTTTTAATCCTTTCTGCCATGTCGATATTAGGTGCCCAAACATGAAACAATCTCCACTCCATACACAACACGAAGCCTTAAGCGCACAGTTCCAACCAATCGGGAATTGGGAAATGCCCCAACATTATGGGAATGCCACAGAGGAGCATGTCGCCGTACGGCAAGGAGTCGGCATCGCTGACCTCTCGCTTCGTGGCCTTAACCGCATCACCGGTGACGACCGCGTCACCTGGCTTCAAAATCTCATTAGCAACGACATTCGTCCTTTGGCAGCCGGACAGGGTCTGTATTCAGCTTTTATGGATCATAAAGGCAAGATGCTGTCCTACTTTCGGGTCTTGCTGTTAGAAGACTCGATTTTTCTCGAAGATGCAGGAGAAATTGGGGACATGACCTATCAGCACTTACGGAAATTCTTGCTGTTTGGGACCAAAGCCAAAATGGAAAACTGTCACGAGTCATGGGGGACCCTGCTCATAGCCGGCCCCTCTGCACCTGATCTTGTGAAACAAGCCTTCTCAATCGACATGACAGCATCCAAACCCTTGGACTTTCACGTCGTCGATCTTGAGGGACAGACAGCCCTATTCGTCACGACAGAAGAAACTGGGGAACATGACATCGAGATTCATATGCCCAACGCCGGTCTTGTCTCGACATGGGAGAGAATTTGGTCAGCGGGGCAATCCTTCAACCTTCGTGCTGTCGGACATGGGGCATTAGAGTCTTTGCGACTTGAGGCTGGGATACCGAAGATTGGACCAGATTTAAATGAACGCATTGTCCCCCCAGAGGCTAATCTGGAGGGTAAGGCGTTTAGTTTGTCAAAAGGGTGCTACCCTGGACAAGAAGTCGTCGCACGAATGGACACATACGGTTCGGTCAAACGGCGAATGGTTGGCTTATTAATTGATTCACCTGACAATCAAATACCGGAACACGGAGCCAAACTCTTTAGCGGAGACCGGGAAGTCGGGTGGGTTTCCAGTGCCGCGTTTTCGCCACTGCTCAAAAAGCCTGTGGCGTTTGGGTTTCCCTTACGCGACTTTACCAAACCGCAAACTGAATTAACCATTGAAATTGCAGAGCAACGACACCCTGCCGTTGTTCAAGAACTTCCCTTCCCGCTGCCTGCGTAACTATAGCGAATCCAATTAAGTTCCAGCTGGACATATCAACTAGCCCAGCGAAATTACCCACATCAAACAGTGAAAGTTAATTGAATCGGCTATAGAACCTCAATAACACGTCACACTCTCAATTGATGAATGACATGTTCGTTATGCGTTTTTTTCTGGGTGACGACCCTGTGAAACGGCATCGGCCACGGCAAAAACCCCGGGTCGCTGCTCATCTTTGAGTGCCAAAAGAATATGAGCTTCATCCCCATGCATCAACCGTAAGCTGAGAAAGGCATCCTGCGTTTTATTTTCAGTATTATCCCACGTACCGTCAATCAGTTGAATTTTATCTAAATCACTGCAGGAAAAGATGTCATATCGAAAGTACGAATCGCCAACAACCATATCAAATAAGACATGTCCCGAAGTCATCACAATGACATTAAATCGTCCCTGATCTTCATAGCCTTCAGGAAGAAACTGGTTAATATGGAGTAAATGGACTGATCGCCCAGCTAACACTTGTTCAATTTTTCCTTCTAACGCCTCATAATCAATTTGTAAGGGCCGTTCATCTTGATCGGTTGCGCTCACAGCGGCCTCTTTTGTTCTTTCAAACACATCTTTAGCTTTCAACACAAGATACTCTCCTTTCACCAAACATGAATTACCGAAGTTCTTCCTCTGACAACTGTGCACTACGATACCTTCGGTCAGGGAGGATTGCAAGAGAAACCCCGATAGCACCTGATTTGCTCAGGCTCTTTGCACCAAGACTCTGACTTAAGACCGCCAGACCCATTGCATTCCAGGTTCCGGCTTCGGCATACTCGACGTACTTCCACTTTTGATATATTTTCCATGGAGTTTCTCATGAGTTCAGAACCATGCTTGATTCATGCTTGTCCCCATCCATACTATGCCCCGGCCGGAACACGAGCACTCTGCAAAAAACACTTTATGGACTTCCTCACTTGGCGAAGGAAAAAAGGCGGGTCAGCCATGTTCAAAAAGTATGGCGCCATGACCATGGATGAACGCGATCCCACCGTCAATGAATGGGCAAAGACCATCACCGTCAAAGAATAGAGCCAACTAGGAGAAGAACCGTTAACCGTTCCCTTATCTTGATAGGTCATTCTCTACAGAAAGGATGTCCGCGTTCATGAAGGAGACCGTCCCATCTTTGTGACAATCCATGCACGTCTCTCATTTGGCAAGAGCGATCATCCTTGGGACCATACTATTCGTGTTGTTACCAGAAGTGGGAACGTCCTCAGCATTAGCAGACACAAAAGAAAAGACCACTGAAGCGGGACTCGGCGTTGCGAGCTTTATCACCACATTGCCCTACGGGAACGTCAAAATAGCCTATGCTGGACTTGGAGCCATTATTGGTGGGTTCACGTATCTTCTGACAGTCGGAGATCTCAATTCGGCCAATGTGATATGGGAAAAGTCTTTACTGGGACACTATGTCATTACCCCTGATCATTTAACAGGCGACAAACCCGTCAAATTTATTGGACCATAACTCGGTTCATCCCGTCTTCCAGAAGCAAAAAACACATAGCCTCGCCATTCGTCACGTCTCTACCGTACAAACTCAACAGCCTTTTTACTCAAAAGAGACACAAGACCTTCCCTCTTATTCCATTAAGGGCGACCCATGATGATGGATGATCTTCCATGACTCTCCGATTCGCTCATATAAATTGGTTGCCACAACCACGCTGTTCTGATCAATATCCCCCACGCGACTGGTAATATTTTCCGTACAAATGACCCACGCGACATCAGCCGCAACCTGAACCTGCAGTTCCGTGAGTTGAAACTTCATGGAAAAGGTATTATTGAAAATTACCACCCACGAATCCCGAACTGCCGGCCATCCAACTCGAATACTCCAACCCGGGTGAATACAGGTGACATATTCTTGGTGGGCCCAGATCGTATCCATCGCCGCAATATCCAGATTTTCGAAAGACTGGTAAAAATATTCATTGGCTTGGGTTACTTCTTCAATTCGTTGTTCTAACATTGGATAACTCCTCTCCTCCCACAATGATCATACGATAGACCGATCACGCTTGTCTCAATGATTGTCGGTTCACCAACCATACCCCAAGCAAGATGAACCCAATCCCCAGAACGTCTCCCCAACCTATGGATTCTTCAAGAATAAAAAAAGACAGTACCAATGCCGATACTGGAATAAGATTCACAAAAATTCCTGCTCGTGAGGGACCAACACCCTCCACACCGTAGAGCCAAGCTTGCTGACCGAGAGCTGTTGCAAACACGATGACATAAAACAAGGCCATCCAACCAGATAGCGGCACAACATCCACACCACTTGCCAACACTTGCTGATTCATGAACAACAGTGGAATCTGAAGGAAAATCGAGATCAGCAGTGTCGTCCAGTTCACCGTCAGTGAAGAAAACCGCTCCATGACTCGTCGACTCCCAATGGTATACAGAGCCCAGCTGACAAGGGAGAGAAGGATAGCTCCCCCTCCTAACAGTGGATTTTCTCCCGCATTCACTTGCCCGTTCAAGCCAGACACGAACAAGACACCAACAAAAGACACGGCACAGCCGACCCAGACCCGTCGAAACGGAAGATCATGGATAATGAGCGACGATAAAAAGGCCGTAATTGTTGGACTTGCTCCAATAATAATGCCTGCCGCACCCGCCCCGATAAATTGAAGCCCAATCAGCACTAATAAGTGATTGGCTAACACTGCGACGCCCAGCAAGGTGAACACCCCAACATCTCGAACTGAAAATGCCACCACTCCTTCACGCCACAGCCATAAGGGAAACAAAATTAACAGAGCCCCCAGCCCGCGAAATACTGAGACTTCAACAGGAGAAAATGGCCCAAGCGCAACTTTTTGGGCCACAACGGACCCACCCCAGACGATAGCCGCAGTCGTCAACGCAGCATAAGCCGCTGAAGGTGTACGTGCTGACATGATTGGATGTTAGATAGGCAACGGATACAGTACCAAGAAATGAGACGTCTACAACTAAGACCTTTCTGGAAGCGAAAGGCCTGCTATAACAGCCGTAGGGTATTCCGTCAAGATATGAAACGCTGTCACAGTTCACGTCTTACGGCACTCCACAGAATATCATCTAACGCTGAAGTACCTGAGAATAGATTGATTGCTTCATTCTATTTCCTCTCATACAATAATCAGGCATAGGGTTTATGCATTCTCCACTGTCTTATTTCTTCTGACGCTCTTCATCGAAGCATTTTCTTCTATGTCCAACGACTTCAGGTTAAACCATGACGGTTCTTGGCAAACGCCAAAACAAAAAATGACCTTATCTCCAGATGAGGTGCACATATGGAAAGTCGGCCTAACACCGCATGAACACCACCTTCCTAAACTTCAACGCCTTCTCTCTCTCGATGAACTCACGCGCGCTCAGCGCCTGAAGTTCCAGGAACATCGTCATGCCTTTATTGCCGCTCGTAGCGCCCTCAGGCTTATCATGAGTCGATATCTACTCATAGAGGCCCAGTCACTCGTGTTTTCCCAAGGGCCACAGGGAAAACCTTTCTTGAAAGAACCATTCACCGAACCGCCTCTCTTATTTAACCTCAGCCATACACAGCACGTCGCACTCTATGCCTTTGCCCTTGATCGAGAAGTCGGGATCGACCTTGAATACAAACACCGAAACATCAGCTATCAATCCCTCATTGAACGAATTTGCTCGGAAAAAGAAAAAGCTCACATCATGTCACATGCATCATCTGACCAGAAACAAGTCTTTTTAGCCTGCTGGACCAGGAAAGAAGCATACTTGAAAGCCACAGGGAAAGGGCTCTCATTTCCCTTACAGGCCATCACGGTCTCTCTTCCGCCAACGACTCCGACAGCTCTCCTCGAAGTCGCAGAGGATACCCTGGAGCCTTTACGATGGACCATGCATGAAATTCAGGTAGACCTTGACCATGTGGCCGCCTTGGTCGTCTCTGGGAAGAGCTGGAATCCGGTCTATTGGAGCTGGTCATGGACAATATAAGCCATTCAGAAAAAGAAGACTTTAGCCTTATTTCCTCAAGGCTGCCGGAAATTTACTGATTCGTCACGGTCCAAAGGGCTTAGCGATTTAGGTCTTCTGCGCCGTTGACGTGTATAAAAACATAGGGGTAGAATGAGGCTCGTAAGTGTTTTGTGTTTGCTCGTTCCCGCAAGGGAATTCCATTGAAATTTCTTTTTTAAGGACGTTACCGATTTATTGGTTCTGAAGGAGGGTCTATGTCACTGCTTATTACTGAAGAGTGCATCAATTGTGGGGCGTGCTTACCAGAATGTCCCAATGAGGCAATATTCGAAACTCGAAGTGCTGCAGAGGAAGCCGGCAATCAAGTAGGAGAAGGTCAAGGCGATGGGGATACTGTTTATGTCATCACGCACGAACGATGTACCGAATGCGTGGGTCACTTTGACGAGCCTCAATGTGCTGCCGTCTGCCCAGTCGATGATTGCTGTATCTCCGATCCAGAGATTCCTGAAACCACAGACGTCTTGCTGGAAAAAGCACGAACCTTGAACCCGGATAAAGAAATTGACCCGGAAAAGGTTTGGAGTGGTGTGAGAAACTAACAGTTCGAATATTCGCTTCTCTCGTTTACTAAAAAGACCCATGCTTCCTTTTGTTCTGAAGCATGGGTCTTTTTTTGTCAGAGAAGACTTCGACTATTCGAATTATGAAACATCCTGAAGCTCATTAAGTCTGACAGATACTAATTTTGACACCCCAGGCTGTTCCATTGTGACACCAAAAAGAGAATCAGCCACTTCCATCGTTCGTTTGTTATGGGTGACAATAAGAAATTGAGACCGTTCGGCCATCTGCGTTAAAAATTGTCCAAACCGTCCAACATTCGCTTCATCTAGAGGCGCATCTACCTCATCAAGGACACAAAATGGAGAAGGTTTAATCAGGAAACTGGCAAACAATAATGCAAGGACCGTCATGGTTTTCTCACCACCTGACAACATCGACAAGTTTTTCAAGCGTTTCCCTGGAGGTTGCGCAATAATATCAACCCCAGCATCTCGTCGTTTCGTTTCACCCTCTTCTTCTTCCGGCTCCACCAGAACGAGTTCGGCACGACCTCCAGCAAATAAGGCTGTAAATACCTCATTAAATTTTTCCTGAATGCTCTTAAAGGTTTCGGCAAACAGCTTGTTGGTGGTTTGGTTCAAACGTTGAATGATTTCTTGGAGAGACTGAATCGAGGTGGTCAAATCAGCTTCTTGAGTGGTGAGAAATTCACAGCGCTCCAGAAGTTCTTGATGCTCTTCGATTGCGGCAAGATTAATCGGTCCCATCCGCCCTAATTTCCCTCGAATGGTCTCTAACTGCTCCTTCCACAACTCAGACGGGTTCTCAGGAAGACTTTCAATTTCTACTTCATCCTCATCAAGTTGGGAATCTGTTGCGACTGGAAATTTGAGTGTCTCTAACGAAAGGTTATACGTTTCGGTGAGCGTGTCCTCCACAGTAGTCAACTTCGTCCGAACCTCTGCCAATCGAACTTCAATTCCACTCCGGACCTTCAGTGTCTCAGCCAGTTTTCCCCGAACTTCTGCCACTTGACGATCAAAGAGCCTGGTCTGTTCGAGAACCTGATTATATTGATCTTGAAATTCTGTCAGAGTCCGTTCAATCCCGTCTTTTTTTTCTTGCGCCTTTTCAAACATCTCTTCCAAACGTACACGCTCATCTCGACTTTGACGAGTCTGGAGAAAGAGTTGCTCGAGCTGTTGATCCAGTTGTTGAAGCTTCGTCGATCGGGCAACTTCTTCTTGTTGTAGACGAGTGAGATCACTTTGTTCATGCGCACGTTGAGTTTGAAAGGTCCTCAGGCTCATTTGAGTTTCAGTCATCAATGTCTGCAACTCTCTGACTTTGGTCTCCACACGTGTAAAATCTTCAGAGACGTGCGCGAGATCCTGCTCTCGCTCAACTCGAGTCACCTCATGTTGAGTCAGTTGTTCTCGAAGTAATGTCGACTCTTCCTGCAGTTTTGCCACTTCGGCTTCTTCCGACTGTTGCTCATGACGTATCGTCTCAAGTCGACGGATGATCTCGGGAAGGGCACTTGCTCGAACACCTTCTTCCTTTTGCAAAGACATGAGTCGCACTTCTGTCTCACGGATAGATTGATGAAGACCTTGAAGCTGAGACTGGGTCGATTCGAGGTTTTGAGCCACCGTATCTCGATCAGATTGATCCTGTTCGAGACTGGCCCCTAACTCAACGGCTTTAGCTTCTAAGCGAAGGATTTCACCTCGCCGGCGCAACACACCACCAGACTCTCCAACGACTCCACCTGTCATGACACCAGATGGATGAATCGTTTCCCCATCTGCGGTGACCAGCAAAGGGCCCCGCCCCTCAAACCACTGATGCTTCTCCATAATCTGCAAGCCGGCATCAAGTGACTCCACCACATAGACATTCTCTAAAAACATCGTCGTGGCTCGCTGCAATTCCTCTGGAGCGCTGATAAAGCTGATAGCCGATCCCCAAATAGTTGATTCACCTTGCAAGGTTTGCTGCCAACCCGCCTCATCACGTGTCCGAGATGGCACAAAATGCACAGGGACAAAGCTTCCACGGCCCAACGATTGATTCTTGAGTGTGGTGATAGCTCGGACAGCGTCCTCAGGACCCTCCACAACCCATGCTTTAATTCGGTCACCTAGAGCGGCTTCAATAGCTTTTTCAGCATGCTCCTCCACGACCATGCGTTCAGCAAAGGCTTCTTTGACTTCGCGACAGGCTCCGCGAATCGAAGTTTCTTCAATCTCACCCGTTGCGCTATATCCAAATTCTTCGTGAAGCACCGCGCGGAGAGCACGAAGCTCGGATTCAATGCCAGCCAAACTCGTTCGCCCCTCGAGGAGACGGCCATCAAGAGATTTTTGACTTGTAGACAACGATTGCACCGATTGCTCGGCTTCTTCACGGTTGGCGCATAACTGTTCAAGAGTTTCAGCTAAGGCTTCTCGCTGCTGTCGTAGCTCTTCACCCTCTGAAGACAAACGGGTCTGCTGAGCTTCAGCCTCTGCACATTCTAATAATAATCGCTCAAGACGACGTGCGAGACCAGATCGTCTCTCATCAAAACTTTCCAAACGATTCTCGGTATTCGTTTTCTTCACAGTGAGGTCTAGAAGTGTGTTTCGAAGACGATCAAGTTCTTCACTTGCCACCGTCCGCTTCTCCAACAAGGCACTCTGCTGCTGCTCTCCATCAATGACGGACTGTTCTAACGATTCTATTTGACCTTCCATATGTGTAATGCGTTCGGCAATCGCTTCTGTCAGCCCTTGAGATTGGTCAGCTTCCTCCTTGACCCGCGTCCGCTCTTTCATGGCCTGCCCATGCTGTTCCTCGTAATGTTCCAACTGATTTCGAAGAACTTCAATGGAGGTTAAGGAATGACCCATAGCCTGCTCAACTTCCCGCAATTGCTCTCGACTAAGGGTGACAGACTCTCCAGTTTTTGCTAAATCCAGCTTGACCACTTCCTGCTGGGCCAACAGGCGTTTTTCTTCAGAGATCTGCGTAAGCTCTTGCGTTTCGGACTCTTCCAACTCAAGGTCAATGCTGCGCTGACGTTCCCGTAACTGCTGGTATTCCCATTGAAGAAGCTGTATTTCAAGATTTTTAGCTTCGCTCTTTAATTCTTGATAATTTCTCGCCTGCCTGGCCTGGCGTTCTAACGAACGAAGCTGTCGCTGCACTTCTGTCAGAATATCCCGAACCCGAAACAGATTTTGTTCCGTTGAATCTAATTTTCTCAGAGCCTCGGCTTTTTGCTTTTTATAGCGAATAATACCCGCCGTCTCTTCGATAAATTCACGGCGTTCTAAAGGCGATGCGCTCAATAGTTGATCGATATTTCCCTGTTCAATAACCGTATGCCCCTTCGTTCCTGCTCGAGATGCCCACAATAAGCTTCGAATATCTTTGAGCCGACAAGGAATCTTGTTGATCGAGTATTCACTATCACCATCACGATACAACCGACGGGTAACCATGATCTCCGTGGATTGAGCCAACGCATCTCCCAAGGCCGATAACGCTTCCAGTTCTTGTTCGGTGACTCCCCCAAAAATTGTCGAGACTTCGGCCATTCCCATTGGTTTGCGCACTTCGGTACCGTTGAAGATGACATCTTCCATTTTCTCTGTCCTGAGAGACTTTGGGCTCTGCTCTCCAAGCGACCAGAGCAACGCATCCACAATATTGCTTTTTCCGGTCCCATTAGGCCCCACAATCGCCGTCACTCCCTGAGGGAATTCGATTTTAGCCTCAGCAAAGGATTTAAACCCTTCGACAATCAAGGTTTGGAGATGCATGCGGTTCCTCCGTAGATTTGGAGATTCAGATTTTCAATAAACAACTCTAAATGTCTACCACAGTATTTTTGTAAAATCAAAAAAGCCTACCAAATAAAGTAGGCTTATACTACTATCTATGCCATATATTGTGGGTAAGATGGGGATAACTGATCTCTCCACTTTAAGCGAATCCAAATAAGTTCTAGCGGTGTGCTGGGGGCCATGAACATTCAACATACCACTCGTCATATCTGTTCAACCTTCACTGAGAATTCCTACGGTCATTCAATATTGTGATCATCGATGACCTCAGTGGATACGATCGTTCGCAAGACCAAGCGTCACGGTTGGTCAATCTATCATGATGACGTTATCCTTTTGATGCTACCAATAAAAGGTATCCAAGGAACTCAGCGTCATTACCTACTTCAAACATTGAAATTTAATTGAATCGGCTATAGAAAATTTGGAGAACATGAATAGACCTTACCATCAGTACTTTTTTCATTTCCCCCTTGTTTCATGACTGCAATGAATGGCGATCAGAGTCAACTTCATCATATATTCTAATAAAACCTGACTTTATATACGTATTTTAATGTCGGCATGACACGAAGGTACATCATCGAGCACTATTGATGCCTTAAGAATCCATTATTTTCATCCGATATAAGGGGAATAGCCTAAGGTTTTCATGAGATGCGGATAGGAACAATTGAAGCAAACTGACAGTGAAGACATGCGCTGTTGAAAAGGTCAAACAAACTCGTCAGCGATGGGGAAATCATGGGCACACCATCAAAGCTGACATCCATTCAATATGCCCGGCAGGAGAAAGAAGATCATGATGTACATAATGCAATTTCTTAACGATGAAGAAGGCGCGACCGCATTGGAGTATGGATTGCTCGCCGCATTGATTGCGGCGGTGATCATTGGCGCTGTCACAACTCTTGGGCAAACCGTGGCTAATACATTCAATTCGATTTCAGGTTCGATGGCCGCGGCCTCTTAATGATCGTTCACACGGTTTCTTGATCGCGTTAGATGAGAGCCTGCACGGTAAAAGCATGCACTCAAACTCGAATGCATAGGCGAATGGGGGCGGCCTCGATGTAGGCGGCCTCCGTTCTACAGTTTCCCCGACATTCCTATAGCCGCTTCAAAGAACCTCCGATGCTTGAGGCGTAGTTTTACGCTTTTTCCTGGCTTGCGAGCAGTTCTCTGGGAAGCAAAAATTCAACATCTTCTTCGACAACAGTCAATTCTTCCAATTCATCCGCCCCTAATGTCCGAAGATAATCGACAACCTCAGTCACGAGAACTTCTGGAGCGGAGGCCCCGGCCGCAATACCAATGGCATTCACTCCCTCCAACCATTCAGGCTTGATGTCCTGGTAGGAATCAATCAAGTAGGACGCTTTGCCACATCGCTCTCCAAGCTCCTTCAATCGATTGGAATTTGAGCTGTTAGGGGAACCGATCACCAAAATGACATCGACATATTTCGACAACTCCTTCACCGCATTCTGCCGATTTTGGGTCGCATAGCAAATGTCTTCCTGATGCGGGCCCTTAATGCCAGGAAACCGACGATTCAAGGCTTCGACAATATCACGGCATTCATCGACACTCAGCGTAGTTTGTGTGACATAGGACAGATGGTTCTGGTTTTCAACGACAAGGGTTTCGACATCTTCCACTGAAGAAACCAGATGAAATTTATCGGGAACCTGTCCAAGCGTGCCGACGACTTCGGGATGCCCGGAATGCCCAATGAGAATCAATTCGTACTGATTAGTGTAGTCACGATTCACCTCATTGTGCACCTTAATGACCAAGGGACAAGTGGCATCAATGATCTTGAGATTACGTCGATTGGCTTCTTCCCACACACTTTTGGCCACTCCGTGTGCGCTAAAGATGACGATGGCCCCATCAGGCACTTCGTCTAATTCCTCGACAAACACCGCCCCTTTATCCCGAAGAGAATTAACAACATGGCGACTATGGACGATTTCATGACGAACGTAGATAGGAGCTCCATACGTTTTGAGTGATAAATCGACAATTTCAATGGCTCGGTCAACTCCTGCACAGAATCCGCGTGGATCCGCTAAGTAAATTTTCACTCCATCCTCCCTTTATCTATCCGTTCATTATTGTCTTCGGTAGGTCTTGAGTCTTCGGCACCGTCAACGAAGGTCTCTCACTAGAGACTTGAACCGAAATATCTCAATCCATGATCTGCATTCTATCTGCTCCCGCCAATGGTTGCAAAGTCATAAAGATTCAGTGGCTTCGTGATCAGGAAAGTTTACTTTGATTCGTCTTGGGTCAAATCGAAGCGTTTCAATCTCTATTCATTTACAGCCTTGCGGCCTCTTGTAACTCTCTAGTTGATTTAAGGACAGCCTCGTCAAACGCGGCCTCCCATTCCCTAGCAGTCGCATCAACACCGACAGGAAATAAAATTGATCGCGAAGCATTCACGACCCCGCCTTCTAAACACATCGGCCCCCTCAAAAACCCTGCCAATGCATCTTTAGCTGAGGCTCCTTGCGCCCCATATCCTGGCACTAAAAAAAGCGAAGTAGGTAAGATCTCTCGTATTCTCATCGCGTCTGACGGATACGTTCCTCCAACGACAATACCGACACTCGACCATCCACTTGCGCCTATCGTATGAGGCAACAATCGTGTAAGACCTTTCGCCACATGACAATACAGAAAATCATGATCAACTTGGAGACCTTGAAACTCCTCAGCCCCAGGATTGCTGGTTTTGACGAGCACAAAAATCCCAGCCCCACCCTGAATGACATGCGGCAAGAATGGCTCAATGGTCTCAGTGCCCATGTACGCATTGAGTGTCATCGCATTCGCCGCCTCGGCTTTTGACGGGTCAATCAATGCGGCATAGGCGGCGGCAGTCGACCCGATATCACCTCTTTTGGCATCAAGAATAACGGGGATTCCCTGTTGCTTACATTGGACAATGAGCTCTTCAAGCAACCGGATGCCATCTGCCCCATATTGTTCGAAGAACGCACTTTGGGGTTTCACGGCCACAACCTTACCGTTCAGCCTCTCCACCACCTCATGGAAGAACTTTGCAATACCGTCAATTGGACGGTTCTTTTGTCCATTCTTTGAAAAAAAGGCATTCGGAATATAGGCAACATGAGGATCGAGACCCACACAAAGAGGATGCCCAAGTTTTCTGGTCTTTTCAATAATGGTGTCGGCGAAATTTGAGTCACCCATTCGTGTACTTTCTGTCTCTGACGACTAAGGCGTGAGCCCCATCACCAACTAAGAGAACCAGCTCAGAAAACCACTGCCTGAACATTCAAATTAAAGAAACCTAGATCTCCATAAACACGGTAAGTGAAAGGCTCAGATTCGTCAATCAAATACAATTACCCCCAACGGATCAATGCCCCACCCCAGGTGATCCCTCCCCCAAAAGTGCCAAGAAGGATAAGGTCTCCAGGCTTGAGACGTCCTTGCCGATTGGCCATATCCAACGTAATCGGTAACGAAGCCGATGAGGTATTCCCTGTGTGCTCAATGACAGAAAAAAGGCAATGAGAGGGGATATTCATGCGGTTCGCAAGTTTTGCCAAAATTCGGCTATTGGCTTGATGAAACATGACATGATCGACATCAGCCATCGTGAGTTGGCTTGATTCCAGAAGCTCTTGCAACGCTGGGCCTAACTGCTTGACCGCCACGCGAAATAAGGAGGCTCCCTCTAATCGAAGAGTATGTCGCTTCTCTTTGATCGTGGCAGCAGACATGGGTTCGCGAGATCCTCCTGCTGGAATGCGCACGAGAGTCGAGTGTCTTCCATCGGAAAATACCCGAATATTCTGTACCCCAACATGCGGCTCTTGGCTTTTGGTCACCACAGCAGCTCCGGCTCCATCGCCAAATAAAATGGAGGTCCCCATGTCTCCCGGATCCAAATAGCGCGACTTGATCTCCGACGCAACAATCAAACATCGTTCGCTGAGCCCCGACCGAATCAATGAGTCAGCCATGGATAATCCATATAAAAAGCCAGAACACGAGGCACTGAAATCAAATGCACTCGCTCCCCTCACGCCTAAACGGCGTTGCAGCAGACTAGCCGTAGAGGGAAACGCTCCGGTTTCCGGCGAAGTCGTCGAAAACAAAATAGTGTCAATCTCACGAGGATGGAGCTTCGCCTGGTCAAGTGCCTGCCTGGAGGCTTGTTCGGCCAACGTTGAAGACTCTTCGCTATCACTCGCCCAGTGCCGTGACCGAATCCCCGATACCCGGTAGATATATGACTCATCAATGCCAAGATTCGAGGCCAGCTCCTTATTCAGAACGACCCGAGCTGGTAAAGACGACCCTGTACCGCTAATCATTGATATCGACATTTCAGTTACTTTCCTTCGGGACTCTATAATATTTCATGTGGCCCATATCTCACAGTGAGGAAAAAATACCTCTCAACACGCATATTCCCATATTGTATTTGCTTTACTTCTCAAGCATTTGGTAGCGTGGCACGTTTTTTGTGTTAGGCTAAGAATTGAGACTCTCTTTCCTCAATATTAACACTAAGGTGCCCTACCAAATGAAGCCACAATCTTTCGTCAACAGATTTCTTGCCATGATTGTCCTCTGTGGAGTCATCGCGACTGGCTGTTCTTCGACTCCAGACCCTACCCCTTCCGATCCCCAGGTCGCATTGAGTGGGACAGACGAACAAATTTTTGTCGGTGATTCAATTGAAATGAACTACGATCCTAACGTCATTATGAAGCGCGCCGAAGCGTATTTTGAAAAAGAATCGTTTCTCGAAGCTATCGTCGAATATAAACATTTTCTCGACCTTCATCGTAATCATATGTTAGCCCCCTATGCGCAATATAAAATTGCCACGAGTCACTATAAACGATTTAAAACGATTGATCGAGATCCTGAACCCATTCAAGAGTCCTTAGCGTCCTTTCGCAAACTCTTGACTGAATTTCCTGATAATCGCTATGAAACAGAAGCTCACGAGAAAATTACCTCGTGTCAAGAACATCTGGCTTTACATGACTTGTTCGTTGGACAGTTTTATTACAACAGAGAATCCTATCTGGCCGCAGCGCATCGCTTCAAACACATCGTCGAGCGGTACCCTGCATTGGAAACAGCCGGGGAGGCTAAATACCATTTAGCCGAGACCTATGAAAAACTCGGCAATGTGGAGTGGGCGAAAGACTGGCTGATTGATCTTGTGCAAGATCATGGCGATCATCCCTTTTACGAAAGTGGGATGCAAATGCTCACCAAACTTCAAAGTGAACATCCGAATCTCGATATTCCAGATATGCCGAATGAACAGGAAGAACCCATCAGACTCGCCAAAGTTGAGCCTGAATTATCTCCTTTGGACATTCTCGCGTTCCCTCCGTTAGAAGAAGAATTTACGTCTGGGAAAGCAGTCAAGCCTTCCGAATGTTCCATTGGGTCATGGTGTGAATCGTTGCCTCGCACATCTTTTCCTCAACAGACCTCTCCCTCCGTGTCAAACACATCAATACGTGAAACTTGCCAACCAGGCCAATGGTGCTAAAAAAGAACGTCGTTCGTATTTTGTATTTCGTTGTTCGAAATTCAAGGCAAGAACCTACTAAGCTTTCTTTATCTAAATATAGGATGTGGAAGCTATAGCCGCTGCAATTAGTTTCCGTACATATAAAGCAGTGTTTCGCGCTGAGTTGACTTATTTGAATCGGCTGGACTTGGACACCTGTCATACAGAGATCAGTTGGATTATTGAGTGACGATGTCGAATGTATGCGAGAAACGCGAGGTCTTGCATGTATCGTGTCCTAGCATGCCTACTTGGTTTCGCTATAGAAGGGAAGGAGAGTCACTACTGCCCGAGATACCAGCCGATACCATGCCGATCTAAGAAACTGGTAATCATCGTCACAGAATTAATGTACAACATAACCCCGATTGTCACCATCAAGACGCCACTGACCATTGAAATAGCCCCAAGATAATGACGGACTTTTTTAAAGTGTGTCAGGAAACTATCGACCCCAAAAGCCGTGAGAAAAAACGGGAGGCCCAACCCCACGGAATAGGACGTTAATAGCACGATTCCATCTTGCATCGACTCCGTCGTGCTTGCATAAGCCAGGATCCCACCCAATACAGGACCAACACAGGGAGTCCACCCTGCAGCGAACGCCGTCCCCACCAGAAAAGATCCAATATACCCCAACGGACGCTTTTCAAAATGCAGTAGCTTACGTTCTGTCATAAGAAACGACAATTTGAGTATACCCATGAGGTAGAGCCCGAACACCGCAATGAGCACTCCGCCAATTTTTCGGATCAGGTCTTGATATTGATACAACATTTGCCCCATAAAACTAGCCGAGGCTCCAAACGCAATAAATACACTAGAGAATCCGGCAATAAAGAGCAGCGAATTCACCATAATGACTTTTCGAAATCGTTCCCGCTCCTGAACGTTGGAGAGTTCCTCGACGGATAAGCCGGTGATGTAAGACAAATAAGAAGGGACCAGTGGTAGAACACAGGGAGAAATGAACGAAAGGAAACCCGCACTAAAGGCGGCCAAGATGGAGACTTGATTAAAGGAGTCCATCGTAGTCCAAAGCTGCAGGAGGATCGAGAAGGGCTTGAATCATTTTTTTGGCTTCTTGACCATTCCAGTCTCGAGCGCCGAAGACTCGATGTTGAATAATGCCTTTCCGGTCAATGACATAACTGATCGGGAGCGTCCGAGCTCCGTAGGCAAGACCCACTTCATATTCCGGATCATGCAAAATGGGAAAGGTCAATCCCATGGCTTCCTGAAAGGGTTTCGTGACTTCTATTCCTTGAGCATCCACCGAAACAGCCACAATTTCCAGCCCGTGACTGTGCATCTCCCGATATAGGGCTTCCATGGCAGGCATTTCTACTCGACAGGGACCACACCAGGTTGCCCAAAAATTGAGCAAGATGACTTTGCCACTAAAATCTGACAAGCTAACTAACTTTCCCTCCATATTCTTCAATGTGAAGGGAGGTGAAGGCGATCCGATGGTTGGCCATCCCCGCTTGACCTGTAACTGAGAATCATTCGAAGACACTTCCGAAAGCCCCGAGGAATATCCTGAATCACAACCCATGAGAGTAGTCATTACCCACATCACACCCACCAAAAGCACTCTGATGCGAGAGGACTTACAAGAAGCGACAGTGCCGAGAATTAACATAAGTATCAACGTGTTTTATCGTTAAGAATGAATTGAGGCTCTTGCACTCATCATCGGCTGAAGCTAAAACGATCAGAGAAAACTAGTGGTCTGATCAAGAGTTCCATTCAATATAAATCTAGCAAACAAGGCCGTCAATAAGCACTAAATTACATTGTACCACACTACTGGCATTTGGAGATTGGCTCCGAACAAGTTTCTGATTTGTAGACATGGCATAAGTCGGCTACGTAGGCTATAGTGCATCCGGATAATCTGCGGCCATACTAGTGGCCTCACCTACAGCTCATTCAACACATGAAAGGTCCTCCTTAGCGAAACGGCAAAAAGCCGCACGTAATTGTCTGCACACACATAATGGTTATCCAGGCATTCCAACTCAGTAAATCATTTGGAAACTATCGAATTTTTGAGGATCTCTCCTTTGAGATTCCAGCGGGCGAGTGCTTTGCCCTATTCGGATCAAATGGGGCCGGGAAAACCACACTTTTACGAATTTTAGCAACACTGGTCAGACCGACGGATGGTCGCTTTACCGTCCTAGGCAATGATGGTGTCACGGGAAAAGAATCTGTCCGACAGGCCACCATGCTTCTCGCCCATGGCTCCCACTTATACGATGACCTCGATGCACAGGAAAACCTACGCTTTGCGATGGCGATGCGAGGCCTGGACCCAACTCCTCGAGAGTTGAAATTATCGTTGGATCAAGTCAGTCTTGGAGCATTCAGCGAAATGAAGACACGAAATTTTTCGGCAGGCATGAAACGTCGTCTTGCCTTAGCCAAAGTGATCTTGGCTAAACCCCAAGTCCTCCTCTTAGACGAACCCTACAATGCCTTGGATGAGGGGGGAGTCCAGGTGACCAACCACATTATTTGTGAAGTCACTCAACGAGAGGGTGTCGTCGTCATGACCACACATGATCGAGACAAAGCCAACCTCGTTGCTCATCGAACCGGCTTGCTCCATCACGGCATTCTGACATTTTCCCGGACAGACCACATAGCTCATGACATTTCTTAGAGTCATTCAATGGGTGGTCTGGAAAGACCTCATTAGCGAAATGCGGAGTCGGGAGACTCTGTCTTCTATGCTGTTCTTCGCACTCATCGTGATTCTTGTTTTCAGTTTTAGCTTTGCGATGGATCAAGATGCCGCCCAACAACTCATCGCCGGCATTATTTGGGTCTCATTTGCGTTTACCGGCATAATTGGGTTGGGAAAATCCTTTTCGGCAGAATTACAGAACGACGCACTTGAATATCTACAGATGAGCCCGACCCCAAAAGGAGCCATCTACCTTGGGAAGATGCTGGGGAATTTGTTGTTTATGCTGGTCGTCGAAGTCATGCTGTTTCCCTTGTTTGTCCTTTTCTTCAATCTGAATATTGTTGAAGAAATTGGCCTTCTTCTGTTAATATTTTTCTTAGCAACATTGGGACTTTCAGCTGTTGGGACGCTGTTTTCGGCACTCACAGTTCAAATTCGTGCCAGGGAAGTTATGCTCCCGGTCTTACTACTCCCGTTGGCCATTCCAGTGATGATTGCTGCCGTCGAATCCACACGAGGCGCACTCAATGCTCAGCCTTTGGCTCTGTATTTCCACTGGATAGAATTACTGACGATTTTTGACGTCATCTTCACGGTCGTGTCATTTTGGTTATTTGAGTTGATTCTGGATTCATAGCCTCCGGTATAATCCTCACTAAGGAACCCTGCAATACTAGTTTTTCGAGAACGACCTTCATACGACTTCAGCCTGATCATGATGAATCGAATAATTAGACGGATTCAACGGTTTAAAGGGTGGTTTGGTGCCGCTGCCGCTCTTTCCATTTTTTATGGACTGTACTTAGGCCTATTCGACTCTCCTCCCGATTACTACCAGGGAGAAGTCGTGCGGATTATGTATGTGCATGTTCCCCTTGCTCATACCTCGCTCCTGGCCTATGGGTCACTTTTTCTGGGAAGCCTCTGGTACCTGTGGAAACGAGACCCTCTCGTTGACAACATGTGCCAAGCTGCTGCAGGCCTGACCGTCATTTTCACGACATTGTCGCTGATCACTGGTGCTATTTGGGCGAAGCCCACCTGGAATACCTGGTGGACGTGGGACCCGAAACTTGTTTCATTTGCTATCCTGCTGCTCATTGCGTCAGGATATCTTATGCTACGAACTTTTGTGGAAGACCCTGATAAAGAAGGACGATATGCTGCAGTCATGGCCATTGTCGGTGGCGTCGACTTACCGATTATTTACTTTTCAGCTGAGTGGTGGAGATCTCTTCATCAGCCGCTGTCAATATCCATGCGAGGGGTGAGTATGACTGGGGATATTCTCTTGCCCCTCTCAATCATGAGCCTTGGACTCAATTTGTTATTTATCTACATGCTCATGGTTCGAACACAAATGTTATACTTAACCAATCTGCTGCAGGCCAAAAAAGGACGCCTTCTCAGCCAAGTGCATCTCACCCAAACCAGCTCATGACTGGGTTTTATCTGAGATGGGCAGGCGTGATCGTGATAGCGATCATATTGGCAGTGCTTGCCACACAAAATTATCAAGATCATTTGGCCAGTGTGATCCCAGAGTCCGTCATCACAGGCAATCATTCTCAAGCAACAGTTCGAGTCCAAGGAATGGTCGGCAGCGGCAGCTTGACCGGAAGCCCCGAAGAAGGGCATGCTGAGTTTGAATTATTGGGGGAAACGAAGAGTCTAAAAGTCCAGTATCAGGGACCACCTCCGGAAAACCTTCGTGAATTAAAGACACTGATTCTGATTGGGCGTTGGGACCCAGAAGTTCAGGTATTTCGAGCGCACGAAACGGCACTCGTTACGAATTATGGATTTGTAGCCAGTGCTTATATCATTGCGTTTTTGGTTCTTGTCGCGAGCGTGTTTACGATGAGCCGGAAGGTAGCATTTTTGTTTCAGGAGATTAAAGACTCTAAACTCTATGAACCCGAGTTAGATACCCATGTGGACTAAAGGTAGAAAAACCAGTTTGATTCTTAGCATCCTCCTTGTCGCAGGAGCCCTGGGCTACTTAGCTTTAGGAAACTTTGGCGAGAACCTTGTCTATTTCGTGACGCCGTCAGAAGTTCGGGCATTTTCAGCGGAGCAATCCCAGAAAAAAATCCGCGTGGCAGGTATGGTTGTCAAAAAAAGTATCAAAACTCAAGCCGATCCCGTGGGACTCACGTTTCAACTCACCGATGGAGAGGCCACTATTCCTGTGGTGTTTCAAGGCATACCTCCGGACCTCTTTAAAGAAGGGCAAGGAGCGGTTGCAGAAGGGCACTGGAGGTCCGACAAGGTCTTTCATTCTAAGATGATTATGGCCAAGCACTCTGAAGACTATATGCCGATCGAGATGAAGCGAGCCGGTGTCGAATTACCAAAAAAGGATTTCATGAAGACCCTCTCTCCTTAAAAACAGGAACATAAAGAGGGATAAAGAAGAAAAATGCTGTTTAGAAAATTGATTGCCGTTATGGACAGAAACTCCTCTTCCCCTCCTACTGAAAGCTTGCGGTAGGGTCTCCTGAAAAAACGTGCAAACACCTTTAGGTTAGTCAAACTTCCACTAATTGAAATACCATACGATCCATGATCATTGAGATTGGCCATTTTTCTGTTGTTGTTGCCTGGGTCCTTACCCTTTTGGGCATTGGCTCATCCATCGCCGCACTCCGGTCGCGAAACGCAGACTGGGTTCGTGTAGGACGTATTGCGGTCACCCTGACGTTCGGTTTGTTGTTTATCGGCATGGCTTCTCTTGTGTATTCATTTCTCATGAGAGATTTTTCTGTCCTCTACGTTGCCAATAATTCAAATTCGAAATTGCCATTTTTCTATACCGTCGCCGCAGTGTGGGGCGGGCATGAAGGCTCCTTACTCCTTTGGGCCTTTATTCTTTCCTCATTTAGCACTCTCGCCGTCTGGCTGCATTGGCGAACCCAGCCAACCATCATGCCGTACCTGATCGCGGTAGAATCAGCCGTCATGCTTGGGTTTCTTTCTCTGATCGTGTTTCTTTCCAGTCCGTTTGCCAGATTGGTTCCAACCCCGCTTGACGGCAAAGACCTGAATCCCTTGCTCCAAGATCCGGCCATGGTCATGCATCCCCCAATGCTGTACATGGGATACGTGGGTTTTTCCATTCCCTTTTCCTTTGCGATGGCTGCCCTTTTTTCAGGCCGTCTCGGGGAAGAATGGATTAAAGTCACACAGCGGTGGACCATTTTTGCATGGCTCTGCCTGACGACTGGCATCTTACTTGGCGGATACTGGGCCTATTACGAATTAGGGTGGGGAGGTTATTGGGGATGGGATCCAGTCGAGAACGCATCGTTTATGCCATGGTTGGTGGGAACAGCGTATCTTCACTCAGTCCTCGTGCAAGAAAAACGAAAGATGTTCAAAGTCTGGAACTTGCTTTTGATCATCGTGACATTTTCGCTCTCGCTCATTGGGACCTTTTTGGTCAGAAGTGGCGTCCTCACGTCTGTCCATACCTTTGCGACCGACCCTGAGCGGGGTCTGTATATTCTCATTTTTATTACGATCATTATTGGTACCGCCTTTGGCGCCTTAATCATTCAATCAAAAAAACTCAAGAGTCAGATCGAAATGGACTCGTTTGTTTCACGAGAATCCATCTTTCTTTTCAATAATTTGTTTTTTCTGGTCGCCGCGGCCACAGTGTTTCTCGGCACGCTCTATCCCCTCATGGTTGAAACATTCCAAGGGGGAAAAGTGACGGTTGGTCCTCCTTATTACAACGCTGTCTTCATGCCAATTGCTCTAGGGCTTCTCTTCCTCATGGGCATCGGCCCATATATTCCATGGCGCAAGGCCTCCGCGAGTAATTTAAAGAAAAACTTCCTTGTTCCGCTTATTGCTGGGGTAGTGACGATGGTTCTCTTATTCATCTCTGGCATCCACAGCTTGTACGCACTGGCTGGCGGGTTTGTTGTCGGATTTTCCGGGTCGGCAATACTTCTCGATTTCGGAAAAATTTCTAAACTGTATGCCAATCGTGAACATGTCAATATTTTCAAAGGTTTCTTGAAGGCCTTTTCAGCCAATCAACGCCGATATTCAAGTCTCATCACACACCTTGGCGTCCTGATCTTGGTGATTGGAATTATTGCCTCAACGATCTATCAAACCGAAAAAGTTGTCTCCATGAAAGTTGGAGACACATTTTCCATTGCCGATTACGAGATGAAACTCCTGAATATCCATGAAGTCGAGGGGAAAAATTGGAAAGCCCAAGAGGGTGTGTTTGAAGTCACTCAAGACAATGAAGTCATCACGAAGCTCAGACCACAGAAACGTGTGTACACAGCCTCACAGAGTCCGACAACAGAGTCAGCAATTCATGCCATCAATATGGGGCACATCTTTCTGACCATGCCGGATGTCTCTGCAGATGGTGTGGCCGTCGCTCGAGGCGTGATTAATCCCCTCATCCTGTGGGTTTGGGGCGGAGGTGGTATTATGGGCTTAGGCGTTTTATTAAATATTTTTCGACCACGAAGACGGGAAGAATGAGTCGCGGCTTACAACTTTCACTGATCATAGGGTTACTGGGCCTTTTCGCCCTCTTTTATCAAGGGCTTTGGGGTGACCCGCGTAGTATCCCTACGGTACTCATTGGAACTGAAGCCCCGACGTTTACCGGGCCGGATGTTGAGTCTGGGAAAGCTATTTCACTCGAACAGTATAAAGGCAAGGTTGTCTTGCTCAATTTCTGGGCATCTTGGTGCTATGAATGTAAAGTGGAACACAAGGACATTCTGCGTCTTCATCAGCAGTTTAAGGATCATCCAGACTTTGTGATGTTGGGGATCAATTATCAAGACGACCTGCCTGATGCGAAGAAATATCTCAAGACCTATGGATCAACTTTTCAACATGTCCGCGATATTAAAGGCACTCTGGCGATAGATTATGGCGTCTATGGCGTACCCGAAACATTTGTCATCGATCAACAGGGAGTGATCCGACATAAATGGGTTGGACCAATTGTTGGACAAGTGTATACCAATCTCACAGAAAACGTGATTTCTCCACTTCTGAATAACACGCAATCCTCAACATGATTAGCCGTTGCTTTCTGCTTTTCTTCGTTATGGTTCTGACTCTTCCTTGGCAAGGCTTTGCCAAAGTGGTGGATGAGACTGAACTGGATATCCAGGTTCGTGAAATCGCGAAAACATTACGCTGTACCGTCTGTCAAACAGAAAATATTTGGGAATCCGGTGCGCCGCTAGCCGTTCAAATGCGAAGCGCGATTCGAGAGCGTTTAACTCTTGGACATTCACCTGAAGAGATTCACGCATACTTTCTGAGTCGGTATGGTGATTATATCCTCATGCAGCCCCCAAAGCACGGTATGAATTGGTTGATTTGGGTGGCACCGTTTGCCCTCCTACTCGTGGGTGGATTTTTTCTCTATAAAGAAGTGAAACTTTGGGTCCGACCACCATCACCAACACCACAACAACAGCCTCCCCCTCTCGATCAAGAATCCCGGGAACGAATCGAACGGGAACTTCATCATCCCTAACGCGTTCACCAACGAAACACGATGCTACTCATTCCCGTTACCACCATCCTTATTTTTGTCATTGTGGCGATCACATCACCGTTTTGGCGAAAAGATCCCAATCCGTTCTCTCCGTTTCACAATGACGAACGACATCAAGAGCTCGCTGATTTAGTCGTCGAACGTGAGGTGCTCGTCCGCTCATTACAAGAACTCGATGTGGAATTGGCCCAAAAACGAATGGAGCCAGAAGATCATACCCGCCTTAAGGCCACCGATGAACATCGTCTCCTTCAAGTTCTTGACCGACTTGAGTTTCTGCAGAAAGACGCCGCCGATGAAGCCAACGCTCCTCAGACGACCCCACCTCGAAGAAAAATATGGATACCCGCAACTATCTGCGCATTAATTGTGCTCTTCTCTTCCTTGGGAACATATTTGTGGGTACAGATCCAAGCACTAGAAAAACTGACCGCGTCTCAAGCGCAACAAGGCCCAGGGGAAGACGGACCCAATCCATTGGAAATGGTGGCAAAGCTGGAGGAACGTCTTCGTAAAAACCCAGATGATCTGGAAGGACAAATCATGGCAGGACGCTCCCATCAGGTCCTCAACCGATACGAGGAGGCCCATAAGGCATGGACAAAAGTCTTGGAACTTCAGCCTCGAAACAATGAAGCCTTATATAATTTAGGCGTGATTTTGATTGAGACAAGGAAGTTTGATGATCCTGAGGTCTTCAACACTGCTCTCGGTTATTTTGATAAAGTATTGATCGACCGACCGAATGAGCCTGGCGTCAATTGGTACCGGGGTTTAACCCTGTGGTATCTCAAACGACCCCGCGAGGCCGAAGATGCCTGGGCCTTGGCCTTCAAAAATCTTGACCCTGCCAGCCCTGATGCAAAGTTCGTGAAAGAAGCCTTAGCCAAACTTAGAGCGGGAGAAGTTCCGTTTTAATCCTTTCCCAATCTCCCTACCCATCTTCTCTGAATTACTGGTGCTGTTAATAGTCATCAACCAAGATTGTTGCAGCACGGTGATCTATTGAAAATGTAGCCTTGCTTTCTAAGCCTAACTCGCTATACTGGGACACATTTAGAAATTACTCGGGAAGTCAGAGGTGGTCCTACTTCCTTGGACAGGTTTGCGGCAGCGGCAAAGGTAAGCTACAACTACGTGGTTGATGTTATGCCGCTTGCTTCTTTTCTTCAGAAACGGGCCTTTGAAGATGAGAGAGATTATAGACCTCATCAGGTGTTAGGCCATCGAAGGTCGAATGAGGCCGTGTGTGATTGTAATGGGTGAGCCATGCACCAATGTGAGTCCGAGCCTGAGAGCCATTCTCCAAGGCATTCAAATACACACACTCATATTTCAAGCTCCGCCACAACCGTTCGATGAACACATTATCCATCCATCGGCCTTTTTCATCCATTGAGATCTTGATTCCGTGTTCTTTGAGCACCGAGGTGAATTCATCCGACGTAAATTGGGATCCTTGATCCGTGTTGAAGATGTCTGGCACGCCATACAGAGCCAACGCCTCCTCCAATGCCTCAATACAGAAAGCAGCTCATAAATGTGCGCCTCTTGATCGGTGTGGCTTTTTCACGCTTGCCTGAACCCCCTGCTCCATCGCGGTCAGAGCTTCACGTTTCCAGCGGTGAATGACGGTGGCATGCACGCCATACTTTAACGCCAGCTCCGAGATCGGCGTATCCTCCCGGAGCGCGGATAACGCCACCTTCGCCTTAAAATTGACCGGGTGATTCTTACGAGTTCGACTCATAATCCATGACCCTCCTTTGGTCACAAATTGTAGCGTAACACCCTGTCTAAATTCCTGGGACCACATCTTAACCCCACAAGCCATAAGGCTAGATCACGGATGATGGACGACCTATTGATAATGCAGGTCTTTCTCTTGCGTTCTTAGCCCAACCCGCTATACTGCTACGAACCGCGAAATTTGGAGGGTATTCTGATGGACGATGCCCACCCTACCAAGCTTGTCCACACGGAAGTCACGAACATGCAGAGCGGGCAACCATATCGCTTGAAGGGTCGCGGGGTGAGCATTGCCCACCAACAACTCCTCAAACAGCGTTCACCTTGGCACCAGTGGATGACCTGGCTATTGGCCATTGTCTTCGGCCTCTCGCCATCGCTGGTGGTTGCCGCAACCGTCCCCATTCCCGAACAAGAAGACGGGGCCTTACAGGTCTGGAACGAAAAGACCAAGTACTACTTGGTGATTTCCGTCGATCAACAAGACGTACCCGGAGCCAAGCTCTCCTTTACGCTGACAGACGCCGTGCTGGTCGCCAAACAATTTGAAGCTCTAGGCTACCGCCCTCTGGTCAAAGATCACATCGTCGGATCTCTCGCGGAAAAAGAAACTGTTATTACTGCACTGCGAAAAATTCGTGACTTGCCGGAATGGGCTTCCGTTGTCATCTATTACAGCGGCCATGGGGTCGCGAGTCCCGACGACAAAGATGTGGCATTACAACTCGCCGATCAGACTATTCTTGACTATGGCTTGGGCATCAAGGTATCAGACCTGATTGAATCGGCCAGAGACAAGAATTACAACGGCGAGCTGCACCTGATCATCGATGCTTGTTTTAGCGGAACCGGCGCCTTTACCGGAGCCCTCACCCTCAAGGAACTTGGCCCCAAAACCACGATTCTGACATCCAGCGCCACGACCCAAAATTCCATCGCGATCACCCTGGCGAACGGTACCAAGCTGAGCGCCTTTACCCATGCCTTGTTGCAAGCTACGGGGAAAGATTGGGCAAAAGCCGATGACAACGGCGATGGCATCTTGCGCTTTGGGGAAATCCATACCTATAGCTCCAATCAACTTACACAATGGTATTTGGAAGGCCGCCTCACAGTGGGGAAAGAAAAAACGCGCATCAAGATGAATCCTCAATTAATCGGAGGGCGTCACCAAGAAGTCATCCTGGCCTACGACAGAACAAAGGTGCAGCGCTGGGCGTCATCTTCAAGGCAGGCCTTGCAACTGGTTGCTCTGGAACGCAATCTTGTTCCAACTCAGCCAGTCACCGCTACAAACGGCACATCAAAACCGGAAATTCCCCAAGAAGCCCAGCTCTTAGCCAAGCAACTGACTCCAAAGGACGACGACCCCTACGCGCAAGGGATTAAAGCTCAAGCCCAAGGCCGCTTGGATGAAGCGGATACCCTACTTGCCCAAGCCTTAGACCGTGAAGCTGCACATGAGGAACGACTGGCCAAGATTTACTTGGCCCGTGGCCGCAATGAAACCTACAAGGGAAACTACAAAAACGCCTTGCCCTGGTACAAAAAACGGATCGCCTTGAGACCAACCAAAGACCCGGCACTGCTCAATGAATTCGGGCAGGCTTGGCAAAACGCCGGACTATATGACCAAGCCCTCCCCTACTATACTGAGGCCTTGGCCATTCGCGAGAAGAACCTTTCCCGAGACGACCCAGACCTGGCCATAAGCCTCAACAACCTGGCGTTATTGTATGAAACGCAAGGAAAGTACGCCGAGGCCGAGCCCCTCTACCAGCGCGCCATCCAAATCGATGAAGTCGCTCTGGGCCCTAATCATCCCGGACTAGCCACTGACCTCAACAACCTGGCGTTATTGTATGAAACGCAAGGAAAGTACGCCGAGGCCGAGCCCCTCTACCAGCGCGCCTTAGCGATCAATGAGCAAGCGCTGGGGGCCGACCATCCCCAAGTGGCCTTGAACCTCAACAACCTGGCGTTATTGTATAAAACGCAAGGAAAGTACGCCGAGGCCGAGCCCCTCTACCAGCGCGCCTTACGCATTTCGGAAACGGCACTGGGGCCTACTCACCCATCGGTCGCGATTCGCCTCAACAACCTGGCGGCCTTATATGATTCGCAAGGAAAGTACGCCGAGGCCGAGCCCCTCTACCAGCGCGCCTTAGCGATCAATGAGCAAGCGCTGGGGGCCGACCATCCCCAAGTGGCCTTGAACCTCAACAACCTGGCGGCCTTATATGATTCGCAAGGAAAGTACGCCGAGGCCGAGCCCCTCTACCAGCGCGCCATCCAAATCGATGAAGTCGCTCTGGGCCCTAATCATCCCGGACTAGCCACTGACCTCAACAACCTGGCGTTATTGTATAAAACACAAGGAAAGTACGCCGAGGCCGAGCCCCTCTACCAGCGCGCATACGATATTGTTAAAGCCCGCTTGGGCCTTGACCATCCCAATACCAAAACAGTCCTGAGTAATTATGTCGACTTTTTGATGAAGGCTGAATGGCAAGAGAAGCTGATTCCTTTGGTCCCGGATCTTCGCACCGCATTTCCGGGGATATTTGCAGAAAGCAATGCGAAACGCGAAATGATGAATGCGGATTGAGAGGTAAAGGGGAATGATAAGTACGAAGTGCTGAATACTGAATAAAAAACATGAGGAATGCGAAATGTTAAATGCTGAATTTTGGTGCACCATGCGATTCCGATCAGCGCTCCTATCTGTGACCATCCTGACGGCCACCTTGGTCGGCTGTGATCCGCAGGAAGCGATTCAACGGTACTTTGCAGGAAAGGGCCTCAATCCATTGGCGATCCTTCGGACCGATATTACACCTGGTACGTTGATTATCGTGGGGGAAGACGGCACGCCCCATTTACGAGGGCACTTGAGCACGTATGCGACACAGGAAGAGGCCGCCCAAAAGCTGTTGCCAGTCAGTGGGTGCGGGACTGCATCAGGATGTACCGGCATCTTGAGCGGCTATCAGGAAGACCGGTCACTGACCTTCTCTGCAGCATTCTCGTTTTTTCAAGGCTTACTGCAATGGAATCCGACCGTTGATCTAGGCTTTACCGGCAAGGTGAAGATTGACCAGATTCATTCCTACTACGAAAAGATCGAACCAGCTCATGTGGATAGGTTTTTCACGAAACGGGAAGCACGGCCTGCGACGCAGTTTGTCTTAGGAGCTCTCAAGGACAAAGAGCGTGCGTTTGTGGTCTATGAAGTCCATCGTTCGGATCGCATGCAGATTTCATCAGCCGATGGGACAGACATCGCCCCCAGCTTGACAGTCGGTACCGCTCCAGGGGTCCCAATAGAAGGAAAGGTTAGCGTTACGTATAAGAAAATTTCAAAGGATGAACTCCTAGTCTCAACCAATCAACCCTATGCCTTTGCGGTCAAAACCGGGGAACTGCTACCAAATGCCACCAGGGATACGGTGAGGTTCAAAGTCACCAAACCGATTGAGGCCGAGACCACCATCAAAGGCAAACCCGTGAAAGGTCCATGCCCGCAAAGCACCGACGCTTGCTATGCGCAACCCTTGATGCCAAATTTTGAGGCCGTCACCTTCGCGGATAACTGAAGCCCGGCACACGCTTCCCCGTCAGTATCGCCTGCTCAATTTTTGGGACAGCATTCCATTACATTGTCGAGAGGTAGGTGGCGACAAACAGAATTGTGAGCGACAGGACAAGAATCATTTGCTGAACAAACACCGCCCGCCGAATGTTGCTCATCACCACTTGCGGTTTCACAGATTGTTGCGATGATGACGCGTACGGATCTAATACAAAGTCATGGATTAAGACTAAGCCAAATGCAATGGCAAAGAGAAAGAGTTTGAGCATGAGCACCACTCCCCACTCCGTTTCAATTCTCGCAGATCCACCTTCGCTCAACATATTAAATGCTCCCGTCAAGATGAGAGCAATCAAGCTCATCCACGTCATCGTTCGAAATCGTTGACCAGCTTTTCGTAAGACGTCATAGGATTCGATCTCAGACCCCTGAGACTGCAACACTGGCCTCAGCACAAGATGAAGATACATCAGTCCTCCAATGAAGGTAATCGCGGCAACGAGATGAATCCAGACAACGAGAGAAAGTGGCATGTGAATATACGTTCCTGAATAATTTTGGCAGAAAGGACGAGAATCGAATTTTTCTTTTGGGAAAAACTATACTGCAGGCTTTTCTAGATCGTCAAAGCCTATAAAGAAAATAATGTTCTTTTGGACTTCAGAAGAGCGTGAGATGGTGTCAACATAGCAGATTGAGCAGCGGGTTCACACGGATGGGAAGAGAAATACATAAAGGCACAAGCGAAAACACAAAGGACAGGGTCGTTCATTCTCAATCATGATAGAGAGTAACCGATGTTTCTCCGGACTTTTAACGGAAAAACTTACAGAATCATTTAATTCATCACGACTAAATATGAGTCGTGAATTATTCTGTATCGCCCTTCAAAGCTCATGTCGATGCACAGATGACGTGATCATTAATAGGTTTTTTTGACACCATTCGTCTTCATTTCAACCGTGCCATTTAACACCACACCATTCTCCATGGACAATTGAGGAGTATTCAGAGAACCCTCCATGACAGCCGTGGCCAGTAGCTGAACTTTTTCTTTTGCCACAATGTCTCCCTTAATCTCTCCACGGCTGATGACGGAACCCGCGCTAATTTTTGCGGTAATCACGGCTTGTTCTCCCACCAAGAGCGTTCCTTCAGTGTGCAATTCTCCATCAAGTTTCCCATCGATTTGCACGCTCCCTTGATAACTAATCACACCTTTAAACTCAACGCCAGGGCCGATAAACGCAACCACATCGCCTTTCACCCCTGCTGGAGTTGATCCATTTCGATACCCTGAACTCCCACCATTGGTCGTTGAACCCGTTGATTGTCCATTCATCGTGTCTCGTTCATCTAATTCAATTGCCATGACTCGTTCCTTTCCCCTTCAATGAGATTATTATGGGTATTTGACCTTTCCCAGTCCATGTTGTATGCACTCATCATCGTTCTCAAACTGTTGTCGGTGGTTACTGGAATTTTCTTTAGTCTATAGCGAATACATTTAATGGCCGCTTACGACATTAAGACTTTCTACGCGACATTAAACACATCAAACATCGGAAGATTATACCCGCTTGAATTACCTGACGATAATCAACGTTTATACTACGTATTAACATTAACATTAGAGCCAGTTGGCACATTCTCGTTTCGGTATAACTAAATCGGCTATAGCTTGACCTTAGTCTATTTGAAGCATGTATTTTCGTTACTCACACCATTTTTGCCACCCAACATCACCTTCTAGCCAACTGCAATCTCCGGAACCTGAGAAGGCCACCAAGGAGGATGAGCAATCGCTTCGTGCTGGAATAATTCATTCCAGATATTCCCCGGAATTCTCCCGCCATTTATCCAAAGAGACCAGTCCGTCTCTAACACTGCACCTTCCTCCATAGACAGATACGGGGTTTTCACGGATCCTTTCACGACGGCGGAGGACTTAAGATGCAGACTCTTCTTCGCCGTCACATTGCCGGTAATCATCCCTTGTGCGACGACGGACTCCGCCTGAATATCAGCATCCACGGTCCCCTCTTCGCCAACGATCACCGAACCGCTTGAATGGATTTCCCCCTCCAACGTCCCATCGATTCGCATTTTCCCATCTCCGGTCATCACGCCTTTACATTCGCCACCTGGACCAATAAACGCAGAAGGATTCTCCTTCTGCCAGTCTCCAGACGCTTGTCTTCCCGTTCGTGCAAGCTTGGGTTCTCTCACAATTTTGGAAATTCGACGTATGGGATACATCGTCCCTTTCAACCGAGAAGGTCTTCCGTGCAACAAGGCAATTTGCTTCATCGCGCTCCTTTATTCCATTGAATACGATAGGGCCGCTTCAAGAACATCGACTCCAAGCCTCTGACAATCTTGATTCAAAACCCAGGAAAATCACTTATATTCTCGGCAGTTTTTCCAAAATCCTGATTGTTATTTGCTCAATACATGATAAAACCACATGGCGATTCTTCACGTGAGGGTCACAAATCTGAACAGAATGACCAATTGAGCTTGTATCAATTGACCATAACTTCTAAATTTTTACTTTAATCCATCAGGTCATTGATGATGGCCAGACATCTCATGTTCAACGAACTACGTTAAAAACCTTTATGGGTCATGACAAACCCCACATCCTTTGGCTTGCGAGCATTTCCTATGTTGATGTAGTCTTTCACCTTTCCAAGTAAGGAGATGACCTTGACTTGACAAAAGAAAGATGCGCGATCGTGAATACCATTCAACCCGTTACTGTTGACTCGTTGTTGAGTGAGCTCACGGCTCACCCCGTCAACTCAAACATATTTTTCATTGACTTTAGAGAACGTGTTCTCACCACGACTCAGCTGCAGATGTTTATCCGGCACTATCACTTTTTCTGTCATCGATTCGTCAAACTCTTGGAAGGCCTGCTCTACCGTACGCCACTCGAAGAATTAGAGATGCGTGTCGAACTGACGAAAACCTTATATTCTGAACTCGGAAGTGGATCACCCAAGCACGCTCATATTCGGCAACTCGAACGGTTTGCCCAGGCTGCTGAAGTCAGTCAGCATGATCTACGGCAGACTCAACCTCTCCCAGAAATCCAGGAGTACCTCGACACCGTACAACATTTGTTTATGGAAGCCGGATACCTGCAGGCCCTTGGGGCTGAATGGGCAATCGAAACCACTGCAGTTTCAGAATTTCACTATTTCTTGCCAGGATTACAAAAATAT
>BQIU01000024.1 GCA_021603905.1 Nitrospirales bacterium
GAGCTGTTGTCAAATGTAGTGTCTGCCGAGTTGCTCACGCGGCGACTGGGTCCGTGCTTGTTTCTTCGATTCCATCTATGAATACTCTGCCTGCGATGACCTTGGGCAACTCGTTGAATCCTCGGAGCCGTCGCCAGGTCCTCTCTGCACAGCGCCCCAGTTTGAACATCATGTGCAGCATCCCATCTCGTGTCAGACAGCCTTTGGTCCGTTTGGTTCGATGCCGAATCGTGGCAAAGGTCGATTCGATAGGATTCGTGGTGCGCAGGCTTTGCCAGTGCGCCGCGGGAAACGCATAAAAGGTGAGCAGCTCGTCACGATCTTTCTCTAAGCACGCCGTGGCCTTGGGGTACTTGGCCTCATAGGTCGCCAGAAAGACCTCGAAGGCTCGAAGGGCGGTAGCGCGGGTCTCGGCTTGCCAGATCTCGTGCAGCGCCTGTTTCGCTTTCGGCTGCGCGCTCTTGGGCAACGCATTGAGGACATTCCGCGTTTTATGCACCCAGCAGCGTTGTTGCCGGGTTGTGGGATAGAGTTCCTCCAACGCGGTCCAGAACCCCAGGGCCCCATCGCCAATGGCAACCAGCGGCGCCGTTAAGCCTCGGGCCTTGAGGTGCAGAAGCACTTCCCGCCAGCTTTGCGTAGATTCACGCACACCATCTTCGATCGCCAACAACTGCTTCTCACCTTTCGCATTCACTCCAATCACCACGAGTGCACAGAGTCGGTGCTGGTCAGCTCGCAGCCCACTGTAGATGCCATCGACCCACATATACACCCAGTCCTTTTTCTTCAGGCGGTGCTGACGCCACGTCTGATACTCCTCCCGCCAGGTCTGTTTTAACCGGGCGACCGTGCTGGCCGAGAAGCCCTTGGCCTCCGGCCCCACTAAGGCTTCTAACGCGCCTTGCATCTGGCCGGTGGAAATGCCTTTCAAATAGAGCCAGGGAATGGCGGCGTCCAGCGTGGCCGTCTTCCGCACATACGGTGGCACCAATGCCGAGCGAAAGGTCACCGCTGGGCCCTGCCGACTGCGCACCTTGGGCACTTGAACCGGCACCGGACCGAGGCCCGTTTGAATCGGTCGCTCCGGATGATGCCCATTGCCGACGACGATCGCGCGCCCCTGTGCATCCTGCTGATCGGCATACTGCGCTAACAAGTCCGCACGCTCTGCTTCTAACGCCTGTGCTAATAAGTGCCGAGCACCAGACCGGAGCAACTCCTTTAACGTATCCCGACTCACTGGTTCTTCGACTTGTGGTTTGCTATCCTTTTGCATCGTGGCGTCTCTCCTATTTTGTGGTTGAGTTGAGGATGTTTCGCAACACCCATTTCAACCCGAGACGCCGCGTCTTTTCAACTCACCCAAACACTACTTTTAAATATAACTCATCCGGAAGTCTTACCAGACCCGAAACCCAAAACCTGGCTCATGAGCTTTGGAAATAGTTCTTGGAATATGAGGTTGCTCGTGTGGCTGAATTCGCCCAAAAATCGTATGCAAGTCATTTCAGATGTCAATGGTGCGATTGTCGAAAAGTTTCGGGGCCGGAGTGTTGAAATTCCATTTCCACAGCGTGACCTTCACCTCAGGACATTTCCGTTGTCTTTTCCAGCCAAAGACCCAACATAAATGGTATATTTGTGCTAGTCCAATTATATTGGCACAATAGGAGTAACCCTGTTCGCGTTCTGAAGCTGGCGTCCCAACCATGTGGATATAATGGAACGAATGAACACATGATAATCATGCAAGCCGAGAATACATGTTCTCAATTTGACATTTCTGGGAGGTACGATGGCTGACAAGCGTAAGAACGTCGAAACATTAGAACACGATCCTCTTTGGTATAAGGATGCCATTATCTATGAATTACACGTTCGTGCATTTCATGATAGCAACACCGACGGTGTAGGAGATTTCCGTGGATTGACAGAGAAGTTAGACTACTTGCAAGATTTGGGCGTCACCACCATTTGGCTCTTGCCGTTTTGTCCATCGCCATTACGCGATGACGGATACGACATTGCGGACTTTACGAACATCCACCCCTCCTACGGAACTCGACGGGACTTTCGTGCGTTCGTGCGTGAGGCTCATCGTCGAGGACTTCGAGTCATTACAGAACTGGTCGTCAATCACACGTCAGATCAGCACCCATGGTTTCAACGCGCGCGTCGATCAGCACCAGGCAGCAAATGGCGGAACTTTTATGTCTGGAGCGAGACTGGGGAAGAATACAAAGACACTCGTATCATTTTTAAAGATACCGAATATTCCAACTGGACATGGGATCCCGTTACCAATGCGTACTACTGGCATCGGTTTTTCTCTCACCAGCCAGACCTCAACTATGACAGTCCTGATGTTCAACGCGCAATCTCCGAAGTCCTGGATTTCTGGCTTGACATGGGCGTTGACGGACTTAGGCTGGATGCGGTGCCATACCTTTACGAGCGTGAAGGAACAAATTGCGAAAACCTTCCTGAGACCCATGTCTATCTCAAACAACTTCGTAAGCATGTTGAAAAAAAATTTGACGACCGTATGCTACTGGCTGAAGCCAACCAATGGCCGGAAGATGCCGCAGCCTATTTTGGTGAGGGTGACGAATGTCACATGAATTTCCATTTCCCGCTCATGCCTCGGCTCTTTATGGCGATGCAGATGGAGGATCGATTTCCTATCATTGATATTCTGGAACAAACGCCAGACATTCCTGAAAATTGTCAATGGGCACTATTTCTCCGCAATCATGATGAATTGACATTAGAAATGGTGACGGATGAAGAACGGGACTACATGTATCGAATGTTTGCCCACGACAACAAAGCTCGCATCAACCTCGGCATTCGCCGTCGATTGTCTCCCCTCCTCGGTAATGATCGAAAAAAAATCGAACTCATGTACAGCCTTCTATTTTCCATGCCAGGGACACCAGTCATTTATTACGGCGAAGAAATCGGAATGGGCGATAACTATTACCTCGGAGATCGGAATGGCGTTCGAACGCCAATGCAATGGAATGCTGATCGCAATGCCGGATTTTCGAGAGCCAATCCACAAAAGCTCTATCTTCCCATCATCATTGATCCGGAATACCACTATGAGGCGATCAACGTCGAGTTACAACAAAATAATGCCCAATCCCTCTTGTGGTGGATGAAACGAATGCTGTCTATTCGCAAGCAGTTCAAAGTCTTCGGACGAGGAGATATTCAATTCTTTCATCCGGCCAATCGAAAAGTCTTAGTCTACCTCCGGCAATTTGGTGAGGAACGTGTCTTAATCGCGGCAAATCTTTCCCGCTATGCCCAGTGCGTCGAACTTGACCTTTCAAAATACAAAGGGATGGTCCCAACTTCGATATTTGGACAGACACAATTCCCTCCAATTGGGGATTTACCGTATTTCCTGACATTAAGTGGCCACACCTTTTATTGGTTTCAACTCCAAATGCTGGGATCTGACGCAACGCGAAATCTCCCTGATGAGTCCAGAGAAATCCCGGAACTGACCACCACACGTGATTGGGATCATTTGCCCACGAGTCGAGACAAGATTCGCCTGGAAGCCATTCTTCCAGAGTATTTGCGACGATGCCGTTGGTTTGGAGGAAAAGCGCGAATCATTCAAGGAGTCAATATTCTTGAAACGGTCTCCATTCCCAATGAAGATCCACTGGTGATTCTCTGTTTGATTCGAGTGGAATATACAGAAGGTGAATCAGAAACCTATTGCTTCCCGCTTCGATTCATTACCCACGAAGAAGCCAAACATCTGACGGATACTCCGGCTCTCCTGGCTGACCTTACCATCAGACAGAAAGGGCAAGAAGAACGGCACGGCATGTTATGCGATGCCATCTATACCTCAGCGTTTTTGTCACACTTGCTTGACAGTATGACGCGTGGGCGACGGTATAATGGACCATTGGGAGATTTCATAGCGGGATCGGTTCGAACATTTCGACGCCAACTCACAGCACAACGGCCACACCTGATTCCCTCACTGCTCCGGGGAGAACAGAGTAATAGTTCAATCGCCTACGGGAGTGAATTTATCTTGAAATTATTCCGACGTCTTGACGTCGGAGTCAACCCGGACTGGGAAATCGGGCGATATTTATCAGTAAAAGGCTTTCCCCATATCGCACCGGTTGCCGGTCAGTTGGAATACCAACGAGATAATGGTGAGACCCTGACGATTGGTATTCTTCAACAATATATGATGAACGAAGGCGATGCATGGCGATACACCCTGGATGAGTTGAGTCGATACTATGAAACCGCGTCGACTCACCCCACAGAGATGACATCTTCGATGATCCCGCAAGTTCATCTTTCAGCCTTACTGCATGAACCTGTCCCGCAGTTGGCCAAAGAATTCATCGGTCCCTACCTCGAAGAAGTCAGACTGTTAGGGATTCGTACTGGAGAACTGCACCTGGCCTTAGGTGCTGAAGCGGATGATCAAAATTTCACGCCGGAACCGTTCACTGATTTCTATCGACGAAGTTTGTATCAAAGCATGGTGGGATTGGCGAATCAAAACCTGCCACTCTTACGTCAGCGACTCAAAACTCTACCAGAACCTCTCCAGGCGTCCGCCAAAAAATTCCTGAGTATGGAAACGACTTTACGAAAACGTTTTCAGCCAATTCGTGACCGAAAAATCAAAGCCATGCGCATTCGTTGTCATGGAGATTACCATCTCGGGCAAGTCCTCTATACCGGGAAAGACTTTATCATTATTGACTTTGAAGGCGAACCCGCTCGCGCCTTGAGCGTGCGACGACTCAAGGAGTCACCACTTCGGGATGTGGCCGGCATGTTGCGCTCGTTTCACTATGCGGCCTATTCCAGTCTGGTCGGCCAAGTCGCGGGCGTCCGACCCGAAGACTTTGCCGCCTTAGAACCTTGGGCAAGATACTGGCAATGCTGGGTCAGCGCCACATTCTTAAACGCCTACCTCTCTGTGACCAAGGACGCGCATTTTCTTCCCCAAAATACCGATGACCTGTTTGTCTTATTGGACGCCTATATTATTCAAAAAGCGATCTATGAATTGGGGTATGAATTGAATAATCGTCCTGATTGGGTGGGAATCCCATTAGACGGCATACAACAAATACTTGAGGTCGACTGAGCAGGATTTCATGCCTACTCTCACGTAAATCTCACAAAAAGAATCAGTGGTTGGCATCGTGCAGATCATCCACATTGGAAAATCTTTATCGTTTCCTGAAGGAGTGCATTATGAACAAGCTCCCTAAATCGCTACAACCTCTCATCATTGAATACGTCGAGCCTGAACTTGATGGAGGGCGCTATCCGGTCAAGCGCATCGTTGGAGACACCCTTGAGGTCACGGCCGATATTTTCAAAGAAGGGCATGACACGCTAGGCGCGATCCTCCGCTACAAAGTTATCGGACAAAAAGAGTGGCAGGAAACACCCATGCAACATGTCGATAATGATCGATGGGCTGGTTCATTTATCCTTTCTGAAAACACTCGTTATCTGTACACTGTTGGCGCCTATGTGCAAAGTTTTGAATCATGGCGACGTGAACTCCGGAAAAAACATGGAGCGATCTCGGATCTTTCAAGTGAACTCTTGGAAGGAAAAGATCAGATCACCCATACGATGACCCGCGCAAAAGGCGAGGGGAAAGCCAAGCTCAAACATTGGCTCCAACAATTCTCCTCCGCCTCCGATCAAGAAAGTCAAATTACGATCGCGTTGGATTCAGAGTTAGCGACTCTGGTTGCGGAACATGAAGTTCGTTTTGCTTGGACCACCTACGCACGAAATTTAGAAGTGGTGGTAGACCGACGACGTGCGAGCGTTGGAGCGTGGTATGAGATTTTCCCCAGATCTGAAGGCACGGAAGAAGGAAAAGGCGGAACCTTTCTCGACTGTGAAAGGCGGCTTCCGCTTATTCGCGAAATGGGATTTGATGTGCTGTACCTCACGCCGATTCATCCAATTGGCGATACGAATCGAAAAGGCCGTAATAATAGTCTGAAAGCCGAACCCAACGACCCTGGAAGCCCTTGGGCTATCGGGAGCGTCCATGGCGGACATGATGCCGTGGAACCTGCATTAGGAACCATAGAAGATTTCGTGCGCTTTCAAACAGCGGTGCATAAACACGACATGGAAATTGCGTTAGACTTTGCGATTAACGCCACGCCGGATCATCCGTATGTCGCAGAACATCCCGAATGGTTCAAACAACGGCCGGACGGTTCAATCAAATACGCAGAAAATCCACCCAAAAAATATGAAGACATTTATGCGCTGGATTTTTACTCTGACGCGTGGCAGAAAATATGGCAGGAAATGAAACGCGTCCTGCTCTTTTGGATTAACCATGGAGTCAAGATTTTTCGCGTCGACAATCCTCACACCAAACCGGTCATCTTTTGGGAATGGCTCATTCGAGAAATTCAGTTACCACATCCTGATGTGATATTCTTGGCGGAGGCCTTCACGCGACCCAAAATGATGCGCGTCCTCGCCAAGGCTGGCTATACGCAATCGTATACGTATTTCACATGGCGTAATACCAAACAAGAAATGACTGAATATGTCACGGAGTTAACGCAAACTTCGATGATTGAGTATTTTCGTCCAAACTTTTTTGCCAATACGCCAGACATTCTTCCGGAAATTTTACAACAAGCAGGACAGCCAGCGTTTAAATTTCGTTTCGTGCTTGCAGCCACCCTTTCACCAACGTATGGCATCTATAATGGGTACGAGCTATGTGAAAATCGAGCGATTCCAGGAACCGAGGAATATCAGGATTCTGAAAAATATGAAATTCGGCACTGGGATTGGGACCGTCCGGGCAATATTCGAAACTATATTACCCGAATCAATCGCATCAGACAAGAACATCCGGCGTTACAGCTCTTCAGAAACATACAATTCTACCTCGCAGACAACGAGTACATTCTGTTTTTTGGAAAAATGACTGACGATAAATCAGACATGCTCCTGATTGCGGTGAATATGGATCCGTATACGGTTCAGGAAGCCAAACTGACGATTCCTCTCGAAGATATGGGCATTGGTGAACACGAGACATATACCATGCACGAACTGATTCAGGACTATCGACATGAAGTGGTGGGCAGCGAATATATCATTCGCTTGGATCCCAACAAAGAACCCGCGGCCATCTTTGACATTCACCGCTGAGCGTGAGCACAGTGGGAGAGACAAGAGGCGTGAAGAACGTACATACCTACTCGACGGGACTGACATCAACCGCGACGGACACTGTATGCTCTCCCCCACCAACCATGAAGCCATTAATAGGGCTGACATCTCCATAGTCGCGTCCCCATGCAAGGGTAATGTGTTCATTACCCGGAATCATATTGTTCGTTGGGTCAAAATCAATCCATCCAAAATCTGGACACCAAGCTGAAATCCAGGCATGCGAAGCATCAGCTCCCGCTAATTTCTCTTTCCCTTCAGGGGGATGGGTTAACAGGTAGCCACTAATGTACCGTGCCGGCAAGCCAAGGCTCCGGAGCAAGGCAATTTCTAAATGTGCGAAGTCTTGACAGACGCCCTGCTTCTTTTCGAGAACTTCATCAACGGGGGTTGAAACATCGGTCACACCGCCTTCATACCGAAACTCTTGAAAAATTCGACTCGTTAACTCCATCACGGCTGCGAGCAACGGTCTCCCAGGCGGAAAACACTCGAGCACATAATCATACGTCGCATCATTACTCACCACGTAAGGAGAGTTATAGACAAATTGTTGAGCTTCCTGTACCGCCGGATCTTGCAGTAGCTGAAGATCGCTCACTACCTGATCCCACGGCCGACTGCTATCTAAGAGTATCGATTCTCCCGAAAGAACATTAATCTGTGAACTGGCAGACACGACGAGCTTCGCGTGAGGTTCTTGAATCGTCAGATACATCATGGGGTTGCCAAAAAAATCAAAACCGTCAGAACGACCTGACGGTGCAGGCTCGACAAGAATCGTAGAACGAACCGTATGCTGCCGTGGGTGGATACGCGGAAGTAAGCGCAGAATGTGATGAGAAATGGCCACAGGTTGCGTGTAGGTAAATGTGGTTCTATGGCTCACCTGATACATGACGGATTACCCCCCTCATCCATGAGAGTCGTCTATACACGTTTTGGCATTGAATGGCTAAAATACATGTGCATCACTTCATCGGATAATTTTTTCACTCCCTGTTCAAGTTGACGAATCAGTCGTTCAAGATGTGACCGAATTCCGCTTTTTGGATTCAGGTCAGACAGCCGAACCATATCGGCTAGTCGAAGGTCGGTACATAAACGGGTTGTCGTCTGTTGCGCTGGAGTCAACGTCGCCTGAGATCGATCATGGGGTAAAATCTCTAAATGTGTCTCAAATGTCACCAATTGAAAAATGACTGATCGCGGATTCGTTTCATCCGCAAGCAAAAGATCCAACACCGCCGCAAGATTGGCTTCTGATTTGTAACGGGTTCGATAGGTAATATAACTGTCCGCAAGTTCCAACAGTAGATTCAATGCCCCGGTTGCTTCGGGCGTGCCGCGGGTCGTCAGATGACGCACTAACTTTGAAAGATGACGAACACGTTCTAAGCGCCGGCCCATTTCCAAAAATCTCCAGGCATAACTTCTGGTCATATTCTCCATGACCATCCCGTTCAGTGCCGCGAGATGCTGAATCATACGACTGAGCAAGCGAATCGTATCGTCGATGCTATGCCCTTTGGTCCGTCTCCACTCTTGAGGAATATTGGTTAATTCCATAAGAATTTTCCAAGTATCGATTGATAACCGTTCGCGAACACGATCCGCTGTCAGACGCACATTAATCAGAATCTTGGCGAGCCCGTCTGGTGAATCAGGATCAAACAGAATGGTTCGTAACTCTCGCTCGACCGCCTGTGCACCACCGACCAATACACGCCTCGCACGTCGTTGAGAGAGGTGCTCTTGGACAACAAGCAACGAAACAAGCCGATGCAGCGTATCGGGATCTGCGCCAAGTTCCGACGCCCCACTTAACCGTTCCACGAGACTTCGAAGGACTCGAATCGCCCCCTCTGCTCGTTCAAGATATCGACCAAACCAGAAAAAGTTATCGGCAGTACGACTGGGTAAATCTTGGCCACCTCGCCGTAAATGAAGTGCTTGAGGAGCATGTGGCACAATATTCGGAACATTCTCATGTCCCTCCCATAGCATCCACGTATCTTTACTGAAATCTCCGGGTTCATGCCAATGCCCACGCGGATCTGACTGGACAGACACTCGTGTGAGACCACCGGGCATCACAGTATATCCGTGAGGTGAGGCCGTGATATACATACGCAACGTCATGGGCACGGGCTTGAGTTCCTCTTGGTTGGACCAGAATGGTGCCGTTGACGGTGAGACGATTTCTCGACCGACAAATTCGTGACCACGGCGAGTAATAGCTTGACGTAACATATCCCGTGATTGCTGCGAAAGATCCGGACCAAAGGAGCTGAGACGACTTGGAGTGGCAGTCCGTGCTGTCGACAGCACTCGTCGAATCATAAGTTGATCAAGCCTCTCGAGCACCAGTGCCCGTTCTTTTGGTTGACCGCACCACCAGGTCGCCACACTCGGAATTTTCAACCCTTCACCAAAAAAGTACTGACAGACTCCGGGAAGGAAGCTAAGCAGCACTTCACTGTCAACGAGACCACTACCCAGGGCATTGGCCATCGTCACGTGTCCGGCACGAATCGCCTGCATCAACCCTGGAACCCCAGCGTAGGAGTCGGTACTGAGCTCCAAGGGATCGCATAAATCGGAATATATACGTCGAAGAACCAAATCAACCGGCTTCAATCCTTCAACCGTCTTGAGGAACAGTCGAGAATCGCGCATCGTGAGATCAGACCCTTCGACTACTGGATACCCAAGATAGCGAGCCAAATAGGCATGTTCAAAATACGTCGTATTCTGTGGACCTGGCGAGAGAACCACGGCTAAGGGATCGTCACGTTGGGCAAATTGTAAGAAATGCTCGCTGAATGTCTGGAAAAAGGCCGAGAGATGTTGGACGGGAGTCTGGGTAAAGACATTTGGTAACGCCCGGGAAACAATCATGCGATTCTCAAGCGCGAACCCCGCACCAGTCGGCGCTTCCGTTCGATCCCTCAAGATCCACCACTGACCGTCTGGTGAACGAGCTAGATCCACAGCAAGAAAATGCAGATACGTTCCGCCCTGGACAGGAATACCATGACAAGGCCTGAGGAATTGGGGATTCCCATGGACGACCGCTGGTGGAAGGATGCCATTCTTAATCAACTGTTGTGGACCGTAAAGATCATTGAGGATGTGGTTCAATAAACGCGCACGTTGTATTAGTCCCTCTTCAAGCTGCTGCCACTCTGTCTGACTGATGAGTAAGGGAAAAAGATCAAGTTGCCAGGGCCTTGCAGGCTGTTGATTCTCCTGACGAGCCAGGTAGGTCATCCCATCATCGTGGAGCATACGAGCGGCTGTTTCATGCGCCTGTCGTCGCGCAGCCTGTCCTAATCCACTAAACGTGTTGAGGAGCCCTTGCCAATGTGGACGGACTGAGCCCTCCGATGACACCAACTCATCAAATGTGTCTTCTTGAGGAGGATAGATAATGGGTAAGCCCTGTGACGTGTCTGATTGATCGCGCGAATAAGACGTCTTCATCGTTGCCTAGAAAAAACAGAGGGAGATCGACTGCTGCGCTTGAAACATCGTCATAATGGAAGAGAGAAAACTTGACATCTATGTTGACCACCGAAGATCCAGGGTATACGGAAACTCCGGTCGCGATTCATCGACAGGTTCCTCGTACGTGCCCCCAGTGTGTCCAAACGGAAAGAATCTTGCCAATCGACGACTTTCCGCTTCATAGGCATTGACCGGAAACTGTTCAAAATTTCGTCCGCCGGGATGAGCGACATGATAGGTACATCCTGCAATGGCCCGCCTCGACCAACGGTCATAGACATCAAAGACGAGTGGCGAATGAATTCCAATAGACGGATGCAGGCTCGCCGAGGGCTTCCAGGCTCGATATCGGACCCCTCCAACAGCTTCGCCTTGGCGCCCAGTGGGTACCAGCGGCACTCGACGACCGTTGCAGGTTACTATATAGCGGTTTTCGGTCAAACCAGAAAGTTTGACCTGCAGACGTTCCACAGACGAGTCGACATGACGGACCGTGCCTCCGGCGGCACCTTCCTCCCCCATCACATGCCAGGGTTCCAGCGCTTGTCGGACTTCAAGCATAACACTCCCGTAAGAAATTGATCCATAAAGTGGGAATCGAAATTCAATATGAGGAGCAAACCATTCCGCCTGTAATTCGTACCCAGCGTGATTCATATCGGCCACAACATCACGAAGATCCTGTTCGATGAAATACGGCAACATAAAACGATCATGTAACTGTGTCCCCCATCGGACCAATTCACCAGAGTCTGGATCCTTCCAAAAGCGTGCAATTAGCGCCAACAGGAAGAGCTGTTGGACAAGACTCATTCGTTCATGTGGAGGCATCTCGAAACCGCGGAATTCGACAAGGCCCAATCGCCCAGTCGGACCGTCCGGGGAATAGAGTTTATCGATGCAAATCTCCGTTCGGTGCGTATTGCCACTCACATCAATTAACAGATTTCGAAAAATACGGTCGACAAGCCATGGTGGCGTGAATGTCTCTTCCTGAAATGTTGGGATCTGCTTGAAGCCGAGCTCTAATTCATACAATGAATCATGTCGTGCTTCATCGATTCGAGGAGCTTGACTGGTCGGCCCGATAAATAACCCGGAAAATAAATACGACAACACCGGATGGCGCTGCCAATAGGCAATGAGACTTCTCAGAAGATCAGGCCGTCGAAGAAAGGGACTATCGGCAGGCGTCTCACCTCCAAACACGACATGGTTCCCACCGCCGGTTCCCGTGTGGCGTCCATCAAGCATAAATTTTTCGGTCCCTAAACGACACAATCGGGCATCTTCGTAAATCCCCGCGGTTATGGCAATCATCTCATCCCAAGATCTCGCAGGATGAATATTCACCTCAAGTACACCAGGATCTGGCGTAATTTTTAAAACACTGACTCGAGGGTCATACGGAGGAGTGTAGCCTTCGAGATGAACGGGTATGTTGAGTTCAAGCGCCGTATCTTCGACCGCCGTCACTAGATCCATGTAGTCTTCTACCGTTTCCACCGGCGGCATAAACACACACAGATGATGATCGCGAACTTCAACCGCCAGGGATGCTCGAACAATCCGCTCTTCCCCATGACCACTGACTTGGCCAACCAACTGCTGAAGATCACTAGGACGCTCCTGTTGCCCATGCTGGCGACGCTGAAAAGGTTGGCGACGCGCATTCGGCTTTGGAAAAGCTTCACGATGATCAAACGGATCGTTGGCAATGATATACGGATACTCATTCGGGGCAAGCGGAGGAAGAGAGGGTAACGGCAAACGAAATCCAATCGGTGAATCCCCAGGCACGAGAAAGAGTTGACCGCTCCGTGTTGACCAGGATTCACTGAACCAGCGTCGACCTTGATCTTTGCTATTCCATCGTTGAAGCGGCAACACATATCCAGCCGGTTCGCCTAGCCCGCGTTCAAACACTTTGGCCAAACGGTGACGCGCCATCGGATCATTAAGATTATTCGTGGCGGGATCAAGGTTTTCTGGAAGTTTTCGTTCCTGCGAAAGAAAATGCCAAGGGTCTTCAAACACCGTGTGGATGGCCTTCGTACCAACCTCTACACGATCAGCAATGCCTTCCATAAATGTTTGCGCATCTTGCATTGTGACAGAAACATCATCTCCTCCACTTGCAATGAGATGATCGTGCCCCCAAAGCGGTTGCCCATCATTTCGCCAATAGAGCGCCATAGCCCAACGTGGAAGTTGTTCGCCTGGATACCACTTTCCTTGCCCGAAGTGAAGCAACCCCTGAGGAGCAAATCGCTGACGAAGCCGATTCATGAGATCCATGGCCAGTTTGCGTTTCGTTGGACCAACCGCCTCGGTATTCCATTCAGGGGCATCGGGAAAATCAAGAGACACAAACGTCGGCTCACCGCCGATCGTCACCCGAACATCATTGTCGTGTAACTCATGATTGACCTTATGGCCAAAACGATCAATGTCTTTCCATTGCTCATCCGTATAGGGTTTGGTCACGCGTGGAGTTTCTGCAATGCGACGAACCGACATATCAAACGCGAAATCAGTTTTGCAGGGTTCCATTGCACCACTAATCGGAGCGGCAGTCGTTGGATGAGGGGTGGCGGCGAGAGGAATATGACCTTCACCGGCCAACAAGCCAGAAGTTGGATCCATCCCGACCCATCCTGCTCCCGGCAGATACGCTTCGACCCAGGCGTGAAGATCCGTAAAATCTCGTTCAGGACCCGAGGGGCCATCTAGCGACGGCATATCAGCGACTAATTGAATGAGATAGCCTGAGACAAAGCGACTGGCAATGCCCAGGTGTCGAAGAATTTGAACCAGGAGCCATCCCGTATCACGACAGGACCCACGCGCAAGCGTCAACGTCTCTTCAGGGGATTGCACCCCCGGCTCCATACGAACGACATACTCGATTTGTTGCTTGAGCCCTTGATTCAGGCTCACCAAAAATGGCACGGTCGCGTCTTGTTGCGGATACTGAAAATTCTTCAACCACGCTTCCAGACGCGGTCCAGGCGTCTCAGTCACCAGATACGGCTGAAGGTCGTGTGTTAACAGGGGATCGTAGGTAAATGGTAAAGTCTCCGCATCCGGCTCAAGGAAGAAATCAAACGGATTGTACACTACCATATCGACGACAAGATCAACTTCAATGTGAAACTCCGTGATCTTGTCTGGAAAGACCACGCGTGCAAGATAGTTCCCATGTGGATCTTGTTGCCAATTCAGAAAATAGCCGTCGGGATTGAGCTTCAAAGCATAACTCAAGACCGGAGTTCGACTATGCGGGGCAGGACGTAATCGAATAACCTGTGGGCCCATCAAAATCGGCCGATCGTATTGGTAATGCGTCTGATGATTGAGAGCAATGTGAAGTGCCATAGAAATCAATTCTTAGAAATCAGGAAAACTGTAACCGAGTCTTGGGATGGTCGCGCCATCTGAGAGGAATGTCCATGTGCATGCTACTCACCCACACTACCAGAAATACCGATTTCATCCTAGCATGTTCCCTGCGACTTTTCATTGATTCACCGTTGGCCATTGAGACGACTAAATATTCCTCATCAGTTTTGACTATACTGGCGTTTGATGTACACTGAGAGAGGATTCCTCTGCCAAATTTTCCAGACCTAGGCTGTATTATTTACAGACTGGGTCTCTTTATATGGATGCTCACAGCCCGAATGCACGTAAATCCTGGAGGCTTTATTCATCATATGAGAAGGAACAGACGGTGAAAACGCTCTTCGATCGATATGTCATCAAGCCAGGCTTCGATGAGATGTTTGAAGCTCAGGAGATTACGCGCAAGCATTATGGCCGGCTCGTTGAACGACTGCGGAACTTCCCCCTTAAAGATTTAAATCTGAAACGACGCCAGGCTGACCAAGCCTTTCTCAGGCAGGGCATTACCTTTACGGTTTACGGCGACCCTCAACAAACTGAAAAAATTTTCCCGTTCGATCTGCTTCCTCGCATTATTCCCAACACAGAATGGCAAATCATCGAAGATGGTCTTCGGCAACGGATTCGCGCGCTCAACATGTTTCTCCTCGATATTTACGGCCCTCAAAAAATCCTGAAGGATCAAATCATTCCGCGAGACCTCGTGGAAAGTTCAATTCATTTCCAGAAAGACCTTGTGGGTTTTCGCCCGCCAAAAGATATTTTCATTCATATTGGCGGTATCGATCTCATTCGCGATCATGACGGGACCTACTATGTGTTGGAGGATAACCTTCGAACCCCATCGGGCGTCTCATACGTTCTCGAAAACCGTATCGTGATGAAACAACTGTTCCCCAACTTATTTGCCGACATGCAAGTTCGGCCAGTCGACTCCTATCCCACCCATCTATTAGAAAACCTCAAGTATCTCTCGCCGAATCCCCGCGAAAATCCAGCTGTCGTGTTACTTACTCCTGGTGTTTTTAATTCGGCGTATTTTGAACATTGTTTTTTATCGCTTCAGATGGGTATCCCTTTAGTCGAAGGGCGCGACTTGGTCGTTGAGTCCGACAAAGTTTTCATGAAAACCATTCAAGGTCTCGAACAAGTCGATGTCATCTACCGTAGAGTTGATGATACGTTCCTTGACCCAGAAGTGTTTAACCCTGATTCCGTACTTGGGGTACCAGGACTCATGCGAGCGTACCGTGCAGGAAACGTGGCCATGGCCAATGGGATTGGAACCGGCATCGCCGATGACAAAGCCGTTTATGTGTATGTTCCAAAAATGATCGAATACTATTTAAGTGAAACCGCAATTCTAAAAAATGTCCCAACCTATTTATGTCAGAACACGGACGATCAACACTATGTGTTGGACAACCTCTCCTCACTTGTCGTCAAGGCCGTCGCTGAATCAGGAGGCTATGGTATGCTCATGGGACCCTGGTCGACCACAACACAACAAGATGAATTTCGAAAGAAAATTCTTGCGCATCCTCGTAGTTATATCGCACAACCCGTCGTGTCGTTATCTCACCACCCCTGCGTCATTGAAGACGGTCAGGACTTAAAGTTAGACAGTCGCCACGTCGACCTTCGTCCTTTTGTTCTCTGGGGAGAGGAGATCTCCGTGTCACTCGGCGGACTTACCCGGGTCGCGCTTCGAGAGGGTTCCCTGGTGGTGAATTCCTCACAAGGCGGTGGCAGTAAAGATACCTGGGTCCTCTATGGAGACGAATAATGATGCTGAGTCGTACCGCAGAATCATTCTTTTGGATTGGACGATACATTGAACGCGCTGAGTATACAGCGCGATTTTCAAATGTGCACTATCATCTCTTAACCGAAATTGCGAAATGGGATGATCAGGTCGACACCTGGCGACAATACTTGGAGGGAACAGGAGAAGGTCCGCTTTACCAAGAACTCTATGGCAATATTTCGACCCGTTCAGTCCTTGAATTTCTCACGTTGTCACGAGAGAACCCCAACTCGTTAATCAGTTTGATTGCCTCGGTTCGAGCGAATGCCAGGGGTATTCAAGATCAACTGTCAAGCGAAGTCTGGCATTTCATTAATGACTTTTATTTAGGGATGAAAGAAAAAACCAATCAAGACTTGTGGGCAGACACTCATGATTTACTCGGGCATGTGCTGAACATCTGTTATACCCTTGACGGAGTCGTGGGAAGCACCATGATTCATGATGAGGGGTGGAATTTCTACCGGCTCGGGAAAAATATCGAACGGGGTAGTCGAACCGCTCGGCTCATTGATATCCCGATCTTCAGCCGCCCTATTGTCGAACCTCGGATTATCTCTGACTATCATCAATGTCTCGCCGTTCTCAAGTCCGCAAGTGCATTTGAAGCATATCGAAAATTTTATTCCGCACAACTTGTTCCCAAAAAAATTGTCCAATTTCTCCTGTTCCATGATAAATTTCCTCGCTCAGTACGATTCACGACAACGCTCAACAGTAAATTATTGGAACGTATGGTCGGGTCAACTCGTCGCTCGGAAACACGGCAAGCCATTCGGGTTGGAGGAGCCTTAGCGGCGGACCTCGAGTTTGGAAGCTTAGAAGAAGTCTATGACATGGGACTCTCTGATTTTTTAGGACAAGTTCTCGGACAGTTAGATCAACTGACAAATCTGATTGCACAGGGGTTTTTCCGCACAAGCGCCTATTCCGCTGATTCCAAGACAGTCGAAAAGACCACTGAGCAGACACAACATCAATCTGCAAGCGTTAATATCTCAGGGTAAAAATCTCAGGAACCACGTCTCTCCTCATACATCAATCATTATCATTTCTCCGCCTCTAAGATTTCACCAACCCTCTCTCAACATAGAAGCCATCGTATGTGATAACACAGTCATTCGACTCAAACATTCACAAACATATAAATCTCTGAGTTGAACATCGTTTTCTCGTCATCATCAAAATACAATATTTCATCAGACCATTGACTCTCAGGCCTACTCCCTTGGCCTTTCTCTCACAGTGTGGTAACAATAGTGAAACTCGATGACTGCTCGAGCAGATAAATACATCTCAAACCTCGGACTAAATTTGAAAAAATTTCAGACATCGATTTCTCCCACCCTCACAATCACCACTCCACGGAAAGATGAAGGGGAACTAAGCAAGATGCAGACAATGGTTATGGCTTCAATCGTCATTAACCCTACACTCCGACCCTCCTCTTTCCATCAGATGCAAATCGAACACCTTGGCCATTTTCGTGGTTGTTCTGTATTCGAAAAATTATTACCGACTCAATGAATCGTTTCGATCATATTGATGACAATGGACTCATCGATCTCATCGCCCAAGGTGATCTCAACGCGTTTGAAGGCTTATATGACCGATATGCCTCCAAGGTGTTAAAACGGTGTTATTTTATTTGTCTCAATGCCACAGACGCACGCGACTTGATGCAAGAGGTGTGGATGCGAGTCTTCCTACGCCTACATCAATTCCAAAAGCAATCGGCCTTTTCAACATGGCTGTATCGGCTGACCACCAATCACTGCCTGAATTACATCAAGGCAAGAGCACAGACAACCAGCGTAGAAACCAACATGGAGATAGCACACATTACCGTCCATGACCCGGCACATTCAGCCGAAGTCCGCAATCTGCTCTCAAAATTATCCTTAGAGGACCGAACCATTCTTGCCATGAAATATATGGGCGAGTATACATATGAAGAAATTGCGACCACCTGTGACATCGGTGTGAGTGCCGCGAAGATGAGAGTCTCTCGATTAATTGAAAAACTGCGGGGGGAGGTTGGAACATGATTGATGATGAAGATCTCGTGTTTGAACAGGTCCTCAACGCATTAGATCTACCCGAACCTGATCATGCGACGAAAGAACGGATCATGAAAGCCGTCTACGTGTTGATGGTCGCGAAAGAAATTGGACTCTTTCATGTGTCTATTCCTGGAATATTATTGGATGATACAACATACGAGTGAGAGGAGAGCCGAATGGTTGACACACAGAATGAAGTCAAGGAATGGGGAATGGTCGTCTGGACGTTTTTTGAAAGCTTAGGGGAGACGATTGGGACATTCTTGCCAAATCTTATTGGAGCCATTGTCATCATTCTTGTCGGATGGATGTTTGCGAAGCTTCTCAGAGGAATCACCACGAAACTCTTAGGCGTGTTTGGCATTGCGTCATTAGGCGAAAAAATCAAATTTAATGAGACATTAAAAAAGGTGGGAATCTCACGAAGTCTCGACCAGATCATCGGAACACTCATCTATTACATGGTCCTCATGGTTTTTCTCGTTTCGGCCTCCGAAGTCCTCGGGCTGAAGGTTGTTCTCGAGACACTGAATGCATTCATCGCGTATTTACCGCATGTGCTTGGTGCATTTCTTATTCTCGTCATTGCCTTATATATCGCCAAAGTCATCAAAGACGGAACCACTTCCGCATCTTCAAACCTCAATATTGCCTATGCCGGAGCCATAAGCTCATTCCTGGAAGTCCTGATTATTGGATTCGGAATCGTGATGGCCCTCACGGAACTGGGATTAGACATGACGGTATTTACGGCAAACATTACTGTCATTATCGCAGGAATCGTGCTGGCCATGGCCTTATCCATCGGCCTCGGGAGCCGAACCATTATGTCGAATGTCCTGGCACGATATTACATCGCCCAGCTCTACCATGTGGGGGATGAAGTGTTCCTAGCAGGGGAAAAAGGGGTGATTCGCAAGATTACGCCAGTATCTGTCGTGATACAAACTGAGCATGAGGAAAACCTCTACATTCCAAATGACCAAATTATTGCAGAAGGCTCAAAGATACGACGATCGGAATCGCACTAATCAATTGTGCGGTTTTACATTACGGACATGTGTCTGCACACCGTCGATTCCGCATACCGAGGTACATGACGCATTCTGAATCACAATTTTTATCGGTCGCCGGCCATGAGCCTTGCAGTCATACCTCTTTTGTTTTTCGTTCGCACGTCACGCGCACAATGAGACACCCTTTCGAGTTATTCTGTTCATAATGGTATGGAATCAAGATTCCATACCTCTTTTTTGAAAAAATGCTGTAATCTCCGCCATTCCAACTAGAAGTGAACAATTTTCTAATACCCAAAATTTCAGCTTGTATGGTGGTGTCTGCGTTTATCGCAAAAATGCTCTACCCAAATAGACAAATTGTCCACGAAAAGAACAAGTTGTCTGTTTTAACCAATACAATGCGTCCCAACTTTCCGGCTTCTAGGATATATCAAGAAATCCCTCATGATTCGTCCACCACTGTTGGCATATTGATTGCTTAAATCAACGGTGGTAATACAAGAGGGCTGGAACTAAATGGAGGGGAAAATGGACACGTCCCAAGAATCCATTAGATGTCATGTACAAGTCATTTTCAGGAATTCGAGCTAACTTGATTCGTCTTTCTAATCGAAAAATATGATGAGAGTATGGTAAGCAACAACCAAACAACAGTATGCAGAACAGTCATGGTTCATATACTGTGTATACGATCTTAGTGTGATAAACATACTTATATAGTTGATTGACACACCAGTTGTAGTACCCTTGTTCATCTTAGCAATTACTTTTCGTGTTTCTCAGTTACATACATCAATCATATTAGGAGACGAACGATGTCCATAGTCAATCCATTCTTTGCTGAACCTTTTGACAATTTAGTCATTCCTGAGAAATTCCAGGAATTGAAAAGTAAAAAAATGCTGGTCACTGGTGCCGCAGGTTTTATCGGAGGAGCTTTATTCCGTAGGCTAGCAGCTTATGGCTGTGATGTGACGGGAACTGTACTCTATCCACACGAAGCAGAGGCTTTTCGAAAGAATGGGTTTAAGGCTGAAGTGCTAGACCTATCAAGCGATGACCCGTTCGAACCATTTCTTGAAGGTCAAGACCTCGTGTTTCATGTTGCGGCCATGTTCAGGGAAACGGAACATGGAGAAAAGCTTTACAATAAAGTTGATCACCATGGCGCACTCAAACTCTGTAAGGTGGCGGCGGCAGTCGGTGTTGAACGATTTGTTCATTGCAGCACCATTGGGGTCCATGGTGACGTGCTGGAAATACCTTGCAAAGAAACCACTCCCTTTAATCCAACCAACCACTACACGCGTGCAAAATTACGAGGTGAACTTGCCATCATCGAATTCGCCAACACCTTACCAAATGATGGAATGGTGGTGACGGTGAATCGACCTGCGATTGTATATGGTCCTGGTGATACACGAATGTTAATGCTATTTAAGGCGGTCTTACAGAAGAAGTTTTTAATGATCGGTTTTGGCACAGTCCTCTCCCATCCAGGGTATATTGAAGATCAAGTAGACAGCTTCTTGCTCTGCGCAATTGCGCCACGTGAAAAAGTGCATCTTGAGGCATTTAATATCGCATCAGATCAACCGATTCCGGTCAGAGAATTTGCACAACTGATTGCCGACAAAGGCGGTGTGACGATTCCAAAAATTCGGATACCTTCCAGCCCTTTGTGGTATGCAGGTCTAGTCTGTGAAGCGATATTCATGCCCCTGAAACTCCGCCCACCTTTATTCCGTCGACGAGTGGGCTACTTCCGAGAGAATCGTGCGTTCGACTTGACAAAGGCGAAAGAGCGTTTGGGATATGTGTCACAATGGGATCATAAGACTGGCGTTTCCACATCGATTGACTGGTATCGAAAAAAGGATATGATTTAAGAGAAAAACCATTCATCAGACTGACCCGACGGATGATACGTATCCAAATTTCGGAATAATGACATTTCTTCGAGTGAAGAAATGACACACCACTGATTTTCTTACAACTTAGGATGTCTCTCTAATTTGTGGGCTGTTCACGTTCCATGATATAGAAGAACGCGCCAGGCAGAGTCGTGACAAGATTAACCACATACATTATCACGGATAGTGAAAACGCCGCTTCTGCCTGAACCCCAACCAACCCTAGCAGAGAGATAAATGCGGCTTCGCGGACACCCAAGCCCCCGATTGAAATTGGGATGAGCGACACAAGGAAAATAATCGGGACGATGACGACAAAGGTCATCAACGGAAGTTCGATCTCTAACGCCGAAGCACCAATCACGGTACAACCGACACGTAAGAGCTGAATAGCCATCGCCAACACGATAGACCACACCATGAGCCATGGTTGATTGGCATAAGCATCAAGATGAGTGTAGAGCTTAGTGAATCGATTGCGAATTGGTGTAAATGCTTGGCCTATGAATACATGATTGATCACGTCTCGCAATTTGTGATGCATCAATGTGAGACAACCAAGACCTAGCAATGCCAACCCAACCCAGGCGCTGTAGCTGACGACCGTCGGTAGTCCGGCTGGACTGGCTAGAAGTCCAAACAGCACAAGCGAAAATAATGCCAGCAAAGCCAATACCCGTTCAACCAGCATAGAAGAAAAAGCCAAGGCCAAGTCGGAAGTGGCCTTGGAAAGCAGATAAACCCGAACCAAATCTATTCCACCAGGCATAAATGTCCCAATAAAAAGACTGGTGAAGGTCAGTCGGACGACTTTAATGAACGTGATAGTGGCATTTTTTCCATGGAGGAGAACATACCAACGGTAGGCTGAAAAAAATCTTAACACCAGAAAAACTACAAGTAGCTCGGCAATAGGCTCAACCTGTGCTTTGCGAATTATCCGCCACGCATCAGCAAGATCTACATACACAAGAAGAGTAGCAAGCAAAGCTGCGCTTATGACAAAACGCAGCCAACTCGGCATAGTGTAACGTGCCGTAGCATTCCCCTGCTCCTGAACCGAGGGCGAAATCACGATTGGCAACCCTCCCTGAATCTTTTGATGTTTCGCAACCAAGACAAAGCGATACTATATGAACAATGTCAAAAAGAAGAATGGATTTCTTTGCTTAGCATGATTCGGCGAGAACGAGAAGAGAGTATCCACCAAAGAGTTTTACCGTGAGATCCGGGCACATTAGAAATAGTAATCTTCTGGGTATATTCATCATGTAATCACCCAAATGTGCCCTTGAGGACATAATCTCTAATTTCCCTGGAGTGTAAAAATAGTCAAGCACTCTATAGCCAGTATCTTCTACCGTACGTAACGCAGTCGCTTTAGAAAAGTAATGTAAATGTCCGTATCGATCACGTCGACTAATTTGAAGATCTCGCACCACCCCTTGCACATGCATGTCAAGCGGTATATGAAAGATGTAATGATCAGCTGATCGATTCAGTTTTCTGAGAAACCCTAAATAGTCTTCGATATGCTCAAATACATCAATCAAAAGTAGCAGGCTATAGTGGTGATTGAGAGAATTGACGGAGAAATCTTTTTGGAAAAATGAGATCCGACCAGGTAACACGTATTGTTGAGCGATCGTAATAGCGTGAGACGATATATCATATCCATGGAAATTTTTCACACTAGGATAGTCTTGGGACAGTTCATGTAAAATACGGCCGGAGCCGCACCCTAGCTCTGCGACGCTTTCCAGAGCTAGCTGATTCTTGTTGATCATTAAAGCTATTTGCCTTGCCTTCCACGGGCTATCACTCTCATGCCAATCTGGATTATTGGACAGATACTCGCCACTTTCATAGATATGTCCTGAGTTCATAGGAAATCACCGGTACCGATAGTAGGAAAAGTCAAAAATCATCGTCCTTTGCACTCTGACACACGTAATTTCTACTATCGGCTCGTCGAAGTTCATCCACTCTAACAACTATACGAGCGATTATCGCTCGTTTTGCTCCCATCGTTTCATGACTTCTGAATAAATTTCTTCTAATCTCCGCACGTGCCGTTCCACAGTAAACTGTTGAGCGCTTTGACAAGCACCGGTTTTCAGGGTGACTGCAAGGGCCTGATCTTGTAATATGCGTGCGATAGCCTCTGCTAAACCGGATATATCTCCTTTTTCTACGAGAAGCCCTGTTTCATGATTGATGATAACTTCAGGGATTCCGCCAGTTCGAAAGGCGACAACCGGACAGCCAGCCGCCGCCGCCTCCAGCGCGACATAGGGCAACCCTTCTGACAGAGAGGGAATCGCTACTACATCCATAGCTGCTAGGATGTCCGGGATATCATTTCGTTGACCCATAAAGTGAACTTTTGAGTTAAGTCCAAATTTTTCCACCAGGGACTGGCAGACTCGTCGGTCTGGCCCATCCCCTACAATAACCAAGACCGCATCAGGACAACGTTCGAGAAGTTTTGGCATGGCATGAATGAGCAGGTCTTGGCCTTTTACCGCAATGACGATTCGACCGATTACACCTATTGTGGGCGTTGAATCAGCCACTCCAAGCTCAGCTCGGATTCGCGAACAGGCATCTGGGGCTGACGAAGCAAACCGATCAAAATCATAACCATTATAGAGCACTTCGACTAGTTGTTTGCTGATTGCATATTCGTTGATTGCCACAGTTTGCACTGCTTGAGACACGGCGAGAGCGGCGGCGGTCCATGGCGCCAGACAACGCTGAGAAAATTGTAACCATGGCCCAAGGGGAAACATATCATGGAAATGGACGATTGCAGGGAGATTGACCATCCGTGCGGCAATGCGACCAAGGATAAGACTCTTTTTGCCTTCCAGATGCACCAAGTCCACCTTATGATCGCGAAGAACCCTGAGTAAATCGATCAAGGCTCGCGGGTCCAGCTTCTTCCGCGAGAGAAACATCGGATAAATGCCAGTGGATTCGAAATGATTCGCCACCGGATCTCGAGGCCGGAGAATACAAAGTATTGGTTCAATTTTAGTTTGATCAAGATTTGGTAGAGTCTCCAGCAAGTATGTGGTTCCGCCAGTAACCAATCCTCCGGTTTTTCCAAGTGTATCTTTTACAAATAGAACCTTGAGAGGACTCCTGCTAAGAGGTAATCCTGCAGACGAACCCTTTAAGTCGTTTATCGAACCCTTCTCTGTCAAACGTCAGTAGCCTTCCTTCATTTACATAACCATAGACTAATCAACTGGGCATCAATCGTCGTCGACTCTTCCGGATTAAATAATTTTGGGAAATATCATCACCGGGTACTAGTTAACAGTTTGTGCCATTTGAGGGAACGAAGGTTTTCACTATAACGATGTTCATACTTTTTATATCGAATCACCATACCATATTCACGACAACCTCCCAGTACGGTACTCGGTCACCGTGAATGAGCAAAGCCCTTATATTCAATTTCCCCCTGACGACTGACTGCCCTTCCTTATCATTTCGGTCTGAACAAAAGATGTACCCCGGCATATTGCCTGATATTGTGGTTCTGAGACTAAGGCACTGAACGTGCTGACATGCTATAGTTTGATGCTAAAATGAACTTCTGCCGGCAATCAAACCTTCGAATGTACCGAGAGCTGCCCACCATATAAACCTCGTCAACAAACTGATGACTACCTCCAATATCATTACTCGCGAATTCGATAAAAAAGCATCCGAGTATGAGTCGAATCGGATGTCACCTTGGTACTTGGCCCATGCTGACCACATTTTTGAAAAGATGTCGTTTAAGCCTGGGGACACGGTACTGGATATCGGTTGCGGAACCGGCTACCTCTTACGACAAATCGCTAGAGCGAATCCTCAAGTAACAGGCTTTGGAATCGATCTTTCTCCTAGGATGATCGAGGTGGCGTCACAGAAAGCAGCTGATGAAAACCTGGGGAACTTGTCCTTCCTCCAGTCCGATTGGGAGGCGCTCAATGAAACAACAAAAACAGTACTGGCTTCTCAAGCACCATCCCATGTCATCTGTGCCAATGCTTTTCACTACTTTGCTGACCCACACAAAGCTCTGACATCCATGCATTCCGCTATGACATCAGAAGGTGAAGTGCTGCTACTTGAACGCGCCAAAGAGGGCTCAATACTGAGCATTGCCTGGGATTTCGCTCATCGCTTTCTGATCAAGGATAATGTTCGTTTTTACGACACCCCTTCGATTATAGAAATGCTTGAAAAAACGAATTTTTGTCAAGTTCAGGTTAAATTAAAGTTAAAGAAATTCTTTTGGAAAAACAAAATATACACTAGTGTCGCTTTAATTTCTGGGATCAAACGTTGACGCTCCCCTTCTATGGACAAATGATTTAATACACCGATTTCTCACTAGAAGCACCGCTATGATACGAACTGCTCTTCGGTGAGCTTGTGAAATCTCTAGTGCTTTCAAAAACCTCAAGACGGTGAAAAATAAGAACGTCTCGTCATGTGCTTTCCAAACGCAAGCGCTGTGTGAATGAGCATTTACGATCCTCTTTAAGCCTTATGCACCGCATGAACTTTTCCATATTCTGAACCGTTCCACTTCCCTGCAAGTGAATGACTCAGCCTGGCTAGGGAACTCTCCGATGGAAAGGTTCATAAGTAGATGTAAGTCAATCACCCATTGCGCTCATCTACTCTGCTCCCTACCCATCTAAACTGATCACGCGCCCCAGGCGATCCTGTCATAAATAACCCTTCCATCCGGGGGATACTATAATCTAAACCAGTTCAGTCTCGATCTTCTTTTCCATCGAAAAATCTCAAAAGCAATTTCTGGTTCCTTTACAGTTTTTCACCGCAAACTGCCTTATTTCTATCAGAAAAATAATTATGTGACGATTTCCTTCTATCAGCTGTCTAAACAATCAAAAGGCCTATACAAAGATGAGAGGTAACCGTCAACCAAACAGTCACATATTACGGTTCAGAAAGACCACAAGAAATATTCATTTCATTCCCAAAATTTCAACAGATGGTCTAATAAAACCATAAGGAAGGAGAGAGCATGGCTGATACGAAAGAAAATCCACGGGGTGGACAAGAACTAGTAACCAAAGAGGGGAAGACGTCCATTGCCGATGAAGTCGTGGCAAAAATTGTGGCGATTGCGACAAAAGAAATCGAAGGAGTCTATGAAATGGGGACGTTGGGCTTGGGAGATACCATTACTGGTATGGCACAGCGAGCCGCTAAAACTGGCCAAGGACATCAAGGCGTTCATGTCGAAGTAGGAGAACGTGAGGTGGCCGCTGACGTCAAAGTCGTCGTTGAATACGGTGTCAGCATTCCCCAGTTGGCCGTGGCTATCCGCCGAAACATCATCAACCGCGTCAGTACGATGACTGGCTTAACCGTGAAAGAAGTTAATGTTGACGTGAGCAGTCTACATTTTGCCGAGGAAGTCAAGGAAAAGGACCGAGAGGCAGCAGTGCCACGAGTGTCTTAATTATCCGAAAATTCTAGGGTAAAAGGTGTTCCCCTGAATCACCATAGTGCACCGTCAATAGTAGACCAAGAGGTCTACGACACGGCGTAAAGGGAGAATTTATTCATGGCAGAGTTAACTGAAGTCCGCTCACAAGATGGGTCACCACTGAGCACGAGTCAAGGGAAGACAACGATCGCCGATGATGTTGTCGCGAAAATGGTCACTCTTGCGGCCAAGGAAATAGAAGGCATTTATGACATCGGCGCTCAGGGACTCGGAGATCAAATCACTGGATTGACCCAACGCTTATCTGGCCGCAGCTCATCAGAACAAGGAGTGCATGTGGAAGTTGGAGAACGCGAGGTAGCCATTGACCTTCAAGTCATTGCCCATTATGGTGTGCGAATTCCAGACCTGACAGCGTCCGTACGACGAAATGTCATTGATCGAGTTGAACGACTGCTGGGTCTAATAGTTAAAGAGGTCAATATCAAGGTCAGCGGTCTGCACTTCCCTGAACAACAGAAAGCCGCACCTCCAGTCAGGAGAGTTGAGTAGGAGGTAGAAGAGGACTTCATGGAACAATCTCTTCTGATTGACGAACGACAAATTGCTGAAATTGTGATCAATGGAATCAGCCGAGTAGGTGGGGCCGAAATCCCAGCAGACCACCAAGCACGTTTATCGACAGTTGGTCCTGGAGCACGGATTTCTGGGGTTGCAGTTCATCGAGTCGAAGGATCATTGAACATTGAGATAGAGCTCACTGCCACGCTCAAAAAGAAAGGTTCATTGCCCATCCTGGCGGCACGCGTCAGACGCATGGTTCGACAAGCCATTCAATCCCTCACGACGGAACCAGTAGGACGGGTGAACATACGAATTACAGATTTTCATATTAAGGATTAACGCTTGAATATCTTAAATCGAATTCTGGTGATCATCGGAAGCATTGTTTTTTTAGTGATCATCGGAGCTATTTTACTGGTAACCACAGGAATTCTGACACCACAGCAGTTGTTAGTATCCCCATGGGATCTGACCCTCATTGCATTTACTCAGCTGGGATCACCATCCTGGTGGAGTGTCATAGCTAGCGGTATCGGTCTAGCAATTTTCAGTGTAGTCCTGTTGTTCTTAGAACTTCGTCCAGGATCATCGAAGGAGTCAAAGCTGCTAGTAAAAAAAGATGATTTGGGAGAGGTCACCGCGGCAATGACAAGCATTCAAGATCTTGCCAGTCGTGAAACGGGAAACATTGACGGGGTGATGGAATCATTCGCCCAAATCAGAGAGTCCCCAGAAGGTCTACAGATAGACTGCCGTCTATCGGTTGATCCCTCTGTGAGTATTTCTGACCTTGGCCGTCAAGTTCAAGAACGACTTAAGATCTCCATAGAACATTACCTGGGAAGACCTGTCGCTGAAGTGCACGTGACTGCACAAGTCGCTCCATTAGAGAATAAACACAACCAGAGGCCTTCCCGTGTTCGATAAGGTTCAATTGAAGAAGGAGACCACGTGAATTCACTACTTGCAGCGCTTGCAACGCTGACGCATAATATGGGCCCAATTGTGTCAACAGTATTAGCGGCATTTTTGATCATCATGGGACTACTCATTATTGTCAATCCAGCTCTCCTTGGTTGGATCGTGGGGCTGGTTCTTATCCTCGCTGGTGTGGCAGTTCTGGCTGGGTGTCTCACCCCGACTGAACGAACCCGCTGAACCCATCTTTTCCTGCTCATCAGTGCACGCTGATTATCTCAGAAACCCAAGACTTTTCACCTACATCTAGGTAGGTATAGTAAGAGATCACATCGAAACAAATAGGTTGTGCCGTCGATGCTTACTCTCTTGAGTAAATCACTGGAACTCTACGGTATTCAATCAAGAACGACACCCATGGTCGGTCAAGACAACTATCGCAACATGATCAGGAAGCAAGATGAATAGGAATGTGTAATTCCAACAACATACACCAAGAACACTCTCACGTTTCTCACTATCTTTTGGGCACAAACATCGATTAAACCACAACATGGAAATCATTTCATTCATGGCTGGGGTGTTGATCGGCGTGGCAATTCTCGCATTTGTACTCGACCGTTTTCTGCTATATTTAGGGAAGCGCATAAAAAGAGAGAAAAGAAAATGAGTTGGAATCATCCCCGTCCCTCACAAAACACAGATGAACACCCATTGCCAACCCATGCAGCTCTTTCAATACCGGCTGGCTCGACAAACATGGCAAACACCAGTGGCTACGGAAAATGACATCTATGACAAAAGTTAGAAATCATGAAAACATTCCGGCACACGGATATCGAAAGGTACCTATGAGAAGAGTTTCACCAATCGCCTGTATTGTATTGGCTTTCGGTCTATTGTCAGCCTGTGCATCACCTAATAATCTACCTGAGCCAGATTCTCCCACAATGATTGAACAAATGCTCATGGCGCAAGCGGTTGATTTCAGCTTAGAACCAAAGAATCCTCCGATCACGATTCCACTCCCACCTGAATCCTCTCTCTGCATCGGTGCCACGGGGTTGAGGGAAAATCAGCAATTCATGATTGGCATCATCAGTGGCTGGATGGGAAAACAAGGCTTTACCGTCTTACCAGACTGTGAACAGACCACGTATCGCCTACAAATCATCATCCAGACTCTGGGAACCGAACAGTCTGAATCTCTCTTTGGCATGCCAGAGGTTCAGGGGAGTATCCTTCCCTTTGCCCTGCCAGAACTTGCCATTTTTAAAGCTACCTATCAAACGGGATACACCAGATTCTCTTTTGAATTCTTTGAAAATGCCACTGAGAAATTTTTACGAGCAACGCCGTGGTATCGTGCAAAAACGTACTTCAATCAATATACGATTTTGTTCTTTATTGAACATCAGACGACAAACCTCATTGAAGGTCCTATAGAGATAGAGCCGTTTGAACACCAAGAGATCACAGACGATACTCAAGAAGTCGAACCGGTCAGCTTACCAAAATCAAAAGGACAAACACAGAAAGATGAGACGTGGGACTAAAACCCAATTGATAATGCTCTCACGGCTCTCTCGATTTCGAATTGAAGCTCAAGAAATATCCCTGTGGACCAAATGGAACAATGAGGCTCGTTAAGTATTTTTGTTTTTTCACCATAATCGTAGCCTTACTTTTAGGCGGAGCGTTGAGTCTTCTTATCGGTTTCTCAGATACTGAGCCTCTCAAAGGGTATATCCTGCAAAAAGTTGGGGACGCGATTGGGACGACCATCTCAACTGAACACTTAAACATTCAGGCGTTTTCTTCTCCGCAAATTCAGCTATCCAAATTAATGTTCATCGATAAAACGACCGGGAAATCAGTATTTCAATTAGAAAGTGGGGCATGCAATCTCGAGCTTCCACTCTTAATGATGGGACAAGTCGTCATCAAGCAATGCACGCTCAATGAACCAACAATCACCGTACGACAACAGCAAGACGGGTCATGGCAGTGGCTGATCATACCTGATGACGAAGAAAGTGACGGAACATCGATCATACAATTCGCGGGACTCAAGGAACTTGGGATACACAATGGGACCATCACCATCACAAACGAATCACGTCCAATGGAGTCTCAATCCATCACGCTCTCCAGCCTAGAGTCCACGATAACGGCAGAATCAGATTTCAGGAAGATGAATTTTCGGATGTCCGCAACCCCTTCGAATAAACAAGACTCTTCAGAGATCTCTGTGGAGGGTCAAATACAAGGAAACTTTTCTGGCACGTCTATTGATTCAAAGACGCATACACCGACTAGCGCCATTCGACACGTGACGACAAAGGTGAACTTCCGCAACATTGACATGCGCCCTCTGCTGAAGTTCGTCAACCCAGCGTTAGTCATCTCAACACCACAACTCATCGGCAATCTTGACACAACTCTCTCACTCTTTTCTGACAAAACCGGCTATACACTCATCGCCAAAGACGTCTCTGTCCGCATACAGGAATTTCATATCCTTGGGAAAATGAGCGTCACTGGTGTATCAAGTGATCAACCGGCATTTTTCTTGACAGGCGAAGTGTTACCCTATTCAATTGAACAACTGACCCAGCTCATTCCGCATACATGGATACCAACTGACATCCAATCTCTCCTGCAACAACATACCATTCGAGGAAATTTTGACATCCCCCAAGTTACGATTGCCGGCCCACTCGACCTGAAGGAGAAACCATCGATACTCGGAAGTCTTCGCATCACTCAAGGTTTCATTAAATCTCATTCAAACTTTCCGCCACTCCACCATATCCAAACCTCGCTCACGTTGGCACACGATCATCTCACCATCAACGGTTTTTCAGCTAAATATGAAAATTCGCACATTGAGAAAGCCAACGGACTTCTCGACCTTCAACACGTTGACCCCTGGCTTACATTAACCGTAAACGGAGACCTCCAGGCAAACGATGCCTTAAAGACCGCTCAACAAGTTGATGCGCTGAAACAAGACTCACCTATATGGCTAGAGACAGAACACGTAGAGGGGCATGCTCTTATCGGCTTGAAAATTGAAGGACCACTAAGCGGGCCCGGGCAACTGCAGGTCCAACAAGGAGAGGTCGTCATAGAAAATTTTGGTTTTCAGCTTCCCACACAACCTTTCCCTATACGTGCCATGACAGGACAGGTACGTTTTAACCAAGATCATCTCACTATTAACGAATTATCTGCTGAATACGGATCATCCAATATCGAGCAGGCTCATGGACGGATTGAACTTCGAAAGCGTGGCCCCTGGCTCGCCTTAACGACAAATGGCAATCTACATGCAGAAGATATCCTCACAACCGCTCGCCATTTTGCTGCAGACCAAGAAACACCTCCCGCATGGCTTAATATACAAAACGTCCAGGGAGACGCCGCCATCGCACTCGAGATTGAAGGGCCATTACAGGATCCCAAACAACTCACAATTCACCAAGGCGAGCTGAGAGTACAGAATCTCGGAGTACAACTCACTTCGTCTCCCCTCCCCTTACAGGGTTTCTCCGGCCACGTAAACTTTGATCAAGAACATGTCATCATCCATGGCATGAAAGGGAAGGTCGGGAAGAGTCATACAATCCTGAAGGGACGCGCCTCCTTTGGACAACGAGACACCCTACAAGACATCACACTGCAAAGTCAGGTTGAGTTATCTGACCTACAACTCCTATTTCCCGAGCTCCAGCAAGCCAAGCAACTATCAGGTGGTCCGCTGGAAATGGCCGTGAACATTTCGGGTTCAACCAGTCAGCCAGACATCCACACAGAACTTGACCTTTCCTCAATCAATGTGTCGTACCCTCACGTGTTACAGAAACCTTCTGGTATTTCAACACGGCTAACATTCGATGGCACGCTCACTCCAAATTACAAATTGAACATCCGCCAATCTAGACTGGAAATTCCACCCTTTCACCTGGATATGAAAGGCGAAGTCTCTCTTGATGATCAACAAATGATGAACCTGACATTCACAACTGGGACCGAAGACGAGTCAATTTTCCCCAAAGGTATTATCGTTGGGGGCAAACAATTAGATCTACGACGACTCGAAGCCAATGTGAGTCTTCAGGGATCAGGGAATAATTGGCCCGACTGGAAGACAAACGGAATCATTGACATCAACAAGTCCAGTTCTATTGCCACTCAGACATCGAACGACACTCATCAAACAGCCAGAGTACAATGGACGCAGGAAAATCATGCCGCCACGTTAGGTATCCGCGCTCAAGACATTCCCATTGAGTCCATCATTCCCGAAAACCCAAAACTCAGTGGCAATCTGTCTACGAATATGTCCTTCGAAGCGGAATTAGATGACACTCAGGTTCGTAAAACATCAGTAACCGGTAAGGGTGAATTTCAAATTCACAATGGTCACATTGTCCAATCGCCTGTGATCACCAGCATCTTAAGCCTTCTCAATATTCCCAATTTACTCATGGGCAAAGTCAACCTCAACCAACAAGGCATTCCGTTTAACTCCTTGACTGGGACCTTTTCCTTCGACCATGGGCTGATGACCTCCAATGATCTATTATTAAATAGTCCTGTCATTAAAATGACCGCAGCGGGAACATATGAAATGCCAACGGATCAGCTCGACTTCATTTTCGCGGTCAGTCCGTTTGGTGAATATTCCAACCTCCTGAAAAACATCCCATTGTTTGGCCGACTCCTCAAAGGGGAACGAAAAGGATTAGCCACCGCCCTCTTCGAAGCCAAAGGAACTCGTCAAGATCCTAAAGTTCGATATCTCCCTCTGGAGTCCTTTACTGGTGGATTACAAGGTGTGGCTCAGTTTGCCATCGATGTTTTAAAAAATACCGTCACACTCCCCAAGGACCTCATAATGGAACCAAAAGAAGAAAACGGTTCTGCAGAAAAGTAGAAAATTCAAGACAGATGAAAATGGCAACTATAGCGGACACCATGAAATGAAAACCGAAAGAAAGGCGCGGCAATGATGAATGACTGGGACTTGTGGACGATGGCGCACAATATGCTCCAATACCAACTGTTTTCTGTTAATCAGACTCCAGTGACCGTCTCTTCTCTTATGGTGTTTCTTTTCTTCATGTGTGGATTATTTATTCTCAATCGATTTTTTCGCCACTTCATCGCGAATCGCCTCCTGCAACGAATCAACCTTCCTGCCAGCACAAAATATACGATGACCCGCATTGCACAATATTTGCTGTGGGTGCTAGGAGCCATTATCGCTTTTCAGCTCATCGGCATTGACCTCAGTGGACTTGCGGTCATCTTTGGATTTTTATCGGTAGGAATTGGGTTTGGATTGCAGAATCTGACCTCAAACTTTATCTCTGGCATCATCCTATTATTTGAACAGCACATACAAGTTGGCGATCGCGTGACTGTCGCCGACACCGAGGGTGATGTCGTGGAAATTAATATTCGGTCAACCACTATCCGCTCACTGAACAATATCGCCATTGTCGTTCCCAATTCCGAATTCATTTCTTCGACCGTCGTGAATTGGTCTCATGGAGACCCCAAAACACGGCTGGAGATTGATGTCGGCGTATCATATGGTTCAGAACTCGACACGGTCGTTTCCTCTCTATTGGAAGCCGCAAAAGAACATCCTGAAGTCTTAGCAAACCCAGAACCCAAGGCCTGGCTCATGGGATTTGGTGATTCAGCATGGAACATGCGCCTCTTGGCGTGGGTCGGAGATCCTCAAGGTCGACGTCAAATTCACTCTGACATCAACTGCGCCATTGTAAAAAAATTTCGTGAAAACGGAGTCGAAATACCATTTCCACAACGGGACTTACACGTACGATCGCCCATTCCGTTGCCACTCATGACAACGCCCTCTTAAGCCAAAGGACCATACAGGCTTTGCCGATTCGAGGCCTCCGTCTTCGTAGTCCCATTCGACCTATAACTGGGATGTCATCATTATGATTGATTTTACTCATCCAGGAGGTGCTCTTGTGGATATTACAATTTTGACCGCGTCATTAGAGGAATCACTGAAGACAAGCCTTACGCTCTTTATGACTTTTCTCCCAAAAACAATCGGAGCAGTCCTGCTCTTGGGAGTCGGTGTCATTTTAGGAAAACTCGTTGAAACCGGAATCGTCCGTCTCTTGGGATTTGTTGGTGTAGACCGATTACTCAGTGGAACAGGGATGCTTTCACTTCTTCAGAAAGCTGGAAGTAAGAGGACTCTAGCCCAAATTGTCGGGTCCCTGGCTTTTTGGGTCATCTTTCTTCTATTCCTCATTTCGGCTACTGAAACCCTACAATTAGCTCCCTTGTCTCAAGCCCTCACGGGTCTGGCGTACTATCTTCACAAGATCGGATTGGCCACGCTCATTCTCATCTTGGGACTACTTGCCGCAAACTTTGTTCGAGGGCTTATCGCTTTAGCCTGCGATTCCTCGGGAATTCGACAAGGCACGGTCATCTCACAAACAGTCTATGTGGCTGCAACACTTCTAGTCGTTGTGACGGCTATTAATGAGTTGGGAATTGATACGTCTCTCTTGAATCAAATTATTGTGTTAATTGCTGCCGGGCTCATTGCTGGTGCAGCGTTATCGTTTGGGTTTGGATCACGATCGGCGGTGGGGAATCTCATTGCTGCCCACTATATTCAGCCAATCATCCGAATTGGAGAACAAATTCAGGTAGGGCCACATTACGGTACCGTCACTTCAGTAACACCGATGGTTGTGGTTCTAGAAACAGAACGTGGCCGTGTGGTCGTGCCTGCAGCGCAATTCACCGAAGTCGCCAGTATCATTTCTCCAGCAGTCGGGTCGTAACATGGGACTGCAAAATGACCTGATACACACATATATCCAGAGACATCCAAAGGACGCGGCTCGTCATCTCGAGTCTCTTTCATATCCCGTGGTCATTGACACCCTGAAGAATTTGGAGAGTGAGACTATCGCATCAGTGCTTGAATATTATTTGCCAGTGCCCATGGCGGAAGTATTGAAGCATTTTCCACCAGATCTGAGTGCCAAGGTCATCAGTCATTTATCCACTACCACTGCACGAGCCGTTCTTCGGCAATTCGACACATCAACCCAATCTACTCTCTTGTCAAATCTTGACCCTGCAATCGCTCCATATTTGCGGCGGACATTGACCCATCCAGATTATACGGCAGGGAGCCTCGCCGATCCACGTGTCCTGACGCTTTCACCGGATATGACCGTCGCTCACGCGCTGAACCACATTGGCCAAGAATCCCGTCAAGCGATCTATTATTTGTATATCATTGATCACCATACAATATTGCACGGAGTCATTCTAATGAAAGAATTGCTCGCCGCGCATGCAGAGACCACTCTTGCATCGATCATGAATCAAAACGTGAAAATGGTACCAGCATCTGCGAATGCGCAGGATCTTCTTTCTCATCCAGCGTGGCAGATATACGATAGTCTTCCTGTTGTTGAGCAAGGGAAAGCGTTTATCGGCGTCTTACGCTATCGTACGCTCAAAAAATTCCTGGAAGCACACACCAACACACGAGATCCAGAATTTCTTTCTGATGCGCTCCTTCAACTTTGGGAAGCCTATTCACTCTCTGGTATTGGGTTGATGACGACACTTGGAGAGGTGCTCAACGCGACACGTGATCAAAAAATCTCCCGAGAACAGGAGGAGACAAAATGATGACGATGACCCAGTCAAGCTCGATGCACGAGGCGTTTATTTCGCAATATCCTGAAGAAGTTGCCCAGGTATTCGAAACCTATCCTGTCGATGAAGTTCTTGAGGTACTTCACGATACGCCTGGACGTGATAATGCAAAAATTCTCTCTGCCATGACGCCGTCCGTTGCTGCAGACATTCTTGGAGCGATGCAAGTAGAACTGTTAACAGAAACCCTTTCACAAATTGAACCATCTGTAGCAGCCGCGCTCTTGCGAAGGCTTTCACAAAACAATCGCGAAAATGCGTTAGAAGCGGTATCGCAGAGTGTCGCGACTGAGATCAGAGCGTTTCTGGAGTTTCCAGAGGACTCTGTCGGCATGCTCATGGATCCACGATTCTTTGCGCTACCTCAGGATTTGAATGTCGAAAAAGCAATCCATCAGGTACGGACACATGCTCCTCGTGATCTGCACGAAATCTATATTATTGATCGCAACCAGATCCTGACTGGCATCCTTCCTCTCCGTGATATGTTTCTCGCGCCGGAGCATGAGCGACTCCAATCCTTAATGAAGCGAGATTTACCGACCATTCATCCGCTTGAAAGTCAGGAGCAGGTCGTAGAAGTCTTTGATCAATGGAAGGTATTCACGATTCCAGTCACCGATTTAAGCGGTCGTTTACTAGGCATCATTAGGAATCGAGATATCGTTGAGGTCGAAAAAGAAGAGGCCACCATTAGTATGCAGACTATGGTAGGGGCCAGCAAAGATGAACGAGCCCTATCGCCTCCATGGTTTGCCGTTCGAAAACGCCTCCCCTGGCTGCAAATCAATCTACTCACCGCATTTCTCGCGGCTTTTGTTGTGGGGCTATTTGAAGACACCATTGCCAGGTTTACCGCCTTGGCCGTCTTGCTCCCTGTCGTCGCAGGACAGTCAGGAAATACAGGAGCCCAAGCGTTAGCCGTCGTGATGCGAGGACTCGCCCTGCGAGATATCCGTCCCACACAATGGATGCGAGTGGTAACGAAAGAATCGTATGTGGCATTCGTGAATGGAGTAGCCGTAGCCGCCACCACATCGGCTGCGGTTTTCGTCTGGAGTCACTCATGGGGACTGACGATGGTGATTGGCATTTCTATGGTGCTCTCGATGGTGATCGCAGGGCTTTCAGGAGCGGTGATCCCCATCATACTGAAAGCTCTCAATCAAGATCCGGCACAATCATCATCCATTATTTTGACAACCGTGACTGATGTCGCAGGATTCCTAAGTTTCTTAGGCTTAGCTACGATGTTTGCGAGTTTTCTTGAATAAATCGAGGCACTGAAAGGTCATGCAATGAAACGTATGGGTGGTCAGCGGGACGAAAGACAGATTGTATGATGGAATCCGTTTTGATTTGGGTAGGAATCTTTACTTGCCTGGCAGGGTCAGCGATGTGTTCTGGCTTGACACTCGGCTTCTTTAGTCTGAGCCGCATTCATCTCGAGCTTCTCGATAAGCAGGGGGACGTTGAAGCCAAAACTGTTCTAAAGGTACGACAAGATGCCAATTTTCTGTTAGCGACACTTCTCTGGAGCAATGTCGCAGTCAATGTGCTACTGACGCTATTGTCTGATGAGCAAATGGTGGGTGTATTGGCGTTCTTTTTCTCACTATTCGGCATTACACTTTTTGGAGAAATCCTGCCTCAAGCTTATTTCTCGAGAAATGCGCTGAGACTTGGAGCAAAGTTTGCGCCAGTGGTCAAAGTGTTGCAATTTGTTTTTTATCCAATGGCCAAACCCTCAGCTTTGGTTCTTGATCAAATAGTCGGGAAAGAGGGGATCACGTGGTTTAAAGACTATGAGCTTGACACACTCCTGAAGATTCATGCCCAAACTCCAGAAACTGATATCAGTGAAGTCGAAGGCCACGGGGCATCGAACTTCTTAAATCTTGATGACATTTCTTCTCTCGAGGAAGGCTCTCCCCTGCATCCAGAAAGCATCATACAGCTACCATTTGATGGGAACAGGATCGTTTTCCCGAAAGAGACACCATTGGTCTCTGATCGCTTTGTACAACAGATCCATCTATCCAGAGAAAAGTGGGTGATCATTACTGATGACTCACAGACACCACGTCTCGTGCTTGATGCCGATGGATTTTTAAGAGAATTATTAGTCGAGCAACAATACAAGCCCCTTCGGCACTGTCACCGGCCGATTATTTTTAATCACATCACGGTTTCCCTCGGGGAACTGTTAAAACAGCTACGAGTGAACCCGGAACACGTGGAAGATGACGTGATTGACCACGACTTGGTTTTGATCTGGTCAGCAGATCAGAAACGTATTATTACTGGTGCCGATATCTTAGGGCGTCTCTTGCGGGGAATTGCTAAACGAAATCCATTGGTTAGTTTTTATTAACTCTTGTTTGCTTGAGTTTCCAATGAACGATTCAACCGGTGGATCGTTCATGAACGAACAAGGAGGCCCCTTCAACATTATGAAAAAACCTATTATCGGCTGGCGGGAATGGGTCGCACTCCCTGAACTAGGCGTTGAACACATCAAGGCCAAAATTGACACCGGCGCACGGACGTCAGCACTCCATGCGTTTGATATGCAGTTGCTTGAAAAACAAGGGCAGAACTGGGTTCGTTTTGCCATTCATCCATATCAGCGAAATGACACCGATAGACTCACCTGTAGCTGTCGGGTCCGAGGTTCCCGGGTGGTCACCAATTCAGGCGGGACCCAGGAGGAACGGTTAGTTATTGAAACCCGATTAACATTGGGGGAACTGTCATGGCCGATTGAGGTGACATTGACGAATCGAGATCAGATGGGATTTCGAATGTTGTTGGGACGGACAGCGCTCAGAGGTCACTTCCTTATCGACCCCAGACGATCATTTTTGCGTAGAACGTCAAAAAATATAACATGATGGGCTATTTAACTCATCACCTTTTCATTTTCAAAAAAGGAGTCATTCATGAAACTTGCGATGATGGCACGTAATGCTAAATTGTACTCGCATCAACGAATAGTCGAAGCGGCAGAGGCGGCCGGTCACAAAATCGATGTGATCAACACGACCAAGGTCTATGTCAATATCACGTCACACAAACCTGAGCTTCGTTATAAAGGCGAAAGCTTAGAAGGTTATGATGCAGTCATTCCAAGAATTGGAGCCTCCATCACCTTTTACGGTTTGGCCGTGCTACGACAGTTTGAGATGATGGGAGTTTGGCCTTTGAATGAATCTGTGGCCATCGGACGATCACGAGACAAGTTGCGTGCATTACAATTATTGGCACGGAAAGGTATTGGACTGCCGGTCACGGCCTTTGCCCATTCTGATGACTTTGCTGATGACGTCATCGCCATTGCCGGAGGAGCGCCAGTCGTGATCAAACTGCTGGAAGGCACTCAAGGAATCGGCGTGGTACTAGGCGAAACACACAATTCCGCAAAATCGGTTATAGAGGCTTTTCGAGGGGTCAAAGTCAATATCATGGTACAAGAATTCATCAAAGAAGCTGGAGGCTCTGACATCCGCTGCTTGGTCATCGGTGATCGAGTTATCGCTTCAATGAAACGACAAGGGGCGAAGGGAGATTTCCGCTCCAATCTTCATCGAGGTGGCAACGCAGAAGTGATCAAAATTACACCAGAAGAACGATCAACGGCAACGCGGGCAGCCAACATCATGGGGCTCAATGTCTGTGGAGTCGACCTACTTCGTTCAAAACATGGTCCAGTGGTCATGGAAATCAATTCCTCCCCTGGTCTAGAAGGCATAGAAAACGCGACCGGCATCGACGTCGCGAAAGAGATCATTCAGTTTATTGAAAAAAATGCAAAACCTAACAAAACAAGGACTCGCGGTCGTGGGTAAATCACAACGTCAGGAATTTGCAATACGGAACATCACCGTCCAACCGGGAACGCGGCAAACGGTGAATCTCTCGATGAGCTTGCTGTCGAACCATACCCCCATGAATGTCCCCGTCCACATCATTCATGGCAAAAATGATGGCCCGCGTCTGTTCATCAGCGCGGCGATCCATGGAGATGAACTCAATGGTGTAGAAATCATCCGACGAATTCTGAAAACCCCTCGTATACACAAACTTCGCGGGACGCTCGTTGCGGTGCCGATTGTCAATGTCTTTGGGTTTTTGGCTCATTCTCGTTATTTGCCCGACCGTCGAGATCTCAACAGAAGTTTTCCAGGGAGCGAAAAAGGTTCGTTAACATCACAATTAGCCTACTTATTCATGCATGAAATTGTCCTCCGATGCACGCATGGTATTGATTTACATACCGGGGCTATTCATCGAAGTAACCTGCCTCAAATTCGAGCAGATCTTTCGGATCCTGAAATGGAACGACTGAGCAAATCTTTTTCTGCCCCCCTGATTCTTCACTCGAATCTTCGTGATGGGTCCTTACGAAGGGCGGCAACTGATAAGAACATTCCAACCATGCTGTATGAAGCTGGGGAAGCCCTTCGTTTCGATGAATTCGCCATCCGTCTTGGAGTCAGAGGGATTCTTCGAGTCATGCAAACCCTGGGAATGCTCGGCAAGCTTCCCTCTACCGTTGAAACCAAGAGTGTCGTGTCGAGAGCGTCATATTGGCTTAGAGCTCCAGCCGGAGGAATCCTTCGTTCACTGCATCCACTCGGGGCACGAATTCAGGAGGGCGATCACGTGGGGACCATTTCAGATCCCATGGGTGAAAAAGAAATTTCGGTTAATGCAGAAGAACCGGGAATCCTCATTGGCCGAACAAATTTACCAATTGTCAATCAAGGAGATGCCCTGTTTCATATTGCCAAAGTGAAGAATGCCACCACTGCAGAAAAAGTGGTCGAGGAGTTTCACGAAAAAGTTAAGGATGAAATCACACTCAGCGAGCAGACCTCATAACGAAATTTCACCGAACTATCATGTACGTACTTAATAATCACTCGACATACAGAAAGGAGGGAGCCTCCATGTTCCGTTTATGAAAACAATGATTGTGGCCTAATACGAGGCATCATAATCACTCAAGTCTTTCATCAGCATGGTGCCGGAAGATGTACCAGAAAACGAACGACCGTGCTGTACCCAAAATCTGTTTTGCCTCATGTTCATTCATGTCAGGCGGAAGGAGCCGACCATGTCAGAAAAGTCCATTATCGTTAAAGCTAAAGAAAGTGTTGTGGAGACCATTCAAGGCACAGGAGATGTCACCAATGCATTATTAAATCTTGTCAGCGGCACGTTACTGACCGCTCTAAAAGGCACCAAAGCAGTCGGAACTGAAGCTGGCAGCTTACTGAAAGATACGATTATTGGGTCGGTGAAAGGCATTTCTGAAGTCGGAGCTGAAGCTGGCTCTGCAGCCAAAGGCGTTATTGTTGGCGCCGTGCAGGGAACCAAAGAAGTCACATCCGATACACTCGAGACGATTGGTGTAAGTATTTCAACACTGATTAAAACCACATCAGAAGTTGGGGGAGACCTCGCTCAAACAGCGAAGGGAGCAGTAGAAGGAGCGATCGTCGCCACAAAGGATTTAACCACGGGAATGACAGATGCTGCGGCACAGGCCGTAACAGCCGCAATCAAAGGGGTCAACTCTGTTGGCGGAGAGTTGGCCAGCACCGCCAAGGCAACGATCATTGGGGCAGCCCAAGCAACGCAGGAAATCGGCGGAAAAGCCATGGAAACCATTAGTCACACCGCAGGCGCCGTCATCAAAGCGACGGTAGAAGTCGGTGGAGATCTCGCTTCGACAGCCAAAGGGACAATGGTTGGAGCTCTCGAGGGGGCCAAAGAAGTTGGAGAGAAAGCCATGGACACGGTCAGTGGAACCGCCAGTTCCATGATTAAGGCGACAGCACAAGTCGGCGGAGATTTGGGAACCACAGCCAAAAGTTCTGTCGAAGGTGCAATAGAAGGAGCAAAGTCTATTGGAGTCGATACGGCTGAGGCGGCATCTGCCGCAGCAACAGGTGCTTTCAAGGCCGCAGGTGAAATTAGTTCAAGCGCCGGCGAACAAGTTCGAAATGCCGTGACCGGAACAATCAGCGGCGTGAAAGTCGTACTCAAAGAGCCGTTCAAATAATAATAAAATCAAATATATTCTGATCCGTAGGCATCAGCCGCACGAAGAACTTGAGCAGAATGTGGGATTGTTCAAATTAAAGACATATTATTCAAAAGAGAGATATGACGCAGTCGAAACTCATCGCAATTTTGACACTGTTAGGCTGCGTGATTATTTTCGCGGTTCAGAATTACGAAGTGGTTGAACTCCGATTTCTCTTCTGGCAACTCGATATGTCACGCGCTTTGCTTCTGTTCTTCGTGTTTGGCGGTGGGGTGATGACGGGATGGCTGCTCAGGGGCGGTAAAAAATAAAGAAAAAGGAACAATTGAAATGAAGAGATACCGACTCGTCGTCATGGCTTGTTCCGTGCTCACAACCCTGACTGGCTGTTTAGCACCCTTCCTTCTTGAGCAGGCGGTGACCAATGCATTGACAGAACAACTGCTTCTGAACATTGCCCGTGCTCATGAACATCACCCCGTCCACTTTACTAAAACTCCGAGCATCACAATTGCTAAATGACATATGTGAGAAATCTCTATATGGCCCGAGATCTCGTCATAGCATAAGGAGAAAGATATGGCGCATGTTTCTCGGAAACGTTCCAGAAAAGCCGGACTGCCGCCAGGTACGCCGATGCATATTGGTGAACCACGAGAAAACGCGGTCACGATGACCGCGTTTTCCTACACTGCCTCGACCTTAAAAGAAACAGAGCTATCGCAGTCGACAGATTGCCAAGCTGTATTGAATGGTCTCGCGGGAACCCACTGGATACGGGTCCAGGGGATTCACGATGTCAAACCGCTTGAACAATTGGCCGCTTTTTATAAAATCCACCCACTTGTTCTCGAAGATATCGTGAACACGGAACAGCGTCCGAAATTTGAAGACTATTCTGACTACATCTTTGTGGTACTCAAGCAAATCGGGTGGCAAGGCACGCCACCTCAACTTCGGATTGAGCAAATCAGTCTCATACTCGGGTCTCATTTCGTCTTGTCTTTTCAGGAACATTCTGACCCTATCTTTCAGGCAGTGCAAAAACGTTTGCAAAATAATAAAGGACCGTTACGCATGCGAGGTGTCGATTACCTGATCTATGCATTCGTTGATGCGGTCGTGGATCACTATTTCGCAGTCTTAGAAGCGGTAGGAGATGAGATTGAAGAACTTGAAGAGGCATTAATCAGTATACCTGATCAGAATTGCTTGCACAGACTTCATCGATCGAAGCAAGACATGATTGTCTTACGAAAATCGATATGGCCACTTCGAGAAGTCATCAGTCATTTGGAGCGTGGGGAATCCAGTCTCATTCAAGACAAAACCAGGGTGTACTTTCGTGATGTGCATGATCATACCGTACAGATCATTGAAACGCTCGAAACGTATCGTGATATGCTGTCCAACATGCTGGACATTTACCTGACAAACCTGAGTCTCAAACTGAACGAAACCATGAAAGTGATGGCGATGATTGCGACGCTCTTTATTCCCCTCACCTTGATTGCAGGTATTTATGGCATGAACTTTAAACACATGCCGGAATTAGAGTGGGAGTGGGGCTACCCTATGGTCCTGCTATTTATGGGACTTTGTGCAGGGGGCTTAATGATGTATTTTCGTAAGAAAAAGTGGATTTAATCTCAAGAAGAAATTTTGGCACAAGACCCAACATCTGTAGACATCACACTATTGATAGCCCACATCACTTTTTCGCTTCTTGCTCATCACGTAGGATGGAAATATGAAGCTGGCTCTTTTGAGGGTTTTTTTCTTTCGGGGAAATTCCTGGTGGTTGACTGACCCACTTTTGGGAACGTCCACGCTTGAAAACGAGTCGTTCTGCCTCAAGCCAATTGTCCACGTCCTGACCATGCTTTCGGCCTCGAGACTCATACAGGTCATAGGCCCGGCGTGCAATCAAATCATGCAATGCGGCATGAATAGCAGCCTCTATTTGACCGCAAAGAATATTCGTCGGACCACCCACCCACTGAGGTCCTCCCACTACCTGATCAATCCCAAAGTGGTAGGCCTGGGAAATTACTGAACTCATCGAACTTCCAGCCAGTAAAATAACTTTTCCCCTAAAACCATGTGCCCGTAATTCACGTAATACTTCTAAGCCACTTGGATGACTCACATACATATCCAACAATATAACCAAAGGCTGCTGTTGAGTGGTCATTGTTAGGACGTCTTGCCGATGGGATGGAACACAGACTTCATAGCCTCGCTCGCTCAGGTAAGGAACGATTTGCTGACGAAAGTCATCTCTGAAGGTACAAACCATAATCATAAATACTATTCTCCACACTCGCCCCACTACTGTCAAAACTTTTCTGCTGGTGCTTTCAACCTATCTAATTCAATGCAATTCGCTCACCAGTTTACAGATATAGATAAAACCATAAACTTTTCAACATACTTAGATAGTAAACGCAGAATTTAGTCATCGAGAGAAATGGAATGAATCGGCATGGAGAGAAGAATGTAGCAGAATTCGCCAAGTAAAATGGTTCCGTTAGTCCAACTATGCTACAACAATAATTTTCATGAAGATTGAAGAAGAATCTCATGAGGGCAACCATTTTACCTTCGACAAAAAATCCTCCATCATGGGAAAAAGGAACCTCTGCATTTCTGTCGACACGAAGCGCGGACATGACAAAGACAGTACGCCAAGCCCCTATCGTATTTTGTGGATTTTCATAATATTTGCACCTGTCAGCTTCTGACCATGTTCTCCGGAGAGAATAACAATACGGTCTCCTCGTTTGGCTAATTGCTGACGTTTCAATATCGTTTCAGCTACCTGAATACGTTCATCCGTATTCGAAATATTCGGCATGAGATACGGGTCAACACCCCAAAATATTTTCATACGCCGTAAACTGTCAGAGTACGGCGTCATCCCAATTATCGGAGCGTCGGGTCGCTGTTTGGACATCAAGAAGGCTGTTGTTCCCGAGTTAGTCAACACCAGAATCAATTTGGCTTGCGTCAGTCTGGCCGCTGAAGCTGTGGCGACACATGCCGAAGCAGACACATCGTTGCCTTGATGAGTTTTCGCTGGCTCCCAACGAAGAACATCGCTGGCTTCGGCAGTACGGATAACTCGATCCATGACCTGAACAGCTTGAAGAGGATACTCCCCAGTTGAGGTTTCTGCGGATAACATGAGCATGTCAGATCCATCAAGCACCGCATTCGCAACATCTGAGGCCTCTGCACGTGTTGGCATTGAATGCTGCGTCATCGACTCCAGCATTTGAGTCGCAGTGATCACCAACCGATCGCATCGGTTGGCTTCCGCAATGATCTGTTTTTGCAGGACAGGCACAGCCTCAATGGTCATTTCAATCGCAAGATCCCCCCGAGCCACCATCACCCCATCAGCTCGATCTAATATTTTCGTTAGATGCTGAACGGCTTCAGGTCGTTCAATTTTGGCAATCACAGGAATGGAGAGGCCACTTCGCTTAAGAAACGCCTTTGTCATCTGAATGTCTTTTTCTGAGCGAACAAAAGAAAGCGCCACGTAATCCACATTGTTTTCGACAGCGAAACGAATGTCGTCATGATCTTTGTCTGTTAAAGAAGGAGTACTCAGGGGTGTATCTGGAAAATTGACGCCTTTGTTGGATGTCACTCGCCCACCGACCATCACCATACACGTGACACTTTTCTTTCTAACTTTTTCAATACGCAATTCAATCAGTCCATCATTAATGAGAACTCTCTGGCCAGGTTTGACATCTTGATCAAGTGCAGGATAGCCAATTGGCAGACTTGTTGATTTGAGATTGGCCAAACCTCTCTTCTTTGATTGTTCCGAATCAACTGGAAGTAATGCAATTGATTGCCCAGATTTGAGGTCCATACCTCTCTTGGAAAGGGTGCCAATACGGATTCTGGGACCTTGCAAGTCCACCATAATGGGAATCGACATCTCTAGTCTTTTCTCGACAGCCCTTATCGTGTTAATCGTTTTGGCATGCCACTGATGCGTTCCATGGGACATGTTGAGCCGAACCATATTCATTCCGCCGTTAACTAACCCTTCAAGAATTTCAGACGTTGCAGTTTTCGGACCGATAGTACAGAGGATTTTCGCTCGTCTCATAATAGAACAATCTCCTTAACCATGAACCGCGTGGAGTCTCAATTTTGCGGCTCTTTACATTAGAGGGTTTCTATCGCCAGCGTCAAAACTAATTGCCTGGTACGATATTACAGTAAGACAACACGACCGACATCGTACTATCAAGGAAAATTTTTACGGCAAATTATTCAGAATACAATAAAAGAAAATATTCAGAACAGCAGGGGCGAATCTCCCACACAGAACACCATCTTAAAAAAGAGAATGTCCCCTTTTCTAAGAATCACAATAACGGCATCGAAGGGTTTTGGAGCTATGCCAATCATATTCTCTATCAGTATCGAGGCGTTTCCTAATACCATTTCCCGATGTATTTAAAGGAAGTCGAATCTCGCTTTAATCACCGACACGAGAATTTGTTTAAACGATTCTTGAAGATCTATTATAGTTACGTTTCGCCCAAATTACCCAAACTTATAAACGTCTTTTTGTAAGCTCTCGGAAACATATCAAATCTACTATGAGGACAATGTCGAGCTCGAATATATTTTGTTTCGCCATAGGGATCAGACCTCGTTTATCTTTCAACCTCAGTAGCTATGCTGAAGAACGTGGGTATACGACTTTTTGTGCATAGCAACACCTTAGCCGATTCCGGCTGGAAGTGTTGCACTTGGACTTAGAACCTAAGCAGGAAAAAACGAAGTAGTGATGGGTGCCAATGGGAAGAGAAGAAGCTGCGTCATACGGTCGCAGAAAACGGCAGAGAAAAAATTTCATCTTCTGCCTTTTTTCTTCTTGAGCGTAACTAATGAACTAGCGGATGACCTGGTATCTTTCCTTAAACCAAACTCCTGACAAAGATCATATTGTCCTACGTAATGATGACATCGTACTTCTGGTCGTTAATGATCAAAACAATGTCATAGAATATAGTGTATTTGGTGAAGAACGTTGGATGTGGCGATTAACGGAATAATTACTCCAATCCGTCCACGCTGAACAGGGCTGGGCGCTCATACAATATCAAAATGGAATGATCAGAGTCACGTCCATTGATGCAGATGCCAGGACGAAAGTTGCAGCACTAGCTACAGGCAAAAGCGTGACGCTTCTTCTTGATGCCTCCCATTCAATTATTGATGTCACAGTTTAAATACGACAAAAAAATTGCCATGAATAAATCCCAAGGGGACAGCGGTGTTGATCTGACCCATGGCAAGACAAACAAATAGGGGGCCTCTTCGAGAAGAAGCCCCCTATAGAACCCGCCCTGTGTCGATCCGTGACACTTACACTTTAATGTTTAAATACAACGACCCTTTTCCGCGATGAATGAAAACCAGCGTTTGGTCACCGTTCAAGTGTGTGGCAATTTTGGCATAGTCCTCCTCTGACTGAACCGGTTTTCGGTTAATTTCACTGATAATATCTCCCCGGACTAACCCTGCCTTTGCCGCCTGACTGCGAGGATTCACCTCCGTAACCACCACTCCGTTCACTTCATGACTCACCCCTAACTGGGCGACGAGCCTTTCATCCAAATTTTGAACAGCGACTCCAGCTAGGGCACCCTCTGAGACATCTTCGTCGTTTCTGGCCATTTGTATGGGCTTTTGATTCTCACGAATGACGGCTTTCACCACTTTTTTCTGACCATCTCGAATAAGCGACATCTTCACTTCGCTACCGACTTTCGTACCAATCACATAATGTTGAAGACTGCGTGGATCGGCTACTGCTTTCCCTTGATAGCCCACGATCACATCTCCGCGTTGAAGACCGGCTTGATCTGCCGGGCTGCCCGCTGCGACATTGGTAACCAGTGCGCCGGAAGCTTGGTCCAAATCAAAGGATTCCGCTAAATTCGAGGTGACTTCCTGAATCCCTACTCCTAAAAACCCTCGGACAACTTTTCCGGTGCTGACTAAGCCGGCATAGACCGGTTTTGCAAGATTCGTCGGCACCGCAAATCCAACACCCTGGTACCCACCAGATTGAGAGAAAATGGCTGTATTAATTCCAATCAATTCCCCCTTCGTGTTGATCAACGCACCTCCTGAATTTCCGGGATTGATGGCAGCATCTGTTTGAATAAAATCTTCATACTGCGTAATACCCATGCCTCCACGGCCCAAAGCACTGACAATACCTGAGGTCACGGTCGAGTTGAGACCAAAGGGATTCCCCACTGCCAAAACATATTCACCCACACGAAGTTTCGAGGAATCACCCCATCGCACATAAGGAAGATTTTCCCCATCAATTTTCACGACCGCTAAATCAGTCTGAGGATCGAGCCCTATGACTTTGCCTGAGAACTCCCGCTTATCTGGAAGGGTCACAGTGATTTCGGAGGCATGATCCACGACATGATTGTTGGTCATCACATATCCGTCTGACGAAACGATCACGCCGGAACCCGCGCCTTGCCTCTCAGGCATAGGTGGACTTCCATGCCTCCCCGGCATTTGCGGCCTCTCTGGCAGACCAGGCATACCAAAAAACTCGGGAAGTTGCTCAAACGGATTCCCGGACATTTGAGGCTGCATCTCTTTGCTCACGGTGATGTTGACGACGGCGGGTGTCACCATCTGAACAATATCCGCAAACCCCGCCTTCTCATTAAAAGATAGCGTGTTTGATGCCGCGCCCTCCGAAACTTGCGTCTCAGATGCTTGAGAGTGGCGAGGAGCATCCCATGGCCCAAGCGTCACTAAACCCAAGATAAGGGCCGCACCAACGACGCCTGAACTTATATTTCTCCACCTTCGTGTAACACGCGACGATATTGGAACTTGCTGATGATTGTAAGACTCACGCCGACTATTCATTTCTGTCCTCCTTGAGTAATTGAAAAAACTATTTCCAAATCTTGAAGGTCATGATAAGCCCTCAATCTTAAGGCGACATTAATGAACGATTAAATTTTTCTCATTCTCAAAATGAGATGGTAGATGAGAGGGGGCTCAGAACGGTACTGGGAGGAGAATCAAGAACGACATGAGTCCATATTCTTGACGGTGATCGTCAGCAACTTATAGCTGTTTCAGTTATACCGAAATGATAAAGCGCTAGCTTGCACAATGTTGATATCCAATACGCGAGAGAAAACGTCAATCATTGTCAGTAAATCCAAGAGGGGATAACCTTCCAATGCTTGGGGCCTATAGCCGATTCAATTAACTTTCAATGTTTAATGTGGGTAATGACGCTGGCTTGGCGACCTCAAGTCGACACCTCAGGAGCAGGACCGCGTTGAACGTCAGTTAGTTATTGAGGTTTCGCAAGATCACACAACAATCGTCGTCACCTAGGCCATCTAGGATCACAATATTGAGTGACCCTAGCGATTCTCAGTGAAGATTGAAACGACAAGGCCAGTGGTGCGTTGAACGTTCGTGGCCTAGGCACCACTGGAAATTACATGGATTCGCTAAAATTCCAGAACTTTTCAGCATACCTCGACCGGGCAGATTGAAACACTGACATTGGGTATGGAAACTCATACTGTCATTCAATACGGGCAATGATAAGCGGGGAAAATGGGCACAGGGCGGGATCCCTAGGAACTCGGCATACGCCAAAGGCGAATCACGCTGACAGCAAGTAGTGGCATGACCAAACCAATCCCAACCACAATAATGAGCAGAACGCCTAGTTCGCTATAGTCTGCAGGAACAGCAACGGTTCCGGCTGCATCACCTTGCACTTCGCGAGTAATCGTAAAAATCTGATTGAGGTATTGAGTGCCTAACTGGCTCACCGACAAGGCAAGATTGGTAAACGAGGCCATCACAGCAAAAAACGTGGCCTTCAATTGTTCAGGCGCGGACTGCGCAATCCAGACCAGCATCGGAATCATGGCAATTTGACCAAGTGGCGATTCCAACGCGGTATTGATAATCGCAATAAAGCGGGCGTCAACGATGCCATTTGTGAGTGGCGCAGTCCAATCCTGGATTCCGTAATAGAGACCAACCATCGGCAGGCTGAGAACGGTACCAGCAATGGTCAGGAACACAATGACATAGGCGATCGAACGCTCAGCCATAAATCGGCGAAAGATAAACAT
>BQIU01000025.1 GCA_021603905.1 Nitrospirales bacterium
TTTGCTCCGTCTTGGTACGCTCTTGCATCGTGGCGTCTCCTTCTTTTGAGGTTGTGTGTGGATGTCTCGCAACACCCATTGCAACCCGAGACGCCGCGTCTTTTCAACTCACTCCATGCACTACTTTCAAATATAACTCAAAAGAGATACACCCGCATTCAAAATATTGTTTGAACCTGTCGATAGTGGAATGTTCTCTCGGTGTGACAGAACCGGAATGCTTTGGGCTCTTGAGTTACTTGCGTGGAATCCGTCTTTGCTTGCGAGAGTTGTAAAAGTTCTGGGGAAACTTTCGACATATGAGCTTGAAGATAATTGGAGTAACAAGCCTATCAATTCTTTGGTGGATATATTGCTGATGTGGAGACCGCAGACAGCGGCATCAGTAGAGCAAAGGTGTGAGATATTGGAGATGCTTTGTAGTCAAAATCCCGAAATAGGTTGGAAATTGAGCATCCAGCCTTTTATGCCGGGCGGCGACTTTACATCTGGCACCTATCGTCCGAGTTGGCGTAGCGATGCAAGTGGCGCTGGAAATACTGCAACTCGTGGAGAAGTACGGACCTATGCATTGAAATGTCTTGACCTAGTGCTCTCATGGCCATCACATTCAATGAAAACATTAAAAGATATGGTGGACTGCTTACCATCTATGGAAGTTAAAGACAGGGAAAAAGTTATTGATCAAGTAAAGGCTTGGGTTCAAAGTTCTCCAAATGATGAAGAAGTTATTGAACTTCGAGAGCACGTCAGGACTAGAACGATGACTACGCGTGCATTAAGACGCCAAAAGAAAAAAAATAGCAATCATAATTATGTCTGTGGTAAGGAGTTATATGATCTGCTGGAGCCAAAAGATATACTATTAAAACACCGATGGTTATTTGCTAAAGAGTGGGTAGAATATACCCCCGAAGAGCTAGAAGTAGATGACTTTAATCATGATGCTAGGGGGAAAGGTTTGGCAAGACAGAGGGGAAACGCGTTAAACGAAATCTTTTCTAAATACGGAATTCAAGGACTTATGGATTTAATTAAAAAGAGTGTCTCAAACATTCAAATTGGTATGTATTTGCATAATGACGTTTTGAAAAAGGATGAACTTACGGAATTCGTTTTGTCTGGCTTGAATGTCGATTGGGATAATCCCTATGAATTTGATAATTGTATTTCAGGGATTTTGCTTCAAATGTCTGAAGATGAGCGAGAACAGTTCATTACTAACCTCATAAGACGGTTACCATTCGAGCAAGAAAAAGAAGATATCATTTTGAGAATGTTTTTATCTTCTCCCTTCTGTAGGAGCACATGGAATCAACTTGGGAAATGGAGTCCTGAGGTACAAAGTGAGTATTGGAAGAAAATTCTGCCAGATTTGAGAGATTTATCATCCATAGACTTCAACTTTGCCGTCGACAAATTACTGGAGGCTGAACGCCCTTTTACGGCTTTCAATATGGTGCACTTTGAGTTTGAAAAGATAGAGAGCAAGTGTATTGTGCGGCTACTAAAGGCTATAGCATGCAATACATCTGAAAAAGACACTCATTACAAGCCATCAAAGCATCATATTGAACAGGCGCTGACAACTCTAAATAAAAGAGATGACTTTGATCGCATGGAGTTGACCAAATTGGAATATCTTTATGTAGATATACTGCACTCTCATTCAAGCTATGGAATACCTAATTTAGCAAAAGAGGTCTCTGAATCACCGTTATTCTTTATACAGTTGGTAGCATATAGATTCGAACGCAAGGGAAGTGGTAGTGATCCAGATGAATGGAATATACCACAAGATGAAGAATCAAAAAGGATTACTGCCACTAAAGCCTACCACGTACTTGACTGTCTTAGTGTGATTCCAGGAACCAACAAGAATGGTTCTATAGATGTTAGGCAATTGCGCGAATGGATTTTGCAAGTTAGAAAATTTGCAAAAGAACACGGCAGAGAAGATAATACAGACCGACAGATTGGAAAACTTTTATCAACTTCATCCGAAGGTGAAGATGGCATTTGGCCAAGAGAAGAAATTCGTGAGGTTTTTGAAGAAATAGGGTCATCTGAAATTTCAACTGGTATGGAGATCGGATTTCATAATTCCAGGGGCGCGGAAATGAGAGCAATAGACTCTTCTCGGGAGAGGTCAAAAGCAAAAAAATATCAGGAAATGGGGAATAAAGTTATGAATAAAAATCCATTTGTTGGAAAGATGCTTAATAATATAGCAGATATGTATAAGAAACAGGCTGAATGGTGGGATGAAGATCGTAGAGTCAATAAACGCCTTGGTAGATGGTAGTGCTATAAAAATCGACGGGATGACTTAAAAGAAATATATTTGAACGTCTGCTTGACGGGGAAGCTTACGATATGACCTGACGCCTCCTGGCCAGTCCGCTGAGCGAACGCCTCCAAGACCGGGCGGGGCTTGTTTGAGCAAAGCGAGTTGGCCCGCCCCACCAATAGGTGTTCGACTCATCACAGAAGTCTGGTCTGGGCGTCAATGGTTTTGGGCCCTTTTGCCGAAACAAAAGGGCTTCGGACGCTGATCCCCAGCATGCAGCAAGAGGGCTCGGTATCTGTAGAATGGGCAATGCTCTTGGGCTGGAGACACTCTGAGATAAAGGCTTCCACAAATATGTCCTAATGAAAAAGTAAAAGACTATAGAAATATTTTCCCTTCACAATATCCCCAACCTGCGTTAATAGAAACGCTCATAGTTAGAAGACGTTTCAAGTTACAACTAAAGTTGTCCACTGCATTTCACATGTTTTCCACATTAATTCGGCATTGACATGGGTTCGTCAACTGAATATAAGTGGTGACATTCCTTTCGTTTTTTACCCCTGATATTTCAGTCAAGACTTTACCACGTGCCTTGTAAGTTCTGACTTTGGAGATTTTCCCTTGCTTAGAAAATTCCCTGAACTAAAAAATCACAAAATAGAAGACAGAGTCGGTATTTAATCAATGTTGACCTCTACGATTTAACGCCATTGAACAAGACGACTCCTCAACAACTACACGAAGAGATTCATAGAATGTCTACTCACAATTTGGAGGAAGGTCTTATGAAGACCTCAGTCGTTGTCCCTGAACGTTCCGAGGTAGCAAAAAACTGGCATGCGCGAGGCTTTACGTGTGGACTCTGGATTGATCATGCCGGCCGTACATGGAACGGCACAGAAAATAAAGCAGAAGAGTTGTTGATGGTGCTATCCGGCAAGCTTGAAATTGAAATGCAAGGAAATCGAATACAGCCGGATGTTGGAGAAGAAGTCCACATTCCGGCTGACATTCAACATACGATTAGGAACATTGGCGGAAAAACCGCTCGATGGCTCTATGGACAAAAACGAAATACGGGCGTGACCAACAAATAACGAACTTCCAGACAACAAGACATTATTGCTCAGCCTTTGACTCCGTCCCTGTCGCATCCTTCGCACAACGAAACCCAATTGTCAGATCGCTAAACTTTGGATCAGCCTTGGACCGTGCCGTCACTCGAATATTTCTCGGCTCATCTTCCCACGACCCACCTCGTAAGACCTTCCGAGTTCCTGTTTCAGGTCCTTGAGGATTTTTTTCAGGGCTATCCTCATAATAATAACGATCATACCAATCTGACACCCATTCAGCCGCATTCCCGGACATGTGATAGAGACCATAGGGACTTTTCCCACCTGTCTTCAGACCATGACGAACACTCATGCCCTTCACCCCGCCTCTCACTGAGGCCAGTGTCAACGTATAGCTCACCCATCCGGTAATTCCAAGATTATATCGTGCGATATCCACAAACGGCTGCATATGCCCCCAAGGATACCGACGTCCATCAGTCCCTCGCGCCGCCTTCTCCCACTCAGCTTCAGTCGGTAGTCGCTTCTCCACCCACTGACAATATTTATTCGCCGCCTCCCATGTGACTCCAACGGCAGGACGATCGGCAGCCTCATTTAAAGCCATTCCGTCATCCCAGAGTGGCGGAGGTTCAAGTTTGAGATTCTCATCTAAAAATTCTTGATATTTTGACATCGCCACTTCAAAGCGATCGATATAATAATCATCCAGCCAGACTTGGTGTTCTGGTTGCTCATTTCCATGACTCTCATTATCGCCCATCAAAAACTCTCCCGCTGGAATAAGAATCATTGATCCTAATTCATGGATATCTTCAGATTCATTTTCTTGTGGCGCTGCCCCTTCCTCCTCAGCTCCCGCCACTGCTACATAAAAAATTGATGAGGCAAACAACACACCCGCCACGACGAACCTTAGAATGCATTTCATAGTGTCCTCTACAGGCAAGTAATATGGTTGACATGACAACAAACCTTATGAGGGCGCATGATTTTGATCAATACCCTACAAGGCTATCTCATCTGAACTTTTCGCGACTTTGACTTTGAGAAATTTTACCAATCTTTTTCCATAATTAGAAAGCCGCTAGAAGAGGGTCTCTTCTAGCGGCTTATTTCTGGCGTCCCCAACGGGATTTGAACCCGTGTTACCAGCGTGAAAGGCTGGTGTCCTAGGCCAGGCTAGACGATGGGGACAAGACCACTCGCTGTCAATAACTGTAACTGTTTCGTGTATAAAATATGTGCGAAGAATACAGAAAGTGTGGTAGGAGCCCACAAGTTAGGCCAATTGATCCATACACTCTACTCGCGTACACGACTCATGACTTATAGAAAATTTGCTCAACACGGTACTTTCACACAAGCCGCACATTGTAACAATGCGAAAAATGCGAGTCAAACACTGATGAAGCCTATCACACTTTCCCCAGAGCACTAATCATATCACGGTTACATGGCTTTTACTGAAATTTAATTTAAGTGGCGATGGAGTGGACCTGTAAGCCGGATTCTGTTCCAATTGAGTGTGACCTCATATCGGTAGTGATCATTTCTCTGGGACTTAGATCGCTCTAAGCCTCTAGCGACCTACCCGGGAACCTAGATCGGGCCAACCTTTAACAATCCTGTCACTGCTCCGGTTTCCATCGCTGGGCCTAAAGGTGCCAGATTGAATCGTCCCCCTATTTGGTCTTGCTCCAGGTGACGCTTGCCGTGCCACCTGTGTTACCACAGGCGCGGTAGGCTCTTACCCCACCGTTTCACCCTTACCTGACTTGGTCATCGGTTAGAAGACCCAGTCGTTGGCGGTTTGTTTTCTGTGGCGCCGGTGTCGGATCACTCCGCCTGGGTGTTACCCAGCACCCTGCCCTCTGGAGTCCGGACTTTCCTCTTACTCATAAAAAGTAAGCGATCACCCAGCCCACTCCTTTCACGCCTCGTCCATCATAGGGTGCACGGTGAATGGATTGCAAGGATCGACACGGACAGAACTCATCACACAATGATACGGGAGACATGAAAGTCAGAACGCTATGACATGCCCAGGGAGTATTTTCTATCAGAGGTTACTGTTCACCGAATTTCTTGGACATTATCTGCCTCAGAAGCAGAAGTTTGAGAATCAATGACCGCTTCGGGTGTTGGTTCCCAATACAGTATTCGATGACAGTACGAACAATTCAATAACTCATCAGCTCGCTTCACTTCAGCCACCAGTTGAGGTGGTAATTGCAAACGACATCCAGAACAGGCACCATTCTTTACCTTGGCAATCGCAAACCCCTTCCGTAATGACTTGAGCTTCGTATAGCGAACTAACAGTTCTCGATCAACCTGTACGGTTAATTCTCCATGCTGCCGCTCTAATGTCGATAATTCCTGCTCTAACGAGAGACTCTCCGATTCCAACTTATCTTTCGCTTTGGCAAACGCCTGCTCGACTTCCCCCATACGCACTTGAAGTTCTTTTTGCTCATTTTCATTTTGTTCAACTTGCATAAGGACTTCAAGCACCGACTCTTCAATAGCTTCTTTCTTTTTTCTGGCTAACTCAATCTCAAACAAATGCGCTTGATACTCTTTATTAGTTTTTAAATCATTCAACCGACCTCGAATTTTTTGAACATGCTCTTCCTGAAGCGACAGCTCTTGTTCACCGTCACGTCGTTGTCTCGTTAACGCTTCACCGGCATGTTGAAGAACTTCTAGCTGCTTACTGACTTCCAACAATGGGGCTTTGGCGACATGAACGAGATCGGGAAGCTTTTTCTTATGGTCGAGAATTTCAAAGATGCGGAGGTCATACTGTTGCAGTTCAATGAGAAATTGCAGTTGAGAATTCAAGGGAACCTCTGATGAAAAGAAATAAAATAATCGAGACCCAGATTCAGTCGAGGACTCACGGAACTCGTAACACTCTCCTAACATGGTGGGCCCACTAGGACTTGAACCTAGGACCAGCTGATTATGAGTCAGCCGCTCTAACCACCTGAGCTATGGGCCCAAGATGAAACCCAGCATGGTCTCCACTTTAAACGACAAGAGGAGATCTCAGCAACTTTTTTTCTCTTCTCAGTCGGAAATTTATATTTTCTTTATACTTTTTGCTTTTCTTAACTACAACAATCATCATATCAAAAACTTCATTTAATTAAAGTAACTTACATTTATCTATCTAAATATATTTCGTTGAAATGTTAAGGCTCTCCAGGCTTAGCTATGGGCAACGTCGTTGTCAATGCGGCCTTTTTCCCGCGAAGTTCATTAATTTTTTCCATCAAACCTTGGACATCATCGGATTGATCTCCTTGCTCCGCTACCCGAAGTTGAGAAATGAGTTCATTCAAAGAATGTTGAATATGCTGACGCTCCAGTGTGGCCAAACACTCTTGGAAATGGCTCAGATGATCATCAAAATGCGAGTCGGCTAACGTCAGTTGCGTGACGACGGGTCCGAATTCAGGGTCTTGCAGGGCGTCTGCACATAAGGATTCCATATCAATACGGCCCTCGGCATCGACATGTTCAAAGATCAATTCTATCGTTTTTCGATACTGCGGGACCCGAAACATTTCACTGCGGAGCTGTTGAATATGTTGAAAACTGAGAACTCCCTGTAAGGCAAGGATCACAATATCTCGTTCTTCAGGACTCCCCTTTGGTAAGCGCTGAGGCGTGGCAAGTTTGGGCTGTGGATCTTGTGTGCGAATAGGAGCCCTGTTCGGCTTCGCTCGTAACATGGGATACCGGTCCATTAGTGTTTGCACACGAATGCCCAATCTCTCTGAAACCAACTGAATACGCTCTTCTTTTTCGATAGGATTGTTCGTTTTTTGAAGAATGCGGAGAATCTCGTCGACACATCGGACACGATCTTCGATCGATTCCGTTTTTCGATCTTTCAGCGAGGCTTGGATCGCAAAATCTAAGAGCGTTGGCGCACGGGCTTCAAGTTGCGTCAATGCCTCGATTCCCTGTAATCGAATGTAGGTATCAGGATCATCTCCAGGTGAAAGCTCCATCACCTTCACCGTTAGCCCGGTATTCAGAAACAGGTCGAGAGTCCGAAGTGCTGCACGAATACCAGCCGCATCTCCATCAAAAAATAAGAACACCGTCTTGACGATACGCCGAATGGTTTGCACATGATCAGTCGTCAACGCCGTCCCGAGCGGAGCGGCCACATGTTGGACTCCGGCTTGAAACAAAGCCAACACATCAAAATAGCCTTCGACGAGCACCAGTCGATCTAAGCGACTCGCCGCTTCCCGTGTTTTATCAAATCCATAGAGTGTGTGGCCCTTGGCAAATAACGCCGTCTCTGGAGAGTTAAGGTATTTGGGCATTTGCTCATCTGTTAACGCTCGCCCGCCAAAGGCAATCACCTGTCCTCGATGATTCGAAATCGGAAACATGATTCGGTCTCGAAAGCGATCGTATCCCTGGCCTCCGACTTTAGCCTCCTGCGAACGCTCTTCTTTTTTGACAATCAATCCTGACTGAAACATTTCTTCTCGATTCACTCCTGACTTCTCAAGTTTGTCGAGAAGACCATTCCATCCGGCAGGAGCATAGCCGACTCCAAACATGTTGATGGTCTCGTCCGTCATTCCCCGCTGTTCAAGATAACGGCGGGCAGTCTTCCCTCGTTCAGGGTCCGTCAAATTGGCATGGAACCATTCGGCGGCAACAGCATGGATGTGCTGATACCGTTCTCGTCTCGAGTGAGCCTTCTCGTCTTGTCCGCCTCGTGCCTCAAGAATCAACGGCACACTGGCAAGCTTGGCAAGTTCCTGAACTGCTTCCATAAACCCCAGGCCTTCTCGTTTCATAAGAAACGTGAACGCATCACCGCCAACACCGCAACCAAAGCAGTGAAACACCTGACGACTCGGACTCACAGAAAACGATGGACTTTTTTCAGAATGAAAGGGACACAGCCCTTTATAGTTTTGACCCGTTTTCGTGAGGGTCACCGAGCGGGAAATCACATCGATTAAGTCGATGCGATCTCGAATCTGCTGAAGAGTTTCTGGAGGAACACCTTTCCCAACCAATGCCAAGCCTCTCCTCCCAATGTACGGATATATCTTCTAGACTCAATATGACATGATTAAAGTCAATAATGACTCCTTCTCAAAAAAAACACCTGATGCGTGACTGCTGCCTAGATATACATCATCCCATCATCCTGTCCATCATCCTGGTGGCCAATGAAATCCCCTTCCACCCAGTACATGGAAATGGAGATGGAATACGGTTTGCCCAGCCTCTTTCCCAATATTGGTCACAACCCGATAGCCCTGTTCGGCAAGACCTTTTTGTTGAGCGACACGGGAGCACGCAATCATCAACTGTCCAAGCACACTCTGATCACCCTCTTGGATCTTCGCCAAGGAGATAATATGCCGCTTGGGAATCACTAACGCATGCACAGGCGCCTGAGGGTTCAGGTCTTCAAAAGCGAGACAATCCTCATCTTCATACACTGTTGTCGAGGGAATCGACCCGTCGACTATTTGACAAAAAATGCAGTCACTCATGCCTTAGGCTCCGTTTCCGCTCGCAGACCTGACTTCCCAAATCGTTTCCCGAGTTCCTCGAAAATTTCTTTTGGTGGAATTTCCGCCTCTCCAAGCATCACCAGAGTATGAAACCATAAATCGGCCACCTCATACACAATCTCATCTCGATCTTTATTTTTCGCGGCCAAGGCCACCTCTCCGGACTCTTCGATAACTTTTTTCAGAATGCGATCAAGGTCTCCCTGAAGCAATTTTGAGACATAGGAACCTTCCTGAGGAGTATGCTTACGTGACAACACCATATCATAGAGTCGTTCGAGTACCCCTCCCCACGCCGCGTTGGTTGGCCCTACGTCACGAACCCCATGATCTCCTTCCATCTCCGTGTAAAAACAGGATCGATTTCCGGTGTGACATGTCGGACCGACGGGTTCGGCTTTGATCAATACTGTATCATCATCGCAATCAAGAAAGAGTGTTTTGAGAATGAGCTCATGGCCTGATGTTTCGCCTTTTTTCCAAAGCTGTTGTCGAGACCGGCTCCAAAAATGCACCCGCTTCGTATTCCTGGTGGCCTGCAGAGCTTCTTCATTCATAAACCCCACCATCAAGACGGTTCCATCAAGCCAATCCTGAACAATAGCGGGCACCAACCCGCTCTCTCCAAATTGAACCTGCCTGGCTGATAGGGTTTTGTTCATACGGATGACACCGAACAGGCCTCAACCATTCTGACAGGAATCCCCTGTTGAGCCAAATGAGTCTTCGCCTCTGCAATGGAATACGTTTTGAAGTGAAAAATTGACGCAGCTAATACTGCATCAGCCTGACCGATGGCCAGTGCCTCATACAGGTGCTGTAGGGTACCGGCGCCTCCCGAAGCTATGACCGGTATCGGTACGGCTCTCGAAACGGCAGCCGTTAATGGCAAATCGTACCCGTCTTTCTGCCCATCTTGGTCCATACTGGTCAACAAAATTTCTCCTGCACCATCATTGGCCATTCGCTGAGCCCACTCGACAACATCGAGCCCGGTCGCACGACGTCCCCCATGGGTAAAAACTTCCCATGTTTCTGAACTCTGCGTTTGACCTAAAGCCCTCTTGGACTTCGCATCAATGGCGACCACAATACATTGTGATCCAAAACGGCGTGCTGCGGATTTGACGAATTCCGGATCTTGAACAGCAGAGGTATTGATGCTGACCTTATCAGCCCCTGCAACAAGAAGCCGACGGACATCCTCTAACGTCCGAATGCCTCCGCCAACCGTAAGTGGCATAAACGCCTGTTCAGCCGTACGGGCAACCACATCAAGAATCGTGTCACGATTTTCATGAGAAGCCGTAATATCCAAAAAACAGAGTTCATCAGCCCCGGCCTTATCATATTCTTTCGCGACGGCGACTGGATCCCCAGCATCGCGAAGATCAACAAAGGATACACCTTTTACCACACGGCCATCCTTCACATCCAAACATGGAATGATGCGCTTGGCTAACACCGGGCTTCCTCTGAAGTCGATCGAGAGGCCGCCTGAAGCGCAGAAGTCAGCTCAATCGTCCCTTCATACAGGGCTTTACCGATAATCACACCAAAAACGTGCGGTTCAATATTTTTTATTGCGTGAATATCTGACACTTTCGTCACACCTCCTGATGCAATTAATGGATGTGTGGTTAAAGACGTCACATGTTCAAGCGCTTGAATATTGGGACCATCCAACATACCGTCACGTGAAATATCTGTGAAGATGATGCCGGCGAGGGGATACTGCGATAAAAACGGCACCACATCGTCGGGCTTTTTCCCAGACCCCTCAACCCACCCTCGAAGTGCAATCTCACCCTGCTTAATATCAATTCCTACCAAAATCTTTCCGGGAAACTCTTCGCAACTTTTGGCAATCAGTTCGGGCTGCTCAAGTGCAGCCGTTCCAAGCACGACACGAGCCACTCCGATCGACATATAGCGACGAATGGTCTCTAACGATCGAATACCTCCGCCAACCTGTATAGGGATCGACACCTGTCTCACGATCGCTTCAATATCCGTGACGTGCTGAGGAAGCCCTTCGACCGCACCATCCAAGTCCACAACATGAAGGCATTCGGCTCCCAAAGACTGCCATTGCTTCGCCATCGCCGGCGGATCTTCCGAATAGCGGGTCTCTTGTGCCATATCTCCTTGCCGCAAACGCACACACCGTCCACCCTTGAGATCAATTGCTGGAAAAATTTTCATACACGATCCATCGTTCTCTCTATCAATTTTGCTAACCCTCGACGTGAAGATATCACATTCATTCACCACCCACGGGAAATTCCTTCATGACGTTCTGAACACCATATTGAGCCAGTTCGTCAGCGGTGACAAAGACCCCTCTCCGTTCAATAAAGCCCATAAGATCTTCATTCATGGGTTTTTGTTCTTCGTAGTATTCCCCAGTCCAGTGAATCTTTCCACTGAGCGGATCCACGAGATGAACTTCAAATCCCACAACCGCCGGTGTGGCCCCAATCTTTGTCCCCACACGTTCTCGATAGGTTCGGACAAGACCCATCACGACGGCATCAGCTTCCAAACGCGTTCCAATTTCTTTAACCGTCTCTTTCCAATTTTCCGTTGAATCCGGAGAACTATAAGAGGTCAGTGCCGTAGTCACGTCAAACGATGGGACAAGATGAATGCCAGCTCGATGTTCAAGAGACTCATACACCATCCTTGTAATACGTTGCGCAGCAAGATTGGAAACTTTAAGCGTTTCGGAGTGTGTGAGTTGCTCCCGTTCCGATGGCGAAGTCGGGAATTGAAATTGAGAACGGATCTCTGGAGGATTCACCAAAGCCTGAGATGGACGAGACACGAACTGTTGAGGTGTCGAAAGTGTTTGAAAGGGAAGAACGGCAAGCCGATGAATCGTTGTCGGTCGGAAGCTTGGAGAAGAGGTCACGGTCACTTTTGAAGGCACACAGGCCTCCATGCCCAGGAGACTACTCAGCAAGAGAACCATCCACCCCGGAGACATTGCATATCTCTGCTCATGAAACTGTAAAGAGAATACCCCCATTATTGCCAATTCCCAAAGTTACGAAAGAGTTGCAGGCCGATCGTTTGGCTCTTTTCCGGGTGAAATTGTGCGGCAAAAATATTGTCCTTCCACACACTCGATACGAAGGGAAATCCATATTCCGTGGTCGTGCACGTGACCTGCTGATCTTCAGGTTCGACATAATAAGAATGCACAAAGTAAAGATGACTCTCCGCAGGAATCTGTTCAAGCAAAGGTGAAGATTGCTGTATGGTAATCGTATTCCACCCCATATGGGGAATCTTTAATCCTGCAGTCGATGATGAGTCAGCAGGAAATCGTTTCACAACGCCTGGAAGAATGCCTAACCCTTGGTGTTGGCCAAATTCCTCACTTTTTGTAAACAGCAATTGAAGTCCCAAACAAATACCGAGAAACGGTTTACCACTGGAAATGGCTTGACGAAGCGGAACATCTAATTCATAACGCATGAGGTTATCCATACAGTCGCCAAACGCCCCAACTCCTGGAAGCACGACATGACTTGCATCGGCAATTTTTGACGAATCTCGTGTCACGACGGCCTGATGTCCTACCGCTTCGAACGCCTTTTGGACGCTACGAAGATTCCCCATTCCATAGTCAATAATTGCAATCATCGTAACACCATACTGGATCGATTTTGCACACCCGGGTCCACGAATTATAACGACCCTTTCGTTGACAAAACGCCGACCACTCGTTGATCACGACTGATTGCTTGAGCCAACGCTTTCGCGAAGGCTTTAAAAATCGCTTCCATCTTGTGATGCGGGTTTCGCCCATACATAAGGTTAATATGCAGATTCAGCCCACCCTGGCTGACGAAGGCTTGAAAGAAATCTTCAAAGAGTCCCAGGTCTAACGTTTTAATCATCTGCGAGTGAAGATCAACATTATAAACCAAATACGGTCTCCCGCTCAGATCAACCGTGACTTGAGCCAAGGTCTCATCCAATGGGACACTCGCCCATCCGAAACGCACAATGCCTTCTTTTTTGCCAAGCGCTGTGTTGAGGAGTGATCCGAGAACAATCCCAATGTCTTCAATCGTATGATGATCATCAATATCCGTATCCCCCTTAGCCTTGACCGTCAAGTCGAAAAATCCGTGTTTGGCTAACAACGTCAGCATATGATCAAGAAACGGAATCGTCGTCTGAATATCGCTGGTCCCCGTGCCGTCGAGAGTCCAGGAAGCCTGAATAGATGTTTCCGCAGTCGTACGTTCAATCGACGCACCTCGAAGATCCTTTGCTTTACTCATAGCCAGCGACTCTCCATAGATTTTCCATGTGCATCGAGCCCTTCCATTCGGGATAGACACACGACGTGTTCGTTAACAGCCTTCAATTCTTTTCGGGAATAGGAAACAAGATTGCTTTTCTTGACATAATCATCTAACGACAAACTTGAAAAAAATCGTGCACTCCCTCCTGTCGGAAGAACATGATTCGGTCCGGCCACATAGTCTGCGACGGCCGGAGGCGTGTAGCGGCCAAGGAAAATTGCCCCGGCATGTCGAATATGCGGAAGATACTCTTCTGCTCGATCAAGATTGACCGCCAAATGTTCCGGCGCAATTTGATTCGACAGGGCAAAGGCTTTGGCTAGACTTGGCACCACAAACGCAAAAGCATATTTTCGAATGGACTTTGTCGCAATTTTTTTTCGACCTAATTGTGCAAGCTGCTGATCCACCATCATCACCACCTTTTGAGCAAACCTCTTGGATGTGGTGACAAGATAGACACGCGCCTCTTCATCATGCTCAGCCTCACACAAGAGATCGGCAGCCACATGGACAGGATCACTTGTCCCATCAGCAATCACCAATAACTCACTTGGACCGGCCACCATATCAATATCCACCTGTCCATAGACGAGCCGCTTCGCCGTGGCCACATAGAGATTCCCGGGTCCAACAATTTTATCGACAGGCTGAATCGTCTTGGTTCCAAATGCCATCCCCCCGATCGCCTGCACACCACCGACTCGATAGATTTCATCGACCCCGGCGATTTCGGCCGCCACGAGCAAGTAAGGATGAATCTCTCCAGTAGAGGTTGGCGTACACATCACTATTCGCTTAACCCCGGCAACTTTGGCAGGAATGGCATTCATCATCACCGAAGAGGGGTAGAGGGCTTTTCCACCTGGGACATACAGCCCCACGGCATCAAGTGGGGTGACTAACTGCCCAAGCCGCACTCCACCTTTGTTATATGTCCATGTCGAGGTCCGCTGACACTCATGAAACTCTTGGATGCGACTCGCCGCAAATCGAAGGGCACGTTCTTCCTCTTTTCCAATCAGAGTATGGGCTTTGTGAATTTCTTTTCGGGTAACAGGGAATTGCTTTGGCTGAAGATTCAATTGATCGAACTTTTTCACATACTGGGCAATGGCCGTATCTCCATTTTTTTTTACGGTTTGAAGAATACTCTTGACTGACGTTTCTACCTGTTCATTCTGCTGAGCCGAACGGTGAATGACGCCATTTAAGAACCGAGAAAAATTTTTGTCTTGATGTGAAATGATGTTCATATTGCGTTAAGACAGCCTTTTTTAATAGCACTTTCCTCTTGCATCGTCATCACCTCTCACGTAACACTCCACATGACAGAGAACAATCATCTGCCGCAGGAGACTGTGGAATCGTGAAATACGCTATGGTCGACTTTTTTTGAGTCGCTCAATCAGTTCCGTGATCGCCGCATGCTTCATTTTGAGACTTGCCCGATTCACAATCACCCGTGCAGATGACCATGCGATGACTTCAGTTTCCACAAGGTTATGGGCCCTGAGAGTCCGGCCAGTTGAAACGAGATCGACAATGCGCTCGGTCAATCCGACAAGGGGCGCTAATTCAATGGAACCATAGAGTTTAATAATTTCAATTGGGATTCCCAATTGATTGAAATGCTTTTCCGTAATATTGGGGTACTTAGTCGCAACACGGAGCTTTGACGATAAACGATTGGGAAAGGTCTTCCCTTTCGGCATGGCCACAACAAGCTTACAGGTCCCCATCCGTAAATCAAGAGGTTCATACACATCCGGCTTTTGCTCAAGTAACACATCTTTTCCGACCACTCCAACATCAGCAGCTCCATATTCCACATAGGTTGGCACATCACTCGGCCTGACGATGAGTAAGGTATGACCGTCCTCCGGACAATCCCAGACTAACCGACGATCATCAATATTACGATTATGTCCCTTATACCCAGCCTGACGAAAGAGGTCTAAGGTGGGCGTCAGTAATGTCCCCTTTGAAAGGGCAATGGTAACCATATCGCTCATCATCCCTCCGACACACGTTGCACATTAGCACCTAACCCTTGCAGCTTCTCCTCAAACCTCTCGTATCCTCGATCTAAATGATAGACGCGCGAGACGGTGGTTTCACCCTCAGCCGCTAAACCAGCAAGTATCAGTCCGGCACTGGCTCGGAGATCAGAAGCCATGACTGGCGCACCGGTGAGAACAGGCGTGCCTTGAATGACCGCATGGTGTCCATCAACCTCAATCGTGGCTCCCATTCGATGCAATTCCGGCACATGCAAAAACCGTCCCTCAAATACGGTTTCAGACACGACGCTTGTTCCGCTTGAGACACACATCAACGCCATAACCTGAGCCTGTAAGTCCGTTGGAAATCCAGGATAGACTAACGTTTTAATTTCTAGCGGTCGTAATTGTTGTGGTGCCGTCAATCGCACTCCATGTTGCTCTTCGTGAACAACACACCCAGCTTCTTGCAGTTTACTGAGAACCGCACTTAAATGCCCTGGGATACATTGATCGACTAACACATCGCCTTGCGTAACAGCTCCAGCCATTAAATACGTCCCGGCTTCGACCCGATCAGGAATGACAGAATACTCGGCACCATGAAGTCCTGTGACACCTTCAATCGTGATGGCATCGGTGCCAGCACCAAAAATTTTTGCGCCCCGCTTGACGAGAAAATCAGCTAAATCAACAATCTCTGGTTCTTTGGCTGCATTATGGAGCACCGTGGTTCCATCAGCGAGGCAGGCCGCCATCAAAAGGTTTTCTGTTCCCGTGACAGTCGGAAAATCTAATTCAATCCGTCCACCCTTAAGCTTTGACGCTTTAGCATGAATATAGCCATGCTCAACATAAACATCCGCACCCAAGGTCACTAACCCCTTCAAATGCAGATTGACCGGCCTCGTGCCAATTGCACACCCGCCTGGAAGCGAAACTGTCGCCTCGCCAAACCTGGCGAGCAATGGCCCTAGGACCAAGACAGAGGCTCGCATGGTTTTCACTAAATCGTAGGGAGCCTCGGTAGCATGAACATCCGTTGCATTGAGAGTCACACAGGACCCTTCAGATTTGCAGCTAACCCCAAGAAGGTGAAGGAGCTTGACCATCGTCGACACATCCTTCACTTGAGGAAGGTTGGAGACGACACAGTCACCACCACCTAATAAGGTAGAAGCCAAGATTGGCAGAGCGGCATTTTTCGCGCCACCAATCGTCACCTCTCCTTTTAAACAGCGCCCACCTGAAATAACGACTTGATCCAAAGCTTTTGACGAAAGGCGTTACCCTGTTCGCTCTAAACAGACGACTCGCTGAATTCCCAACGAGTCATGAATAATTTCATGGACACGAAAGCGTCCCCCCGCACAGGCTTCGTCACAGAGACGACTGGCTTGGCCTTGACCGACTTCGACCACGAGATGCCCATCGGGAGCTAAAATGTTTTCGGCTTCAGGAAGCAAGCGCCGATAGACGGCAAGACCATCAGCACCCCCATCTAAGGCAAGCTTCGGTTCAAAATCACGAACATCACGGGAGAGGGAGGCCAACTCCGTTTCGCTAATATACGGGAGATTGGCTACAATCGCCGTCACTTTACCTAGGAAGCTAGCTGATGACAAGGGGGCCAAGAGATCGCCAACACAAAATCTTACCTGGCCATTTTGGCCATGAAATTCGGCATTGCGCACGGCTATATGTAGCGCTTGAAGAGAGCGATCTACTGCCACAATCGTGGCATAAGGGCACTCTGCGCTCAGCGCAATAGCCAGACAACCCGAACCGGTACCGACATCGACAATGATTGGGAAAGAAAAAGCTTCGAGACGTACCATCATCGCCTGAACCAACAACTCCGTCTCCGGCCGCGGAATCAGGACATGGCTTGAAACCATAAACTCCATCCCCCAAAACTCTTGAGTTCCCAAGATATATTGAAGCGGTTCACCAGTTGACCGTCGCTCGATACTTTTCCACGCTCGATGTTGATCGTCATCAGTCAGAAGGCAATCCGGTGATGCATGAATCATCAAGCGTGTCACACCAATTGTCTGCTCAAGAATCCATGCCGCTTCATTGAGGGAATTGGTCACGCCACATGCAGAAAGCCTATGCACCGCCTCTCGATATAATTGCGAATACGACATGAGTCGACTCATGACACAAAGGTTCAGCCTTCAAAGATAGTGAGGGTTCGAATATTGTCTAAAGATTTGGGATAGCAACCACACGAGTGTGCGGTAACGCTTACTGAACGCTTAATGCGTCAATAAGATCATCAAGGTCTCCCTCAAGCACACGTTCGAGCTTGTGAAGAGAGAGGCCGATACGATGATCAGTGACGCGATTTTGCGGAAAGTTGTATGTTCGAATTTTCTCACTACGATCCCCTGTCCCGACCTGAGAACGACGATTTTCAGCAATGGACGCATCCTGTTTTTCACGTTCGGCATCGCCAATACGCGTGCGAAGAGTTCGCATCGCCTTATTACGATTTTTCAACTGCGATCGTTCATCCTGACAGGTCACCACCACGCCAGTGGGAATATGCGTGATCCGTATAGCGGAATAGGTCGTATTAACGCTTTGTCCTCCGGCTCCAGACGAACAATAGGTGTCAATCCGTAAGTCTTTGGGATCAATGTGGACATCCACTTCCTCAACTTCAGGCATCACTGCTACCGTCGCTGTCGACGTGTGAATACGACCATTTGCCTCAGTTGTCGGCACTCGCTGCACTCGATGGACACCACTTTCATGCTTAAAGAACCCATAAGCGCCTTTCCCTTCCACTAAGAGCGAGGCATCTTTGTATCCACCAATTCCGGTTTCATGTGCCTCCACCAATTCAGCGTGCAAGCCTTTGGCCTCAGAAAATTTCACATACATCCTAAGCAGTTCCCCAGCAAATAACGCGGCCTCACTCCCACCGGCTCCTGCACGAATTTCGATAAATGTATTTTTGTCGGCTCCCGCATCACGAGGACGCATCAACTCTTGAGCCTGTTGCTCCATGTCCTCACGACGCGCCTGAAGCGCCGTTAATTCCTCTTCAGCGAGCGTACGGAGCTCAACATCCTGACCAACGTCTTCAAGCATTCGCTGTGTATTGGTGATTTCTGTAAGAACTGATTGATAGGAGAGATATAAATGAGCGGTTTCCTCAATTTCAGACCGTTCTTTATTGAGAGAAACAAGCAGCGACGGTTGGCTCAGAATGGCGGGGTCAGCAAATTGATCATTGAGCGTTTCATATCGATTGGCAATCGTTTCCCACTTTGTCAAGAACGACCCTTCGGACGTGTCAAGTTTTCCTTGTTCTGCCATGGGAGGAGTATTTCTAGAGACACCAAAACGTTTGCCCTTACACTGCACTGAGTTCAGCTGATGTCAGTCTCGTCTTGAGAAGTTAATTAAGACTTTGTTTTGGAAGCCTTTGGATTCTTTGCATACTTTTTCTTAAACCGTTCAACACGCCCTTCAGCATCTACAATTTTCTGTGTGCCGGTAAAAAATGGGTGACAACTTGAGCAGATGTCAACTTTCAAATCTCCAACCGTCGTGCGTGTCTCAAACTTCATTCCACACGCACAACTCACTGTCGCCATTTCATACGTCGGATGAATATCTTTTTTCATGGTGCCCTCCGAATTAATCTGATGTTGTGTTTTCCCGTTTGGCACGTATATAGAATTGCTCTAGTACACGATAATTCCAAGTTTAATTACCCTTTGATTATGGCTCATTTGCCGGATAAGGGCTTTGGCATACAGCGTTGCCATTATAGGTGTACTAGTATGCAAGAGTTACGGGTTTGGATTCAATACCCAGGAAAAACTCTCTAAAACGTCTTACCGATTCATCGACTGCAAGAACTCTTGATTGTTTTTGGTGCCTCCGATTTTATCCATCAAAAACTCCATCGCCTCCATGGTCCCCAAGGGACTCAGCACTTTCCGAAGAATCCACATCTTATTGAGACGATCTCGATCAACCAAGAGTTCTTCTTTTCGCGTACCAGATTGATTAATATCAATGGCCGGGAACAACCGTTTATCTGCAAGACGACGATCAAGGTGGACTTCCATATTTCCGGTTCCCTTGAACTCTTCGAAAATGACATCATCCATACGGCTTCCCGTATCGACCAACGAGGTGGCTAAAATGGTCAGACTCCCACCGTGCTCAATGTTTCTTGCTGCTCCAAAAAACCGCTTTGGACGTTGAAGCGCATTCGAATCTAATCCACCGGACAGCACCTTACCGCTGGGAGGAGCAATTGTATTGTATGCCCGAGCCAGCCGTGTAATGCTATCGAGAAGAATCACGACATCACGTTTATGCTCGACAAGTCTTTTAGCTTTTTCCATCACAATTTCGGCAACTTGAGCATGACGCTGAGCCGGTTCATCAAAGGTTGAGCTAATCACTTCAGCGGATTTCACTTGCCGCTGCCAATCGGTAACTTCCTCAGGACGTTCATCAATCAACAACACAATGAGCGTAATTTCTGAATGATTACTCAAGATCGCCCGGGCCATTGCCTGAAGAAGCATGGTTTTCCCGGTTCGTGGAGCGGCAACAATCAGACCGCGCTGTCCTTTTCCAATGGGCGTTGTCAGCTCCAACACTCGTGTACAGTACTCTTCCTGATCAAATTCAAGGTTAATCCGTTCTTCTGGGTAGAGTGGAGTTAAGTTATCAAACAGAATTTTGTCTCGTTGAACTTCAGGATCGTCATAATTAATCTTCTCGACTTTCAGGAGGGCAAAATACCGCTCGCCCTCCTTCGGAGGTCGAATCTGGCCTGAGACGATATCGCCTGTTCGTAAATTAAATCGACGAATTTGAGATGGCGAGATATAAATATCATCAGGACCAGGCAAATAGTTTGAGTCCGGAGCACGAAGAAACCCGAAACCATCAGAAAGGGTCTCAAGGACACCTTCCCCAAAAATCACTCCGTTTTTCTCTGTTTGCCCCTGAAGGATGGAGAATATGAGCTCTTGCTTTCGAAGATTCGGCGCCCCATCTATTTTCAGTTCACGGGCAAGATCATTGAGTTCACCAATTGATTTCTGCTTCAGTTCAGCCAAGTGCATAATATTCTCCATTAAGGGTCAAGTTTCTGGACATTCATCATTCAGACTATCCCATGAGCTTAAGGTGACATTAATAAAAAGAATAAAAACGCTATGTCATAGTGTGGACAATACAACAGAAAGAAGGACACGTGTTGGGATCAATTCTTCTGGTTACGTATGTCTAGGTGTATTGGAAGACTAATTAGAGAAACTGAGAGGCCACTATCTGAATCCTGACTAAGAACTTGTTTTTCAGCCCAGAGCTTTGAATGAACGTTGGTAGATCCGGGTAGCTACGCAGGCAGAAATGATTTCCAAAGAGTCGGGAAGGTGTATTCAATTTTGTATCTTACGGATGATCATAATGTCAATAGTCTTTGTCGGTAAATTTTTGCTTTAACTTAAATCAAAATAAAGGTAATGATAAAAACAAAGAAGATACAAGCAGTTACAAGCAAACCTCTGAACGATTCCACCAGGCCTGCATAAAGAATGCAGTGATAAAGGTCGTAGACATGATTGCGCCCGGATACAGGTTGTGATAAATGAAGGACAAAGCTCAACGCAGACTCATACCCGTTTTTTCATCATGCATAATCAAGAAGACCCTCAAGAAAACGAACGAATTTTCACACTCGCTGAGGCCAATGACCTTATCCCACAGCTCGAACAACTGTGGGCACTGATTAAACAAGGAAAAACCGTTCTTATTCAGACTCGGGACGAAATTAAAAAAGCCAGCGCCAACGCCCACTTAGGCGGAGGCAGTCTCGCCGGCCCCAAATACATTCAAGCACTCAAAGACATTAATGAGAGTTTACACACCATTCATGAGTTAGGAATCATTGTCAAAGACGTCGACTTAGGATTATGTGACTTCCCTTACCTTCTCGATGGAAAAATCGTGTATCTGTGTTGGAAACTCGGAGAGAACAGAATCACGTGGTGGCACGAAATAAGTAGCGGCTATTCTGGTCGTCAGGTCTTACCCGAGAGTACGAGTTGATAATATTGGCCATACTCAAGATTGGCATCCCTGCAAATCTGCGAGAACAAGACCACGCTCAGCCGACATTCGCTTGATAATTTTCCCAATAGCCGATTCAGTTATACCGAAACGGTCAAGCGGCAACTTGTACAATGTTGAGACCCAATACGTGAGATAACACGTCAATCATTATCAGTAAATCCAAGCGGGTATAACCTCCCGATGTTTGAAGAGGTACCCACGCTGGGCTACTGGGATACCTGAACCGATTATTTTTTTGGATTCGCTATAGACATCACATTCAAGAAAACACTCGTTTATGAAATTTGCCATTATTGGGCATGATGGGCCTGAAGGGCCAACAAAGCGCCCGGTTTATCGGCCTGCCCATTTACAACGACTCAAAACATTAGACAATCAAGGACGCCTGATTCTCGCAGGCCCTTTTGCCGACCAAACAGGAAGCCTAATGGTCATCGATGTTGACTCTTTTGCAGAAGCTGAAGCCTTTGCCCAGAAAGATCCCTACACCATCCACGGGGTCTTTCAGCGCGTGGAGATTCATCCGTTCACGCAAGTTCTTCCGGAATCATCACCTGATAAATAGCCTGCACGTATTGTGAACAGCCACAATTCGACAATTAATAGCCACTCCAGCTCGTCTTACGATGTGGTTCCGGCAAGTCGAAGAATCGCCTTCCATTCAGAGGCACGTACCGGTTGCACCGATAACCGAGAACCTTTTCGAAGAAGTTCCATTTGATGTAATTCGGGAATGTCCCTCAAGAAAGAAAGTGAGAGTTCGGAGGAAAATTTTTTCACAAACTTGACATCAACCATAAACCACCTGGACGCGTCAGGTGTGCTTTTGGTGTCATAATACCGGCTACTCGAATCAAACGCATAAAAATCTGGATACGACTCTTTCACAATTTCAACGAGACCCACAATGGCAGGAGGATCGGCATTACTGTGGTAGAACAAAGCCTGTTCACCGCGTTTCATCGCACATAAAAAATTTCGAGCTTGGTAGTTTCGTACACCTTCCCAGCATGTCGTTTGACGTGGAGATGATGCGAGATCATCGATAGAAAAGGTATGTGGTTCTGATTTTAATAACCAATATTGAGACATGAGACTTGGAATTTCCGTGCGATGCGGATTTGAAGTATTTGACCTGAACGCATCAATGTACCTCGCGAATAATAGGATGTCCATAGCCATGAATACGATCAAGATGATCATCCCGATACGGCAACAATATTCCGCCAACTCCCCTATTCATGATTGATCAACTCGTACAATTCGCCGAATCATGGATATCGAAGGAAGCCTGGGTAGGCCTCTTCGCACTTTCAGTTATTGCCTTTATCGGCACTCTTCTTGCTATCCCAGCGATCCTCATTCGGATGCCTCCTGATTACTTCCAAAATCATCACCACAAACCCTGGTTCGCAAATCATCATCCTGTGGTACGAATCCTTGGCCTCTTTGTCAAAAATATTATCGGCATTGTTTTTCTTCTTGCAGGAATGGCCATGCTGGTCTTGCCAGGACAAGGGCTACTCACGATGCTTCTTGGCATTCTCTTTATCGACTTTCCCGGCAAACATCGACTGGAGAAAAAACTCATTCAACATCCAACCATTTTGAAGACCATCAATGCGCTCAGGAAAAAGGTCGACAAGCCACCGTTTACATTTGGCTGAATCTGTGGAATCCGAACACGGTACGCAATCGCCCATGCCAGTCCTTACAATTTACTCCTTGCGAATCCATTGCTAGGATATTCTTCGATGCCTACCCTCCAGACATTCGGCTGGATGAGTCTTGCGATCCTTTGTGCGATCGCATTCGGACATGTGGTCGGCTTCGTCAACCCATCAGAAAAAGTCAACGGTCTGTGGCTAGTCGTCGCCGCTTCGTGCTTTTATGTATTGGCCTACCGATTCTATGGACGGTTCTTGGCTCAGCGGGTCATGAACCTTGACAACCAACGACGCACTCCAGCTCATCGTCTGGAAGACGGTACCAACTTCTATCCAGCCAATAAATATATTCTCTTTGGTCATCACTTCGCTGCTATTGCTGGAGCTGGACCACTCCTGGGACCAGTCTTAGCGGCTCAATTTGGGTACATTCCAGGCTTTCTCTGGATTGTCGTTGGTGCAGTACTGGCGGGAGCCGTACAAGACTTTGTCATTCTCGTAGCCTCCATGCGCCGAAACGGTCGTTCGCTTCCAGAAATTGCACACGCCGAAATAGGATCGGTTACCGGAATGGCAACAGCAATTGCCGTACTCTTCATTGTCATCGTGGCGCTGGCTGGACTGGGGCTTGCTGTTGTCAATGCGTTATATGAGAACGCTTGGGGAGTTTTTACCATTACCATGACGATCCCGATCGCCTTCATCATGGGTATGTACTTACAGAAATTTCGCCCAGGTCGAATTGGAGAAATGTCGCTGATCGGGGTGGCCTTATTGACGATAGCCATCATTGCCGGAAGAGCTGTGGCCCTGTCTGATTGGGCTGACTGGTTCCTTCTTGACCGAAATACCCTCGTTTGGGGCTTGGCTATGTATGGTTTTTTCGCCTCGGTGCTTCCTGTCTGGATGCTCTTAGTGCCTCGCGATTACCTTTCAACGTTTATGAAACTGGGGGTTATCGCCCTGCTCGGTGCCGGTGTCATCGTGCTCGCGCCGGTCATTGAAATGCCACGCACCACTGAATTTATTCATGGAAATGGTCCGATCATCCCAGGTACGCTGTTTCCGTTCTTGTTCATCACGATTGCCTGCGGTGCCATTTCCGGGTTCCATTCCTTAGTATCTTCCGGCACAACCCCGAAGCTCATCAGCCAAGAATCTCAGGCCATCGTAGGATACGGCGCGATGTTACTGGAAAGTTTTGTGGGGGTCATCGCGCTCATCGCAGCTTGCCTCCTTATCCCAGGAGATTACTTTGTCATCAATACTCATCTCTCCATCGATACGCTCGCATCTATGGGATTTCCTGTCTCAAAGATTCATGAGCTTTCTCAAATGGTCGAGGTGGATGTTTCTGGCAGGCCTGGTGGTGCCGTATCGCTTGCCGTCGGGATGGCTTCGATTTTTTCAGCCCTTCCAGGCATGTCCGGGCTCATGGCTTACTGGTATCAATTTGCTCTTTTGTTTGAAGCCCTCTTTATCTTAACCACGATTGATGCAGGGACCAGAGTCGCACGATACCTTGTGCAGGAACTTGGAGGACATGCCTACGAACCGCTCAAGCAGATTAACTGGTGGCCTGGAGTCATTGGATGTAGCGGACTTGTCGTCGGAGCTTGGGGGTATTTAATCGGCACTGGATCCATCTCGACTATTTGGCCCATGTTCGGAGCGGCCAATCAGTTGCTGGGGATGTTAGCTCTGTGCATCGCCACGACCGTCTTAATCAAGATGAACAAGGCTCAGTATCTTTGGGTCACCGTCATGCCAATGATCTTTGTGGGAATCATTACCTTGGACGGATGTTACGAGCTGTTCCACCTTTTCCTCCAGCGAGCATTGACTGGCCCAAGCACACAGGTCTTCACCATGTGGGTAAACACCACTCTCGTGGGAGTTGTTGCGACGTTGGCAATCGTCGTCCTCATCGATAGCGTGATGAAGTGGTATGGGTACCTCATTTTAAAACGGCCGTACACGAACAGTGAAGTGACGGAGGGCGAAGGTATTCAGCTGCCAGCGGGACGCTGCTGTTAGACCATGTGAGGAAAAGAACGTATAACGTATCGCGTGCCTGCGCGCTGTTGCGCTTTCAGCCTTCGTAGCCACTTCGGCGAAGTAGGCCCGGCGCGCAAGCGTGAAGCGTATCTCGTAAAAAACAGAAACACTTTTCCCTCGAAATACGAGCAACGAGCAACTATTCAGGAAAATGCCACTGGCAGGCGTCATTGAGCATTCACAGAAAGGAACGGTATGGCTAATCAATACTCATTTGATATCGTCTCAAAAATTGACATGCAGGAAATGAAGAACGCGGTTGACCAAACAGACAAAGAAATCAGCCAGCGATTTGATTTCAAAGGATCAAAAACAGAGTTGACCCTGAAAGAGAAAGAGCGAGAACTGGAAATTGTCTCCGATGACGAATACAAGCTCAATGCGGTCATTGATATTTTGAAAGGCAAATGTATTAAAAGAAATATTTCTTTAAAGGGTCTCGCATTTGGCAAAATGGAGGATGCCTTAGGAAGTACCGTCCGCCAAAAGGTTGGGATTCAGAGCGGAATTCCTGAGGATAAGGCGAAAATTATTACGAAAGCCATTAAAGAACAAAAGTTAAAAGCTCAAGCACAAATCCAAGGAGACCAAATTCGCGTTCAAAGCAAGAGTAAAGACGAACTCCAAACGGTGATGAGCTTTCTTAGACAGGAAGACTTTGAAATTGAACTCACATTTGAAAATTATCGCTAAGCTTTTTCGTTACCTTCTTGAGCGATCAGTCCGAGAGACATCCACCCGTGAAGTCTTGGAGTGCGTCATCTAAAGCCTGTTGTGCGCTATTCGCGCGAAGAACATTCAGCGCATCCTCAAGCGTTCCCTGATCATGGCCTATGGGAACCTTCAGACGATCCATCCGTTCGGTGGCGGTCTTTTCTACTTGAACCATGACGAGTTCCTGTGCGACATCAATGACCCCAAGTTCAACCAAGGCCACATTGAATGTCGTCGTTCCCGGCATTTTCGTCATCATCCTGCTTTCTCCGAAGGTGCCCACGTGTGTCGATTCCGTGCTTGACAATAACGCAACAATCAATGCTTCGACATGATGTTGCTTGGCCGCGTTGAGAAGAGATGAAAACCCGTCACCTTCTTGGATCCCATGTATTGAAATACGTTTCACTTCAGAAACAGCACAATGTTGCCCAAGATAAACCTGTATTCTTTGTGAAAGCTTGGATAGCAGAGGCGACGAAATGACTGGAGCTGCCTCTCGCCCAGTGGAATCAGAATGAATGACTAGCCCGAATACCCGATCTTTTGACCAGAGGCCTATCGGTTTCGAGCTCAGTGCCATTCTGTCTACAGATAGCCCAAGAACTGCTGGCATTCGCGGCCTTGGAGTCGAAACACACCCACATATACTTATCACAAGAACACCAATGATGACTCCAAGACCAAGTTGTTTTTGATAATGTCTCATGACGACGGCTGCTTCCCCCACTCCTCTTGAAAATGCATCAGAGCTTGTTTCATCGCATCATGTGCCGAAACGGCACGAAGCGTGTCATACGCGGTCTCTTCTGTCGGATAGATTGGCGGTTGCGTCACATCACGACGAACCACAGGATAAACATTGGATTCAAGCGGCACGTTGAGACGTTCAAGGACTGACCAAGCAGAACCATTCGCATGAACAACGGGTAGGCCGGTCGTGCCATCGATTAAAGCCAACTCAACAAGCGCGTAGTTTTCAGCGCGAACGCCAACAAGAAGCCCTCCCCGAGCTCCTGAACCCTGTAGAGTGCCCTGTAACGAGAAACGATCGGAGACCTCTTTTTCAGTACTCGAAAGCACGGCAAAAAGGAGATAGTCCAACCTTTCCTGTTGGGCAAGACGAACAAACTGGGAAACATTCTCCCCCTGCGTGAGGTGATCAGAGTCAATCACGCTCACAACGGTGAGGGGAAACTGTTCGTCAAGATTCGCTTTTAAACGATGAGTAAACCTGTCAAACTCGCCATCAGAAAGTGCAGGAGCTGACTGTGGTGCCGTCGCATCATTCACGGCCAAGAGACCGGCTTTTAAACGACCGGCAGGGATAGAATCTGTTGGAAAATTTGACCATCGTTTATTGTCGACACCGAAATAGACTGGAAGCCGTTCGGGTAAAGACTGCGTCATACAACTACTTACGATCAGGGAAGTTACCGCAAGGCTCATAATGAGAATAGCGTGCATGGTGCTCCTTTCTTGTGGATGATCGAACAGGCAACGATAATCAATTTGAGAATATTGAATATTGTCCATCTCCACATCGAATGACGTCAAGAAAGTTCACTCTTCGACCCAAGAGTATATTGCATCTCCCGAGGTCATAGGGTAGGTTACCAGTATGTCGAGTCCAACGCAGAAATGGTTGCATATGTTTTTCTGGGTCTTATTCGTGGGATCGCTCACCGCATGCGATAAGATCTCCATCCCTCGCCTGTCGTTCGATGAAAAACCCGAGTCAAAGCTCCCCATATCCGTTATCTATCGATTTGATCCCTCGCTGGTCCAACATACCCAAGTCGTTGATGCCTGCGGCTTGCCCCATACGATCAAATCCGGCGAAATCATTACTAAAACCTTTCTCAAGGTGGGACAAGAACATTTTGCATCGGTTGGCACTCAGCCCACAGTCTCAGCTGGCTCCACCAACTCGCTAAACGAAATCACCATTGACCTAAAGTTTGTTCAGATGAATTTTGAACCAGTCGGCCGTTCAGGCGAAGAAGATCGGTATCATGCCAATGTTGGGCTCCAGCTCCAAGCCGTCTATCAAGACTCCCAGGGCAAGGCCTTAGCTCAAACCCCGCTTGACTACAAAGATAAAGTCAACATGTGGACTCCAGCACTCACCAGCCAAACACAGTCATGCGTAACCGGACAGTTTGATGCCGTGGTAGAAGACGCCGCTGCAACCTTAGCGAAAGAAATGGCCAACGTGCTTCCTCGTCTCTATGGTCAATCTCCACAGGCACCTGTCGCGGGAGGAGGAAGCAACACCGCACAGGTTCCCTCACAACCAATATCCAAACAACACCCTTCTCTTTCATTCAGGACCAAGCTCCAGGATGCGAACGATAACTTAGTCCTCGAGGGTGGAGAGAACGTGATTCTTCAAATTGAAACGACGAATGTCAGTTCAACACCATTGCCATCCGCCTATGTCGAATTACGTGGGAGTCAAGCCATAGTCAATGCATTTTCAACAGTCACGACATTACCTATATCGATTGGCCCACTACAGGCCGGAGAAAGTAAAACGACAGAAGTACGCGGCCGCATGCCCGCGACCGTTGAACAAGAAAAGGGGGAGCTGGAAGTATCGATTTCATTGTCCCATGGCATTCCGCCCGGCGCGCATACTATTCTTGCCGCGATTCAACCCGGGACCTCTTCATTTCAACAGACGCCACAAAAAAGCATGCTCCCATCTCCTGAGGACGGAAACAGCAAGAATCCCCCAGAGACCACGCCAGAAGAGATTTCCAATTACGCTCTTGTGGTTGGACTCAATGAGTATCGAGATCCATGGCCACAGGCCAACCAGGTTTCAGCACAACAGATACAACGTCTGGCCGGCGTTCTTGGCGAAACAGGATCTTTCACCGAAGATCGCATCAAGGTTCTAAATGGAAGCCATGCCACTCGCACCGACATAGAAGAAACCTTATTTACCTGGGCAAAGCATCAGCTGACTTCCGATACCATCTTCTTCTTCTATTTCGCTGGTCATGCTCTAGTCGATCCGGAGAAGGGAGAGGTGTACCTCGTTCCGTATGAAGGCTCACTCACCGCTTCAAAAAAACACCTAATCTCACTACGAAGCCTTCAACGTGTCCTAGGCAAACTCAAGGTCAAGCTTTCGCTCTTATTCTTGGATACGCCCGTTGCTCAATATTTAGATGACACAGGAACCGCCGTCGGATTGAACGGGGCAACCCCACCCAATTGGCGTGCGTCCATTTCCTCTATGGATTCATCCCGACCCCTGATCATTCAAATTCGACGACTTGCGGAAGAGAAAATTAAACAAGAACCAACTCGGCTGCTGGCCGGATTGCGAGGGAAAGCAGATCACAATCAAGACGGCACGGTTACGCTTGGAGAGTTTCTTAAGAATTTAGAAAGTATAGCAGAAGTAATTTACACCGAATCTCAAGCCTTGCCCCACCTCAACACTCCGCTGGCTCAATAATTTTATCGAGACACGACACGTCGACACACTTCACGAATCACACTCACATTTGACCTTACAAGAATCAGTGCAGACACAAAAGCACTTGAATGGTTGAGTCGATGGACGGGCATTTTATTCTCCATACATGACAAACGGTTGTCATCCGCATTGTACGACTCATATCGTTTCCACTCTTTTCCAATCTCGTAGGCCGCTATATCAAAACATATCGTCATTCGCACATCATCACATTCTTTCGGTCAGTTCAACATCCGTTCTCCTTTCAATACAGGAAAGACGAAATTTATCTAAAAAGATACTGAACGTATCGTGTTGAATCGTTTTTGAGTTTTAGTTGGGCCTTGTCTTTCCCTCTCACTATCAATTCTCTTACAAGCAAATCTCCTGTAAAAACCCTCATATTTCAGTTAGTTTTTATGTATTCTCACATGCAGTTCGTGCCTGGCATTAATTCTGCTTTATTAGAATTTCATTGACATACTTCATTCATACAAGGAGTTCTGACATGACACAACACACATTTCTTCAAAAAGAATTTGATCATAGACATATATTTCTCTTTAACATCTTCGGGCATCAATCCAACAGCAACTCTGCACGACATCGTCCCCTCATGTATTTCAAAATGATTGGGATGACCAAGTTGCCCTTGTGTCTGCTGTTCACTCTTTGTCTCTGTACTAGCGTATTAGGTGCCACTAATGACGCCCTGTTCACCCAATCCGGTGACTCACAGAGAGGGAGCATCACTCACGAGGGCAACCAACTCCAGACCTCTCTTTCTCAATACGGACGTGAGAATCACACCACAATCGAACAAGTCGGCGACGCGCACCATGCAACAGTCCTTCAACGTGGGCTTCATCACATGACCGATATTTCACAAATTGGCGAAGGACATGTTGCCACACTCTCTCAGGAGGGTGGAGCGAATCGGCTCAGCCTGAATCAAGACGGTGATGCGCACGAAGTTGATATTCGACAAGGCCCGTTATCACATGAAGGCCACATCACCGTTGAACAATTCGGCACGGCCCATGTGGCGTCAGCCCACCAAGATGGTGCATACAACACAATGACCCAACATCAAGAAGGATATGCCAATATCCTCGCCGCCTCTCAATTGGGCGACGACAATCAGATCAAGCAAGAACAAGAGGGGAGCGGGAACGAAGCTTCTGCCCGACAGCACGGCTATGGAAATACGATATCGCAAACACAGATTGGGAATAACAATACCGCAGAAGCCGAACAATTCGGTCAAGACAACTCAATTACCCACACGCAGATTGGTGATGGACTAACCTATTCCATCACGCAAGAAGGTCAAGGGCTTGCCATTACTGTCACACAAGACTCCACCGGGACGGTAGCCATGAGTCCGTAGCACTCCAGGGAAAGGGTGCGGCTCGTCCGGCGCGCAGGACGGGAAATTTCATTCCCATGTGATTTCATCAATTCATTTACATTCATCAAGGAGGGTTTTATGTCACGCACATTCAACAGATATACACCATTCGCCGGGATCAGCACCGCCGTTCTCTTCGCGTTGCTGACCACAGGGGCATGGGCATCGGTACCCAATAACGTGGCGGAAATGATTCAAGATGGAGACGACAATACTGCGACAATTGTCCAGGCTCCAGATCCAGACGGTATACGCTTAGAAGCCTACATCAATCAGGCTGGCGACTATAATTATGCGACCATTACTCAAAACGACTCGTCAGCATACAATGTGGCGACGATTGATCAAAGTGGCGATGGGAATTCGGCTGATCTATCTCAAAGCTGGTACTCCGTATACAATGAGGCCACTGTGAATCAAGGCGGCGATTACAATACTGCCTGGGTTTCTCAAAACGACAGTTCTGTGGCCAATTATGCCACGATCGATCAAAGTGGTGATGGAAACTCAGCAGGGGTTTCTCAAAGTTGGGACTCAGAATACAATCACGCGTCGGTCGATCAAAGCGGCGATTACAATAACACTTGGATTTCGCAAAACGATAGCTCACAAGGCAACACTGCCACCGTGAATCAAAGCGGCGACGAGAACTCAGCCGAAGTTTCACAAAGTTATGGGGCAGGATACAATGACGCCACCGTGGATCAAAGCGGAGACTACAATATCGCTTCCATTGACCAAGACGGCAGTCTCTACAATGTCGCCGAGGTCGACCAAAGTGGAAACTCCAATGATGCCACCGTCATTCAGCGGGAAGAGTCTGAGGGGAACTATGCCATGATTGATCAAAGCGGCGATGGCAACTCTGCGACGGTATCTCAAGACTATCACTCATTCTACAACCACGCCACGATCGATCAAAGTGGCGATTACAACTCTGCAACCATCGAACAGAATTATGATTCCGCAGACAACTATGCGTCTGTTGATCAAAGTGGCAATGATAATTCAGCCGAAATTTTCCAGAGCGACTACGCACAATACAATGAAGCCACAGTGAATCAAAGCGGGAATTACAATTCTGCCACCATTCTTCAAAATGAAAGTATGGACAATGTGGCGCACGTCGATCAATCCGGCGACGGAAATCTGGCGTTTGTGAACATGGTTGGCCATGAATACGACGCGGTAACCGTTATGCAAGTTGGAAACGGAAACGTCGCACAATACAATCCTTAATCATCCATGAACAAAGGCTTCATACGATGATCAGCAATAGACAGAACTGGAAATGGAGCGCCTACCCTGCGGGGTGGGCGCTCGGCCTAGGACTTTGGCTCTTCTTGTATTCGGTTCCGGCAGGGGGAACACACTTCTCTCTCGACTCAACAGATAAGGATCAACAGATGTATTCCAATCGCCAAACTATTATTCAGAACGGTGTTCATAATAAAAAAACCATTAGGCAGCGAGGCGAACACCTAGACTTGAGATTAGAACAACACGGAGACCGCAACGATTCGGATCTCCAGCAAGACGGCACAGACAACAAGGCCACTTCGATTCAACGAGGAGATGAGAATACGAGTCGCATTCGCCAACGGGGTGCTGGCAATAAAGCGACGATTATTCAACGAGGCTCAAGGAGATAACCCCTCATGGTTCGATTTATCAATCATCGGCAAAACTTACTCATACAACATCTATTGTGGATTTTCGCTCTGATGCTGTGCGGCATATATCTCGTGACTCCGCAAGCCACCCTGGGGTCGACACAAGTCTCTTCGGAAGAATCCGAAGATTCATTTTTAGGAATATCCGGATTAATTGTTGATGAAACTCGAACCGTGGTTGGTCGAAATTTTTACGAGGCATTTACGGCACAATGGACGAACCTTTCATCGACGACTCAAAATATTGTCATTAGTGAATTAGCCGATCCGCGTTTTGGCAGCATCATTTCAGTCCAAATCGGAGAAAAAATCGTCTTTCGACGTCTCTTGCCCCCTCGATTAGGGGACCTGGAAGAAGCCGTCAGCATGGCAATTACGAACCTCCGTCAAACCTTGACTGATCAAGAGCGCGTTCAACAGGAACTTGAAATGTATTAGTGGCCAAATACGCCGTAGGACACAGTACAAACACAACAGCGACGGAGCAGGATAGAACAAGGAGACAAATACTATGTTGAACAAGATGATACTCACGGTGATTACCCTTCAATTGGCTGGCTTAGCCTGGATCAGTACCCCGATCAACGCCTCTGAACTTCGGCATCAATTTACCAATCCTAATTTTGGCGGCAACCCATTTAATGCTCAGCCCCTCTTGAATTCTGCCGTGTTACAAAACGATTTTGAAAATACCGAAACCAATGACACAAGTACCTTAGAAGATTTTCAGTCTCGGTTAGATCGAGCCATCTTGAATCGTCTCTCTCGAGAAGTTGTCGCAGAAGTCTTTGGTGAAGAAAGCGATTTATCGGCAGGATCGTTTAATACAGGAAACTTTGAAGTCCAAATATCGGAAGACTTGGATGGCGTAACGATTGGAATCGTCGACACTCTCACAGGAGATGCCACGAACATCCAGGTCCCATTTTTTTAATAATGAGGAGAACCGTTCTCATGAGACGCTATCATTATTCTGGAAGTGCCTTTTTTCTCATCATCGCCAGCAGCTTTTTATTACAGGCCTGTTCAACGTTATTCCAACCACTAACCAGCGGAAAAGCTGAAGTGGGATATGAGTCTCAAGTCTTTCAGCAATTGGCCTCCCTTCCACCACCGACAGAACCGATTGTCGTGGTGGTTTATAAATTTCGTGATCATACCGGGCAATATAAGTCCAGTGACGCCGTGCTTCAATACTCCACAGCCGTGACACAAGGGGCGACTTCTCTCTTAATCAAAGCCCTGATGGATGCTGGTAACGGGAAATGGTTTACGGTGCTGGAACGGGAAGGACTCTCCAATCTTCTCAATGAACGAAAGATCATTCGCCAAACCCGCAAACAGTATGTCAATGGCGGAGAGCAACTCCCCCCACTTCCACCCTTACTCTATGCGCCCATTCTTCTCGATGGCGGTATTGTGGCCTATGAATCTAATCTCTTAAGTGGAGGGATGGGAGCCAGATATTTTGGAGCCGGAGGGTTTACCGAGTTTCGCCGTGATACCGTGACCGTGGATCTACGAGCGGTTTCTGTCAAACGTGGCACGATTCTCAATACCCTTCAGACAAGGAAAACAATTCTTTCTGCAAAGTTGGAAGGCGGGCTATTTCGCTTCGTCGATCCACTACGATTATTGGAAATCGAAGCTGGCATTGCCAGCAATGAAGCCCCGCAAATGGCGGTACGGGAAGCCATTGAACTCGCGGTCTACGGGTTGATCCTGGAAGGTATCAAAGATCAAATTTGGACCTTCAAAGACCCGGAAGCCGGAGCTCCAATCCTCGCTTCGTATTTGGATGAGAAGCATGAACAGATCGATTCGGACCTTGATAACGGATAACGTACGCTTGACGAAGAATTTGAGGAGAAACACGACGAATAAATAATCCTCAATATGACCACGCATAAGTACCCAGTAATAGTCTCAAGATGATCTTCATAAAGAATGTTCACGTGAAGGCATAAACCTCAGAAGATCAAAAGCGCTGAACGGTCTCTCTCTTTTCCAGAAACATGACAAAAAAAACCCTGCCGGAGTGGTCCGGCAGGGTTAGGATAACGGGGAGGAAGATATTCCCCTCTGTTGTTAATGATTAGAAGTTGACCCAGAGTTGCGTGTAGCCCCAATTCTGGTCAGCCGTTCCAAAACCATTCTTCTTATTATAATCACCGGTGAAGAAATGACCATACCCTAATTGCCATCCAACCTTATTGTTTTGGAAGAACAGCGTATAGACCACATCAATTTCACCACCCAATGACTTTTCATTGTTGGTACCTGGGGTGGTTTTGAAAATTCCTTGTCCAGCACTATACCAATTGTCCTTCTCTTCGGCCAATCGCATATAGTGACCAGCAATTTCAAAGTGGCTGTTTGCGGTCGGTCGCATTTGCAAGTTACCACCAAAGGTCATCATATTCTGCCAGGACATTAAATCCATGTACCCAAAGTGAATGTGATTGGTTGGATACAATTGGCTAAACGTGTCAGCACCACCAAACCCGCTTGTATTGGCATTCTTGTCACCAGATGCCCAGTTGAATTCAGCGCCAATGCGAGGTTGCATGGGAACTGGCAACGTCACACCGGCATCAGCATGGAACGCACCGGCATTGATGGTTCTGTTAAACCCGGCCCCAAACGTGTTTCCCCCCGTTGGACCAATTCGTCCAAACTGATAGTACCCTTCAACGGTCGCATCAACGATACCAGCATTGCCGGCTATTCGGGCTCCGACAGTATGTCGGCTTTGGTTGCCACGCTGTCCACCGGCACCATTAGCAGCCGTCGCACCACCTTCTTCATAGATCCAAGCTGGTTCAATAGCAATACCGGATACTTTCATTGGAATTCGCGCGAAGAGGATGTTTCCATCTCCACCGTATCCGCCGCCGTTCGTAGAAGCACCGCAACCACCAGAATTTTGGGTACAATTACCTTCTGCAACGACCAACCACCCTAATTCCACAGGCACTTTGGCATGGTTATACCGAAGCGTGACACCATCGAATGCAAAGCCGACATTATTCCAATCAAAGTGACCGAAAATACGATGGTTACCCCATACGACGAGCTGACGTCCGGCTTTCATCGACAAATTGGGCACCAAAAAATTTCGTACTAACATGTACCCTTGACGAAGAAACAGATCAGCACCTGTGTGACCTGGGTTGATCGCACCAGCCTCATTGGTTTCTAAGGAACCAAAGTTATTTGAGACCTGCGGTTGTACAAAAAACACGACGTCCGGGGATAAATCATAATTGAACCCCAGACGAATCAATTGCTGCGTAAAGAATCTGTTATCTTTCGTGGCAACACCTGTCGAGTTCGTCCCGAAACCAGAATTCGTTCTGAATTCCGGACGCACCCGCATGTCACCAGAAATCGTTAAGTTCTGCAAATCAAACGCCGGACTCTGCGGGGGATCAAAGGCATGATACGGCTCCAAATCCGGAATGGCACGAGGGACTGCCGGAACATTGGTGTTTTTGTCGACTGCCGGAGTCGTCTTGGCCGCAAAGGCTGGGACAGCCGACATGGACACGATCAGGCACCCTGCCGTGAACCACTTGGAAAAACGATAAAAATCGCTCATTGCACTCCTCCTGTTAGTTGAGTCCCCGACCGACCAGGGACGAACAGTTGTTCGTAGCAAGAACCCATCTCCTTGCACACGAACACAATTACCTTCTTCCTCTTGACTCTCTTCGCTATATACGAACGAACGTATCTAAAATTGATTGGTTTCTTGGTTGTCAGGATTGATTGGAAAATGCATCAAAATATACATCTGCCAAATGTTACGCCTCTGCTAAAAACATACCAGTATCGTAATATTCATATAACATGTTGAAAGTTATGTGAATCTAACGTTCAATCTGTTCTCATGCTGATCTTGAAAGTATTTCAATAAAGAGACGTGACGTTGCAAAAACACAACAAAAGGAAGGTAAAGTACGAAATGCTGCCTTGATACGGCCTTAACTAATTTTGATTTGAAACGGAGATGACCAAGGAGAAAGAGTAATGAACAGGATAATAAAGTCTTTATAATGGCAAAATAATATGTGGCTCTCCCTTTCCAAATTCTTAAATTAGTTTATTACCTCCTTGCGTCTCTGTTGCTGAATCTGTCGCTCCTTTAATCGATTCTTCTGCTTCTTTTACTGATGCTTCTAAATCTTGTTCAACGGCCTTAAACTCCTGCTGTATCATATTGATTTCAGGTTCAACTGACTGACGGAGATCTTCCGTAGTTTCCTTGAAACCTTTGACGGCTCGACCAACTTGCTTGCCGATTTCTGGGAGTTCTTTAGGACCAAAGAGGAGAAATGCAATCACGAGAATGATCAGAATCTCCATGGCTCCTAGACCAAACATCGTTCTTGCTCGTTATGCGTGGGGAGTGGCGTGGAAAGATTGAAAGAATTGAAGACCTTTCACACTCCACGCCTTTTCCTCACGAATATTATCCTTGTCTCGCTTGTTCTGGTTGGGGTGATGGAACGGTCTCTGCCTGGGGCTGCGTCGGTGGCGAGACCGGTTGAGCTGTTTGCTGCGATGTAACTTGCTCTGGTTGCGGGGGAACATCTTGGGCCATGTTGGGTTGATCCGGGTTAGGCGTCACATCGAACGCATCTGCTTCATTGACAGACTTTTTAAATCCCTTAATAGCCTTCCCTAATCCTTCCCCAAGCTGTGGAATTTTCCCTGCGCCAAACACAATCAGCACAATGATCAGAATAAGCAATAATTCCATCCAGCCAAAGGACCCAATCATAAAGAAACCTTTCGTTGCACCCGCTGTTTCATAGATCTCAGACTTTTCATTGAATCCGACTAGTATACAAGAGTAACAGAGAAAAATCTACACTAATTCACAGCAGCGCCTATGAAGACGCTGAGAGGAAAAAATGCGTATAGTCTACTAATTGAGGAGGAGATTGCAAAATCATTTTGATTCCCTCACGGTCATATCCTAACTTCTCAAGTGCTGGCTGTGCATCTTGTATTTCTGATTCCGTGATATAGGCGATCATATCAGGAAGACCGTCTGACTTCAGGTTAGACAGAACCTCATGTAGCTTGCCCTTTTCATCCGAGGGCATCGCATCGCGAAGAGGAAATTCAATGCGCCGCGTATAGGGGCTGGAATAGCCTGCATTAATCGCTTCAAGAGTCCGAACAACATGGGCATCGAATTCCCATGAATTTGAGTTTGGTAGATTGGGATGGGCGGCCAGCAGATCCATCAGCGTCAACACATTGGTGTTTAAACTCTTTCCGACAAATTCCCGCTGCGATTCCAGAACCAGGCTCTTGGCTCCAAGATGACGGCCAATCTCTTCCAGCAAGGCAAAATTGACCATAAAGCTGAACTGTCCACCATGAACGGAATAGCAGGGCTTTTCTGGATCGTTCAGCACATGAGCGTCAAACGTTCCAGCATCAAAACTGCTAAATCCAATGGCATCAGAAGCCAAGAGACGCATTGCCTCCTTGATTGTCGCCGCGGCACCGGTATTCACCGGGACCAGGACTTCCTCGTCAATGTTTTTCAAAAACTCTGAAATTGTTCGACGAAAGGCTAACGACTTGGCTTCAATTTCATGGTATTCACGCTCCCACACCAAGTCCTCCAAAAAGCTAGGAAACGTCTGTAGCCCTTCAATATCTTTGTGATCGAAGGCTTGGACAAATCTTGACCAATCGGTGATCTCTGCGAGCTTCGATTCGCTGACATTGGGACGAAGATGCTCTTCATGCAAATTACTGGCTTTTCGATACATTAATTTTGTCGGAAGCTCACTCCACAATTCATTACAGATAATCCGATCTACTGTGCAGTCTTGGAAGGATTGCAAGTCATCAACATCTCCACGCGTGATCGTCACTCTCTCTTGATGACGGGCCAGATCCGGATTACTTCTTGCTTCATTGAGCACCACGTCATTTTTATCAATGAGGTGATACTGGATAAATGGATACAACTGCTGGTCTGTATCCAGCGCTCGCAGACGATCTAAAAAACAAGCTGCAAGATTTCCATTCCCGCATCCCCATTCCATGAGAATCAGCGAGGATTTCGAACTTGGCGTTGAATCTCCAGTTGAAGATTGCTTTGCACGTTGCAACACACGGCGATAATAATCTTCTGCCAACGCATAGCCGAGACGATAATCAGCGGAAGCAAATGTTTGGTAAAGCTCGCGAAGCCGTGAGCCTCTCAGCCCATAAAACACATCATTAATATGCACTTGCCATTCATCAACCGGACGAAAGTCTCCAATAATTTGAGGAAGAGCATCAGGATCAAACGTGGAGGACGCAGCCATAGCAATATGATTCCTTCATGTAACGTAAGTTATTGAATTTGCTAAAGAAAGAGATTTTAACAGACTGCCAGACCCCCTGCAAGGCGCATTGCGAGATTCTTGACAGGTTCTCGTCACAAAGAGTAGAGAGTACCAGTCAGTCATCAATGTTTTGGCATCATCCTGCAATTCACTGGCGAGCAACAATCTCAGCATGCGGCTACTTCTTCGACCAGCCATCGGGACTTCGGTCGTTGCATCTATTTTTTGGTGGCTCTGTTCTACCGCAGTTTTCTGTCCTCTTTACGCTGCATCATCTGATCCCGCCCCCCCTCCTGTTTTTCAACCCGATGAAACACAGCATGGTTTTTCGAAATATGAAAGCATCCCCCATCACCCACCTGCATCATTAGAACAATCTCCAGATCAAGAATCAGATCTCAACAAAGCTCTGGACCAGCCTCCAGGCGGACTCTTTTATCGAATAGAATTCGCCAAGGGATTTGAAGAGGCGCAGGGTCTCCGAAAAGGTCATACGATTGTATCCGTGGAGCCCACGAAGGTGTTTCCTCCAGAGAGTCCATTTGTGTTTCTGGTGTTTCACGTGCATCAACACTATGCACCATATCAGGTCATTGGCCGTCTTTACCCAGAACATATCGAGGGCCAAGATTCATCTGCCCTGATCGAGGAAGATGCCATATACCTCGCCACAGAGGATGACGGCGGGTACCTTCAATTTGACCGACCAGCAAAGCATTGGCCAGTTGGGACTTATCGTGTTGAAATCTATGTAGGCTTCGAAGTGAATCCCATTAACATGATGGGGACGATGAGATTTTCAGTGGCTACACATTCGACTCCGTAATCAAACTACACTCATAAGCCGCTAGCACAAAGTTCAACTTTCTTCGTCGGGCTTGACAGGTCATAGGGGTTTTAGTATCGTGATGAGCAGTTTACCCTAAGCATATTTTTCCGCTCGATCCTGGCAAATCAGTCGTTTGCCCAACCCTTGTCATTAACGCATCGCCTCATCATCATGGAGCGATTATGAGGAACTTTATTTAAATGAGAAAAACAGGCTGGACACTCTTAATGTTCGTCCTTGTCGGTGGACTATTCGGTGGTATCTTAGGAGAGATTTTTCGAGTTGCGACTCCGCCAGGCACCGTTCAAAACATTTTTGCCAGAGCATTATCTCCAGGACTTGACCCGCCAGTCACGGTCGACCTCGTGCTGATCAAGGTCACGTTCGGATTCCTTCTCAAAATGAACTTCTTCACCTTCGTGGGTGCCGTCCTTGGATTTTATCTTTATAAAAATCTCTAGATTGTGAGCCTCTAATCCCACAACCATATTGTTCGACTGCACTCCAAATTAAGACACACATCAACATGTTTTAGACCACGAACTATCGCTCCTAAGGACACCTGCAATCACAACCTTCCTGAACCCTGAGCATCCCTTACCCGGCAATGCCTCTACCACCAGCATGATACCCGCTCAACTACCGTGCCCTAGGGTACCTCTAATCCCCACAACAATATTGTTCGGCTCCACTCCAAATTAAAACACGCGACAAGAGGCTTTAAACCATGAACTATCGCTTCCAAGGGCACATGCAATCAACACCCCCATTAGCCCACCCTCAATCTTCACATCAGCAGAAAGGGACTCACAAGTCCAACGCGACACCCGTACGAACAACAAAAAACACCCAACGATCGCGAGCCCTATCTCTCTATTTGCAATTCCTTTTGCCGAAGACTCCGAATCTTGTCACGCAGCTTTGCCGCCTTCTCATACTCTAAGTTTTTGGCCGCGGCCTTCATCTCTTTCTCTAACGTACCAATCGCCTTATCAATCCCCCCTTCGGTTTGATACACCTCTTCCTCTTCCGCGGCAAGCGTGAGTTCAGGGTAATCCGCTTCAGCAATTTGTGATTCCAAATCATGGATACGTTTGCTAATGGTTACAGGTGTAATGCTATGCGCCACATTATACGCACTCTGGATTTCTCTCCGTCGCGCCGTTTCACTCAACGCTACTTGCATGGAGTTCGTCACACCATCTCCATAAAGAATCACCTTACCGTGACTATTGCGGGCGGCACGTCCCGCCGTCTGGATCAGAGCCCGCTGTCCTCGTAAAAATCCTTCTTTATCGGCATCCAGAACCCCTACAAGACTGACTTCTGGCAGATCCAAGCCTTCTCGAAGCAAGTTAATGCCGACAAGCACATCAAACACACCCCGTCGAAGATCTCGAATAATCTCAGCGCGTTCGAGTGTTTTGATATCCGAATGGAGATACCGAACTTTTAGTCCCACGTCGTGATAATACTCGGTCAGATCTTCAGCCATTCGCTTCGTCAACGTGGTTACCAAAACGCGATGGCCTTTCTCGATGACATCACGAATTTCCTTCAGCAGATCCTCAACCTGTCCTTTAGCCGGCTTCACTTCCATGATAGGGTCCATCAGCCCTGTCGGACGGATGATTTGCTCCACCACAGCCTTCCCGGCCCGTTTCAATTCATAAGGACCGGGGGTGGCTGACACATACACGACTTGATGCATGCACTGTTCGAATTCGGGAAATTTGAGGGGACGGTTATCGAGCGCTGAAGGTAAACGAAACCCATAATTCACTAAGTTTTGCTTTCGAGAATGGTCGCCCTCATACATGCCACCAAACTGTGGGATCGTCACATGGGCCTCATCGACAATCAGCAGGAAGTCTTTCGGAAAGTAATCCAGTAATGTGGGCGGCGGTTCTCCCGGAGCCCGCCCACTCAAATGCCGGGAATAGTTTTCAATCCCATGGCAATAACCCATCATGCGAATCATCTCTAAATCATATTTCGTCCGTTGCTCGATTCGCTGAGCTTCCAATAGTTGATTGTTTCGCTGAAAATAGGCGACACGCTCTTCGAGTTCCTCTTCGATGCTCTGGATCGCCCGTTCATGTCGATCCGGCGCAATCACATAATGGGTTTTAGGGTAAATCGGAACCTTCGGGATGCGTCGCAACGATTGTCCCGTGAGCGGATCAATTTCATAAATGGCCTCAATTTCATCGCCAAACATTTCCACGCGAATGGTATTGGAATCTGAGGCAGCTGGAAAAATTTCGACCACATCTCCACGGGCACGGAATGTCCCACGCTGCAACTCTAAATCGTTTCTGGAATATTGAATCTCTACAAGCTTGGCCAACATCGCATCGCGGCGAATTTCCATTCCTTCTTCCAAATACAACAACATGTCATGATAGACCTCGGGCGATCCAAGTCCATAGATACAAGACACGGATGCAATGATAATAATGTCATTGCGCTCCAAGAGTGACGTGGTCGCGGCATGTCGCATTTGATCAATCGTGTCATTGATTGACGCATCTTTGGCAATATAAGTATCGGTTGTCGGAATATAGGCTTCCGGCTGGTAATAGTCGTAATAGCTCACAAAATATTCAATGGCATTATCCGGGAAAAAGCCTTTGAACTCTTGATACAGCTGTGCGGCCAACGTTTTATTATGGACTACCACCAAGGTTGGACGTTGAATATTGACAATAACATTGGCCATCGTAAAGGTTTTGCCGGACCCGGTCACGCCGAGCAAGACTTGATGCGCTATGCCTCGTTGAACCCCCTGAGAAAGAGACGCAATCGCCTTGCCTTGATCCCCTTTAGGTGAATAGTCTGACTGTAAGGAAAAGATCTGTTCGTGCTTCATGTCGCCAATGTACCATGAGTGAAGAAAAGCAGGCATGGCCCCTGGTCGAAACGCTCAGTAGGAACACTTTTGCCCCCACCCTCATTGCTAAAAACCTTAAAACTGCTATATCATACACGACATAACATACGTCACCCCTCGACTCACAATTTAATACCTTACAAAGGCCCAAGTAAGAAGGAGAAATTGTTCATGAAACACTCCATGTTCAGTGGGATTCTCCTCAGTGTAATCTGCCTCGCAAGCTTCTCGACATCTAGCCATGCCGCGTCATATAAGATCTCCTGGACGGGCGACAATGGCCATGCCATGACAGGGAAGTTTAAACATGCCGATAGCCTGACGGGGGTGATTAACGGCACACACTTAGACAGCTTCTCAATCGAAGGCTTTCAAAACAACGCCTCGTTAGGCCATTGGGATATGACCTCTGGAGAAAGCACATCTGCGTTTAGAGAGAGCGCATCTGCGTTCAATTTTAATTTTGACACCAATACTGGAACGTTTCTGACAGGCGGACGAAGCGACACACCATCCGGACAACTCTGGAATATCCCAAGCGATGGCGGTTTCGGGTTCTTTAGTGGAAATAGCTCGCAGGGCGTCTATGTAAATGGCGAGCATGTGGGCACATCTCAAATCTTCATCGGCTCGACAGTTACCACTGTTGGCCTTGTTCCCTCCACACTTCGCGCGGACCGCATTCCTAGTGGGCCAAACTTTAATAATCCCGGAGGGACCGTGGTCAATCCAGAGCCTTCAACGATACTGCTGTTTGGAACAGGTATTGGTGGGCTGCTAGCCTATCGCCTTCGAAAACAACGAAAATCTACCCTGTCATCATAAAGTACTCGTCAACAAATTCCGATCAGGTTTTTTTCACGTCTCAAATATCAACGGCCAGCTCAAGAATCCTTGAGCTGGCCGTGTGATATAGCCATCTTCGTGGCGGCCATAGATTCACTCAATGGGAATGTTGAAACAAGCCGCCAGCGGCGTTCTCGCCCTTTTGCCGTGCTCACGTATTGCCAGTACGCTCCGGGCGTCACCTAATCGTTTATGTAAGAGGGAGACTCTCTGCAACAAAAAATGAGTGTCATAGTGGTACTACCTCAAAGATAACCGTGCCGAGGGCTGGGCCTTGCTGGCTTGGCTCGCATTTCCCTGTCGTGGTTGCGCATGGCCCTGTCCCTCGCAGATTGAAGTGTTCGTGAGAGCGCAACAGGCCGAAGATGAGCCAAGACTTTTTTGAACATTCCCTCATAAATTATGATTCTAAGCTTGTTATGGAAAGCTCTTTAGACTAAGAAGGAAAGTATTCAACAGCCTCTCAATCATACCCTCAATTTCTCCCAAAACAGGCACCTACCCTTTGGTCAAAACAAGCCTGAAATCTCGCCTTTCTCATTCACACCAATCGCATTGGCGGAAGGCACACGGGGAAGCCCGGGCATGGTCATAATATCTCCAGTCAAGACCACGATAAATTCCGCCCCAAGAGACAGGCGTATTTCGCGAACGGGAATCGTGAATCCAACTGGCGCGCCTTTTCTGGCGGGGTCCGTTGAAAAACTATACTGCGTTTTGGCAATACACACTGGAAAATGACCGTAACCCGATCTTTCGAGTTCAGCAAATCGATCTAAGACGGGCTTGGGAAACTCGACAGTATCAGCTCTGTACACTTCCTGTGCGATCATTCGAACTTTATCGGCCAGCGGCAAGGTATCTGGATAGAGTACATGAAAGTCCGCATCGTTTTGATCCAACATGCGTACGACTTCCTCCGCTAATTCCAGAGCCCCCTCCCCGCCCTTTGCCCAATGTTCGGCCAGAACCACTTTGACCCCTAAGCTTGCACAGTCTTTCTTGACTAATTCAATTTCAGCCTTCGTGTCGGAGGTATACTGGTTAATGGCCACGACAGACGGCACCCCGAACTTTTTTACGTTCTCTAAATGTCGTAAGAGGTTAGGAAGACCTTGTTGCAATGTTTTAAGATCTTCTTGCTCAAGCCGTTTCGCATCGGCTCCTCCATGAAGTTTCAACGCCTTAATCGTCGCGACGACAACTGCACAGGCCGGTCGTAACCCTGAACGTCGACATTTAATATTAAAGAATTTTTCCGCACCTAAGTCTGCGCCAAATCCCGCTTCGGTCACGATGTAATCTGCGAGTTTTAATGCGGTTTGCGTCGCCACAACCGAATTACAACCATGCGCGATATTCCCAAATGGCCCACCATGGACCAAGGCCGGGTTCTGTTCCAGCGTTTGAACCAGATTGGGATTGATCGCGTCTCTCAACAATGCCGTCATCGCACCCTGGGCATGCAAATCTTTCGCAAAGACCATGTCCTTGTTCGCGGTTCGCCCAATCTTAATATTGCCTAAGCGTCGCTGGAGATCATTGAGATCGGAAGCTAGTCCAAGAATCGCCATCACTTCAGAGGCTGCGGTAATATCAAATCGCGCCTCTCGGACAAAACCATTGGCTGCTCCTCCAAGTCCTGTTGACACCAGACGCAATGATCGATCATTCATATCCATGACTCGCCGCCAAGTGAGACGCCGGGCGTCGAGTTGCGGGGCATGGCCCCAATAGAGGTGGTTGTCCGCCATTGCCGCTAATAAATTATGCGCAGCGGTAATCGCATGAAAATCCCCAGTAAAGTGCAGATTAATATCGGTCATGGGGACGACCTGTGCATATCCCCCACCGCAAGCGCCGCCTTTCATCCCGAAACAAGGCCCCACACTTGGTTCACGAATGGCAACCATTGCATTCTTTCCAATTTTATTGAGCCCATCAACCAGACCGACCGCCGTTGTCGTCTTTCCCTCACCCGCCGTTGTCGGAGACATGGCCGTCATCAAAATCAATTTCCCTTCGGGACGATCGTGAAACGATTTAAGGACAGAAAGCGGGATCTTGGCCTTATAGCGTCCATAAGGTTCGAGTTGTTCCTGTGAAAGACCCAAACGAGTTCTGGCAAGATCCACAATCGGCGCCAACACCGCCTGATTGGCAATAGCAATATTGCTCATCGTCATAATAACCTTCTCCCACAAGTTAAGATTTGCAACGATCGATCATACCAACGACGATGTTCGCAATACTATGGGATAGACTCATGACGACTGAAACGCGTTTCATGATCAATACTAGACATTACTTCCTTGCCATCATAGGATAAACCCATACTGGGCAACAGTGGATTGTAAGCATGGGTACTGTGCCAGCATACAATTTGGCCCCAACCAACGAACTTCTTCTTGCTTCTTCACGTTCTTGTGGCGTCGGACTTCTCACCGTAAAAGGAGGCCTATGACACGGATCTTTCACATGACGTTCTGTGTCGCACTGGTATATCTCGGCAGTATTCTCCCAGTGTTCGCACAAGAGTTTGAAGTCGGCGAGCCCATCACGCTTCAAGCGACGAAACCCGTCGGAGTCCCGCTGCATCGGGAACATCCACCAAACTACTGGAAACATGTGCCCACCAAAACACAAGTGACACTTGAGGACATCGCTCCGGACGGCCAATGGCTGATCATACGTCTACCCTCTGGGGAGCGGGCCTGGGTCAGCATTAAGTATATTCGAGCCAGCACTCTACAAAACCCTGCACGTCACCCAAACGAGACAAAAAGCATCCACACGCAATCAGTTTCACAATCACCATCATCAAAAGAGGATGAAGCGAAAGTTTGGAATTCACGTGACGGGTGCGAACGAGTGGTGCGGAACGGAGGACGGATGGCTCAAGCATCTTCTGAAACGTTACGCCTCGCCACATGGAATCTTCGATGGTTTCCCATTGGGCAACCTAAGGACCAACAGCATACATCTGCCAAACCCACTGATATTGATTGGCTGATCTGCACCCTTGTGTGGATGCAACTTGACATCTTAACCGTCCAAGAAAGCCTCGCAACGTCTCTCGCGGATCATGCATGGGACACTGTGACGCGAATACTCACGAAGAAAACAGGTGGGAAATGGAAATGGTATCGACAACCTTGTGGCCGACCCAACGACCATCACATTGGGCTCTTATGGAATGACTCTCACGTTGAACTTTCCCAATTTGAAAGTCTGTGGCAATTTAATTCGAAAGCCAACTCTCCGAAGAAAGCCTGTACGTTTGGACTCCGTCCCGGACAATACGTTCGCGTCAAGTCTCGCAACACCCGCGGGGCCGACTTTCATCTCATTGGACTTCATCTCAAATCAGGTCCGACCGTCTTGGCTGCAGAAGAACGTCATAAGGCCTTGAATCGCATTGACCGCACAGTCGCTCCGCTTCTCAAACAAGATCAGGATGTGGTGATTCTTGGAGACTTCAATACGATGGGGTCTGGGGACCGGCAATCACAGACATCCGAACTGAAATTCGTTCGCCGGAAAGTCGCCAATGAAAGCCCGGGCTTTGAGGATCTTG
>BQIU01000026.1 GCA_021603905.1 Nitrospirales bacterium
TTACAAATTGCGAAGAAGAAATTGATGAGCCATCCTTCCTATCAACATCCTAGTTATTGGTCACCGTTCCTCCTTATTAATAATTGGCTCTAAATTTTCTAGGTCTGCGATGACCTCTTTCCCCACGGTCCTTCGGTCATCTCCGGTTCGTGTGCTCGGGATTGGTTTCCTTGTGGGTCTGGCGGTGATTGGTTGCCGGCAGTTTGGCTTGCTGGAGACGTTTGAGCTTCGTGCCTATGACTGGATGGTGAGGCTCACCGCAGCCTCTGTGAATCCAGATCCTCGCATTGTTTTGATCACCATCACAGAAGAAGATCTTCAGCGCCTCGATCAATGGCCTCTCTCAGATGAACGTATTGCGAAAACGTTGGAAATTCTGACGACATATGGTGCGCGTGTCATTGGCTTAGATCTCTATCGTGACCATGCCATTCAGCCGGGAACTGACGAGTTACACGCGATTTTGTCTGGTGATTCTCGAATTGTAACCGTCATGAAATTTCCTGATCAAACGGGGCGTGGCGTGTCTGGGCCGGCTATTTTAGAGGGTACTGATCAAATAGGATTCAATGATATCCTTGTTGACCCTGGAGGAATTGTTCGACGGGGGTTCTTATTTTTAGAGGACGAACGTGGCGTGGCCACGTCCTTTTCTTTGTTAATCGCGCTCAAATACTTGGAGAAAAGTGGGATTATGCCTCACCCTGACCCCACACATCCTGCATTCATGAGACTTGGACAGACCACGATTCCGCGGTTTCAATCATCTGATGGGGGATATGTCGACAGCGACGCAAACGGATATCAAATGTTCGTGAAGTATTACGGCAAGCGGAATTCGTTTACGCGTTTTTCACTGACTTCGCTCCTGACTGGTAACGTGAATCGGGAAGCAATTAGAGACAAGATTGTCGTGATTGGGTCTGCTGCAGAAAGTGTGAGAGATGATTTTTACACACCGTTGAGTCTCGGTCGGGGCAGTGATCAACAGGTTCCAGGTATGGAGCTCCATGCGCATATCGTTAGTCAGTTTTTACGTATGAGCTTAGAGCATGAATCTCCAATTCGTGTCGTATCCGAAGGCCTGGAAGCTGGCTGGATCATCGTGTGGGGAAGCCTGGGAGCTCTCTGCGCCCTAAGACTCGTGTCCCCCTGGCGCGTGCTTGTCTTTCTAAGCGGCGGGATCGGCGGGATCATCTTGATCGCATATGGGTTATTTCTAGCTCATTGGTGGGTTCCCCTCGTTCCTGCTGTCATGGCTTGGATAAGTGCGGGTATTCTCACAACCGCATGGGTGTCGAAAAGGGAGAGGCAAGAACGGGCGATGCTCATGCAGCTCTTCTCACAGCATGTCTCTCATGAGGTTGCTGAAACCATCTGGAATAGTCGTGATCAATTTCTGCAGGATGGACGGATTCGTCCGCAAAAATTAACGGCCACAGTTCTGTTTGCTGATCTCGAAGGATTTACGGCTGTGGCTGAACAATTGTCGCCTCAAGCGCTCATGGAATGGGTGAATATTTATCTTTTGGCGATGTCCAGCGTGATTTCGACACATCACGGAGTGATCGATGACTACTTTGGTGATGGTGTGAAGGCGAATTTTGGTGTGCCATTGGTCCGTACACAAGAAAACGATATTCGTCAAGACGCGATCAATGCGGTGCAATGCGGCGTCGCACTCATTCACGAAATACGGCGGGTGAATCAGTTGCATGCTCAGGAAGCTATTCCGGTTGGAAGAGTGAGAGTCGGCGTGGCCAGTGGGCCGGTCATTGCGGGGAATGTCGGCGGCAGGCAGCGACTAAAGTATACGACTGTTGGTAATGTCGTGAATGTTGCAGCCCGGCTGGAACAGCTTGGTAAGGAACGGCAGAAAATTGATACCGATCAGGATATTGGCAGTCTTCTGATCACGAAGGAAACCCAGTGCCATCTCGATGTCCGATGGAAAACGGAAGAGGTGGGTATTATCAGTCTCTCTGGCATGAAGGACCCAGTGACGGTGTATCGTGTGTTGAGTGGACCGCAGGAGCGAATTGTACTCAATTCGTGAAACGTATCTCGTCGCTCGTATTTCGTATCTCGCATAAGATGTTTTTCTAGTACGAGATACGTTCGTTTCTTCTAGATACCCAGTCGTTTCATTTTTTTGATCAGGCCTTGTCGACTCAGACCCAGGCGTTTCGCTGTCTGCACCTGATTGGATCGGCAGGTTTGCAAGGCTTCTCGAATCATCTGCTCTTCTAATTGGGCGATGGCCTGAGGGAGCGTACACGAACTGTGGCGTGGTCGCGTGAAGGTCTCCGTATCTTTCCTTTGAGTGCGAATATGTTCTTCGAGGTCCTGTTCGGAAACCACCACCCGTCTCAAGGTCGCCACCACTCGTTTCATTTCATTCTCAAGTTCTCGAATGTTTCCTGGCCATTCATATGTTTGCAAGGCGCGCTGGGCATTGAGACTCAGGTGCTTTTCCTCTTTCTTCATCAGACGAGATTGCTGCGTTAAAAAATGCGCGGCGAGGAGTGGAATATCCTCCGGGACATCCCGAAGCGGAGGTGTATGAATATGGATCACTTTGAGTCGATAGTAGAGATCTTGCCGGAAGGTGCCTTCAGCGATGAGATCATCAAGGTTTTTATTGGTCGCGGCCAGAATTCTGACATCAATTGCATGATTAGTTCGACCCCCGATTGGCTGAACACAACGTTCTTGCAATACCCGTAAGATCTTGGCTTGGGCGTTGATGCCGAGATCCCCAATTTCATCAAGAAAGAGTGTTCCACCATCAGCTTGTGCAAATTTCCCCATTCGCGATTCAACGCCAGTTGCAACACCCTTCTGTATTCCCAGGAGTTCACTTTCCACAAGGTGTTCAGGAATGGCGGCGCAATTTAACGCAATAAACGGCTTGTGGGCTCTCAGGCTATTGTAATGAATGGCCTTGGCGACGAGCTCTTTTCCTGTCCCGCTTTCACCGGTGATGAGAACATCAACGGAACTCTCCCGGATTTGATCAATGAGCCGCACAATACTTTGCATGTGAGGACTGATGCCAATAAAGTTTTGTGTCGCAAAACGTCCTTCAACTTCTTTTCGGAGTTGAGCGTTTTCTTCGACGAGCTGTTGCTGTTGTTGTTTGAGCTCTTGGACCGTTCGCGTTGATTCAATACTCAGTGCGGCTTGTTCAGCAAGGGCAAGCCCAATCATTTCATCCTGATGAGTGAATGTGCCCCGCTTCTTGTTCATCACTTCTAACACTCCGAGTATCTCATGGTTGTGAGTCTGGAGTGGTATGGCGAGAAGATTTCGGGTTTGCTTTTTAGAACGTGTGTCAATGTCCTTGAAAAACCGGGAATCGTGTTGAACGTCAGCGATGTTGAGCAATTGGCCGGTGAGTGCGGCAGCACCAGCAATGCCGAGACGGGCATCAAAACGGATGGTTTCACCATCCAGTGTGATGTATGACCAAAGTTCACAGCGTTCCTGATCGAAGAGGAGAAGGCTGGCGTCGTTTGCTGAAAGATGGTGTTTCGCTTCTTTGGCCACGAGCCGGAGTAATGCGGGAATATTGTGCTCTGCTCTCATTTTTCGACAAAGAGGGAGGAGTGATTGAAGTGGATCAATCGATGGTTCAGTCTTGGGCGGCGTCTGTGTTTTGGGTCGAGACATGGATTTTTGATAAGAAAACTTTGTCTAATCAATTTTCCAATTGAGTCGATAGTGAAAAAATATAATCCAATTATCCGTAAATGTCTACAACGTTTACATATGTGAATCGCTAGTAGACATATTTATTAATTTCAAATGTTTCAATGTGTTGTATGGGAATTTCAAAAATACATGTCCACGGTGAAGACAGTAGAGTTTCATACTAAAAGGAACTATTTTCCTGCCGTGATGTCTGTGAAAGAGATTTTCCTTTAGTAATCAAATGTTTTGATTGCCTGTTCCCTTTGATGTCGTCCACTCAATATCTATGGCATTAACCTTGCTGTATTTAACTATCATATTGTTCGTGATGTTTGACTGTATGCCTTCACCGGGATAGCAAATGATGAACGATCATTGATTCCAGGGTGGATATTCATGAATACTGTTGATTCCCCGTTCCCTTTATTTTCCATATTTTGATATTTTTATGGGAGGTCTTTACCATGAAATCCAATGTGTTTCTTATCACAGCCTTGGGATTAATGATCGGTCTCATACCGATGGATGAATGGATAAAACCGCTCAACGCGCAAGTACGATCTGTGCCAGAAGGGAATGTGGCATCACGCGTCGTTGATGATCAGGGGAATGTGAACGTATCTAAAAAGATTCGGAACTCTTCAAAGTCTTTACGATTGCCCGTATACAAACCACCGAAAGGTATTGGAGCTCCAGGAGGAAGAGTGGGAGGTGGAACGCGAGGTAACGACATAGCCTTAGCCATGTTGTTTGCTATGGTCCCAGATCATTTAGGATTGACGATCAAAGAGCAACCGTCATTGTATTGGTATTTGTCCAGACCTGCCCCATATAAAATGGTGTTAACGGTGAACCAGGAAGATCTCATCAGGCCTGTGCTGGAAATATCCCTTGCCGACGATGGTGTGGCAGGCATTCATTCGGTCTGTCTTCATGATCACAACGTGAGGCTTGAATTGGGTAAAGAATACCAATGGTTTGTCGAGCTTGTTGTGGATGCCGATTCCCCTGCCAGAAATCTTGTCGCAGGCGGACGAATCAAAAGGATTTCTCCACCTGAAACGCTCTTAGCTCAATTACGCAATGCGGAACCTCAAGACGTGACGTCCATCTATTCAGAAGCGGGTTTATGGTATGACGCCTTCGACTCGATTTCCGACTTGATTGCCAAAGTCCCTGACAATCCGGATTACCCACAGGGTCGAAACTATCTGCTCAAACAAATAGATATGATTGATATCATAGAAATGGCGAGAGAGGAAGAAAGTGTGTCATGGCTTAGGGGCTCTACAAGTATGGTTAACAAGTATCCAAATATACCATATATTCAAGCTGTCGTGGATTATCAATAAGAAAGAATGAATCTTAATCCCTTGCAAGCGATGTATCGGCATGTTTTGCTTGCGTTGCTTAAGAAGAGGTCCATACCCTCAAAGAGGGATGAATATTTTTGGTTTTCTCCTTTTCGTTGATTGCGTCATTGTGGTCAGTTACCCTTCCTCGCCCCTCCTGTTACTTTTTACGACAGAGTAGACCTCCAATTACCTTTCCTCTTGCATCACGCATCTTCTGTGAAGCATCGTACTCGTCTAATGAGATCGATGTCTTCATTGGGAAACCATCAACAACAAGCTACGAAAGACCATCACTATGACAATCGATGACAACATCAACGAAAACAAATGGTCAAAAGATCAATTTTTAGATGGGTTACGACTCCAAGGAGATGCAGGGGCCGATCAATGCTTAGCTCAGCTTCACGATGTGTTGAAGGAAGAAGATTTCAATGAACTTTTCCAAAGACTCAATACCAACGCAGCGGTACTGTCGGATGATATCCCAGGGCCCTTAAGCGCGTTTTTGACCACGACAATGAACCTACCTTTGATTGAGTCGCACCTCATTGATCGTGAGCGGATCAAGCGAGGGCAACGCGTGTTTATGACGCATGCGCTTCCGGCTGCCTTGGTTCTTTTAGTCAAGAGTCTTCCTGAAGGCTATGCGGCTCCCAATCTTTCAAAAGTACTCAGCATATCCAACAATCTTTCTCAACGTCCCTATCGACGGATTCTTGGGGTGTTGCAAATGCTCATCAATGTCTCGGCCGTCGGCGGGTTTGAACCTTCGGGAAAAGCGCTCATCACGGTTCCTAAAATACGGTTGCTTCATGCTGGTGTTCGTAAGGTTGTACGGGAACACCTCACACACTATGAAGCGCAGCATGGCGTTCCAGTTAATCTTGAAGATCAATTGGGAGCGGTCATGGGGTTTTCATATTTAGTAATTACGGGGCTTCAACAATTACGCATTGGATTATCAGATGATCAAGCTGAAGATCTTTTCTATGTGTGGAGGATCTTTGCGCAAATGATGGGCATTCATCCGGAAGGACACCCTGAGAGAAGTGAGTACGTTCCTCGGAATCTTGCTGAGGCGAAGCAATTTTATGAGTCATATGTCCGAAGACATTATGTGAGCGCCGTCGATAATCCAGAAGGCGTTCAATTGGCAGCAGTGAACCTTCAGATGTTGAATGATCTCTTGCCGCAAACACCGCTACGGCGACTCGGCATGCACATTCTTCCGAGGATGTACATGGAAGAACTCATGGGGAAAGAGGGGTGTGAACGAATTGGCATTGCCCCTGTTCGTTTTCTCTATCTGACGAAATGGTTGGTGGCGACATTTCCCTCCATATGGAGTCGCCTTTGGCATGTCGTAGACCGAGTCGATTCGTCACAACATCTTCATGAAAATATCAGTCGTGTCTTTTTCCAAGGTCTCATTCATCGAGAATTTAACGGAGAGATCACGTTTCGAATTCCTGATACTTTGGATGAGTTAAACAGGGTAACTTAAAATACGGTAAAATTCCGTCTCGTGAGGGCCGTGCATCGTTTATCAAAATAGATACAAGGGTGTATCTATTTCTATACACACTCACAATTGTGCTCGCTGCTGTTCTTTTCCTCTAGACAAATTTCTCATAAAGACCTACCATGGTATTCTTCAGTAGAATGTGGCAATTCTAAGGTGATTTCATGCACTGGCGCTGGAAGAGACGCTTGAGCAATTTCTAGAGCTCTTACATAGAGTTTGCGAATTTCTGGAACTGCTCCCTTCACTATTCGATGGTATGTAATCTGCACATAGTTGAACGAGATTCATGTCAACTCAGTGTTTTACCAATGTTCTATTCAAATTGCTGCGTTCCCGTTCTTGGAATGCGAAAGATTTGACTTAAAAACCTCATCTAAAATTATGCCCTCAATGGCAGCTTGCAAGGAGGCATCGTGGTCATGAAAAAGTTTACGTTCATCGTGGCGTACTGTCTGATTCCCTCACTCGTGTTTGTGTCGGGTTGTAGTCTTTTCCGCACAGCTGCGCAAGATGAAGCCAAACGACAGGGCAAATCCGCTGCCGATTTTCCGGAGACTGCGGTGGATGTTTTTCATGATATGGATGGTGGCATTGCGCTCACGCCTGATGAGGTGAAAGGACGAAATACCTGGATGTTATGGACGGGCGGCAATCAGGCGTTTTGGGATTATATGGCCAAAAATAGCTTTGGAACGTTGGACTTTTTGAAAACGCTTTCTTCTTATCCCAAACCCGATAAAAATGGCAAAAAATATTATTATAGCCGGGACAATCGTTTTGAATATTTAGGATTGATGAATGAGCCGGGTTTTAAAAAGGCCACTGGTCCCGACCAAAAATATGGACTTTATCTCGACGAACGTGTGGAACCGGAATCTGAAAAACTTGATCCGGCAGTGTACGGACATTCTTCGGGAATCGTGGGATTGCGTCTCTTCCTCAATCCCAAGTTCGATGAATCCAGCTCTGAGTACGACCAGAATGCTGTGGACTATTGGGATGCCGAGCGTTTTTACACAGACCCTGACTACTACTTAGATAAAGAACTTGAACGACCGTATCGTGTGGGCATGTCGTGTGCGTTTTGTCATGCCGGTCCTCATCCGCTGAACCCGCCGGCTGATCCGGAAAATCCACAATGGGAAAATCTTTCAACCAATGTCGGAGCGCAATATTTCTGGATCGGCAGAATTTTTATCGCCCATCCGGATGAAGAGAATTTTGTCTGGCAGTTATTTAACAGTTCACCCCCTGGGGCTTTGGATACCTCGATTATTGCGACGGACAATATCAACAACCCTCGAACCATGAATGCCATTTACGAAGTTGGGGCTCGATTAGGGACTGGCGAGCAAGAGGAAATTACGGGAGGCGCGCTTGCAGTACCGGGAACAGAACCTCAGATGGTCGTACCGCATATCCTTAAGGATGGGGCTGATTCGGTTGGCATTCTCGGTGCGCTGAGTCGTGTCTACATTAATATTGGCGAATTTCACGAAGAATGGATCCAACATTTTAAACCAATTGTCGGTGGTAAAAAGCAGACTCCGATGGACGTGGCCACCGCGAAAGAAAATTCTGTGTATTGGCAGGCCACAGAGCAACGTGTTGGTAATCTTGCGAGCTTTTTCCTGAAAGCAGCAGGAGGTCATCATTTGAAAGACGCGCCAGGCGGCCAAGCGTATTTGACGAACGATGAGTCAGTGCTGAACCGAGGCAAATTCGTGTTTGCCGATAATTGTGCGGGATGTCACTCCAGTAAACTTCCCAAGCCACATGACACCGTGACGCCATTCGATTCGTTTTACAATAAATGGGTAGACTCGGAAGATTTTAAAAAACAGATGCGTCAGATGATCATGAAGCCGGATTTTCTTGAAAATAACTATTTGTCGAATGAACATCGATATTCTGTTGCCGACCTCAAGACCAATGCATGTGCTGCGTTGGCCACCAATGGTCTGAGAGGGCATATTTGGGATAATTTTACATCAGAAACCTATAAAACACTTCCAGCTGTACGTCCAATTAAAGTGCATCATCCCCTGACTGGAGAACCCTCAACATATGAAATGCCTGGAGGTGGCCGTGGGTACTATCGCACTCCTTCTCTTGTGAGTATGTGGAGTACCGCTCCGTATTTGCATAATAATGCGCTGGGGAAATTTACCAACGATCCATCGGTTGCTGGACGGATGGAAGCCTTTCAGGACGGTGTGGAAAAACTGCTCTGGCCGGAAAAGCGGTTCAATTCAGATTGTCAAGAAACATGGGGTCTCCCCTGGTGTCCGCCAATTTATAAAACCACAAAAGTCAGCTATCTCAAAATTAACCAGGAATATCTTCCCGACAAGCTGAAGGCCAAGCTTCTTAAAAAAGGTGAAGAAGAGTTGAGCCTTGGTCCTATTCCCAAGGGAACGCCAATCAACTTATTGGCCAATCTCAATAACGAGCTGTCTTTTAAAGATCCAGTCCGACTCGCCCGTCTCGTCAAGGTTTTGGTGAAAGTGAAAGCTGGGCTCAAACGTATCAAGGCCCAGAATCTCAACGATGAGCAAAGTCTAGCCTTGTTGAAAGAGTTAGTGCCGGACCTTCTCGAGGTGAACAAGTGCAAGGACTTTGTTATCGATCGTGGTCATGAGTATGGCAGTCAGCTCAGCGATGACGATAAGCATGCGTTGATTGAATATCTCAAAACCTTGTAAATGATATGAAGATGAGTGAGCCATCACCAAAACAGAATGGACCTCAATCCGACATTACTCGTCGAACGTTTTCAAAAACAGTCGCCACCGTTGCAGCGGGATTGACTGCCTGGCTCAGCGGGTGTGCGTCGCTCTTTAAAAAGGGCCCGTCTGAACCATTATCTTCCATTTCCTGTTCGTCGGTTGAAGCCGATGATGACACATATGAATATGTGGTGGTCGGATCTGGGGCTGGCGGAGGTCCATTGGCGGCGAATCTTGCCAAGGCTGGGCATCGAGTGTTGCTGCTTGAAGCTGGTGGGAATACCGAGTCATATACGTACCAAGTCCCGGCGTTTCACGGGTTGGCGTCGGAGGACGAATCACAGTCGTGGAACTTTTTCGTCAGACATTATGAGTCCGACGGAAGGCAGGCCCGTGATGACAAGTATGTCAAAGATCAAGATGGGGTGTTATATCCCCGTGCGGGCGCACTTGGTGGCTGCACGGCTCACCATGCCATGATTACCATTTATCCGCACAAAAGTGATTGGGATGACCTTGCCGATTTGGTAGGCGATGCTTCATGGTCGGATGACAACATGCGCCAGTATTTTGAGCGGCTTGAGCGTTGCCAGTATGTGAAGGCGCCAGGACTTTTAGAGAGCAATCCGACCCGTCATGGCTTTAGCGGGTGGCTGACGACCAACATTGCCGATCCGAAATTAGTGGTTGGTGATAAACCGCTCAAAAAGCTCATTAAGGCTACACTTCGCGAGTCGATTTTTCGAGTTGATGGATTGATCAGTCGCGTCAAGTTGAAAATCAAGGGACATTTAGATCCCAATGATTGGCGTTGGCGGGACAAAGGCAAGAGTCCGGAAGGCCTGGTATTTACCCCCCTATCAACGAACGAAGGGAAACGGGTGGGCACCAGGGAGTATATCCGTCGAGTGCAGCAGGCCTGTCCAAATAATTTGACGGTCAAAACCGGGGCGTTGGTGACCCGTGTGCTGTTTGAAGATGATGCTGACGGAGGCAAGAAAGCTGTGGGAGTGGAATATCTTGAAGGTCAACATTTGTATCGAGCCGACCCTAAGGTCAATCCGATGCCAAATGCCGGAGAACGTCAGACCGTGCGATTCAGTCGCGAAATTATTCTTTCCGGCGGAGCTTTCAATACCCCGCAAATGTTGATGCTATCTGGCGTCGGTCCCAAGGCGGAGTTAGAAAAACAGGGAATCGGTGTTCAGGTTGATTTGCCGGGAGTCGGTCAAAATTTACAAGACCGATACGAAGTCGGTGTTGTCAGCGAAATGAAAAACGATTTTTCAATTTTAGAAGGGGCGACCTTTGCTCCTCCGGAGCCTGATGGAACTCCCGATCCAATTTTTCAAAATTGGGAAGCGGGAAAAGGGATCTATACGTCCAATGGCGCTGTCTTATCACTGATTAAACGATCCGATAGCCGCCGGCCGGATCCAGACTTGTTCATTTTTGGGTTAGTCGGTTATTTCAAAGGGTACTATCCTGGGTATTCCATTGATGCTGCCCGGCAAAAGAACTTCTTTACCTGGGCGGTTTTAAAAGCCCATACACAGAACCGTGGTGGTACGGTATCGCTCCGTTCAAATGACCCCAGAGATACGCCGGATATTAACTTCCGCTATTTTGACGAAGGCACGGCTGGATGGCAGGAAGATTTAGATTCAGTCGTTGACGGTATTCAAACTGCGCGACGGATCATGAGGCGCGCGGATAGTGTCGTCGATAAAGAGTTAGTCCCGGGGGTGGAATATGATACCGAGGAGAAGCTCCGTCAGTTTGTGAAAGACAATGCCTGGGGACACCATGCTTCATGTACCTGTAAGATTGGACCAAAGGACGATCCACTGGCCGTGGTCGATGGAAACTTTCGCGTGCATGGGACGAAGAATTTGCGTGTCGTTGATGCCTCGGTATTTCCGAAGATTCCAGGATTTTTTATCGTAACCTCGGTGTACATGATCAGTGAAAAAGCCAGTGATGTGATTCTGGCTGATGCGGACTAAAAAGGAAATTTATTTGTCGTGATGGAGTTTTCATAAAGTCAGACAGTCGTGTCGATACGTTCCGGTGTTCTGAGAATTCCGGGAAGACGACATGTGAAAGGATATATAGCGACTATGGTTACTCTTATTCATGTCATTTCACCAAGACTCTTCGTCAGCCTCATTGTGTGTATGATTGTAGCCGGATGTTCCCATAGCCCAAATCTCAAATTAGGAGAAGAACACGTTCCAGATGGTGAGCAACAAACGATTGAAAATATTAAGACGTTGCTGTCCAATCAACTCGCCAAACAGTATGAGGGAAAAGAGTTTTTGCGCGACACGCACCCCAAGTCTAATGGCTGTGTGAAAGCCCGGTTTGTCGTCGATTCAAACATTCCAGAACAATATCAAGTCGGGGTGTTTCAGAAAGGCCAGTCCTACCCCGCGTGGATGCGGTTTTCTAACTCGGCCCCAGAAGTGACGCCTGACAAAGACAAAGACTTTCGTGGATTGGCCATTAAATTAATTGGCGTCGAAGGCGAACGCCTTCCCATCCCTGGTGACGAAGAACACACTCAAGATTTTCTCTTCATCGCCTTTCCTGGATTCTTTGCCGGAACACCAAAAGATTTCTTGGAATTCTTTGATGGGGAGTTTAATGGTGGGACATTTGCGACAGCCGGATATTTTGCACAACGGCCCCGAGCCTTAAAGAATACACTCAAAGGCCGGCAACAATTCGCGAACCCCTTAGAAATTACCTGGTTCAGTGTTGCGCCGTTTCAACTTGGTTCTCCAAAACCCGATGGCAGTGCCGTGGCCGTCAAATACAAAGTGAAATCCTGCATCGAAAGACAAAGTCCACTTCCGGACAATCCATCCGATGACTATCTGGAAGAAGCGATGGCTAAGGATTTAGCAAAAGGTGATTGGTGCTTGGAATTTTTGATTCAACCCCAAAAAGATCCAGAGACAATGCCCATTGAAGATACCTTAGCGATCTGGGACGAGATCGAATCGCCGTTTGTCAAAGTTGCCACCATTCAGATTCCTCAGCAAACCTTCACCTCTGATGCCCAGAAATTATTCTGCGAAGACCTCTCGTTTAATCCCTGGCACGGATTAACGGTCCACAAACCGCTTGGCGGAATTAACCGTGCTCGACGTGACGAGATGAAAACCATCTCTGACCTCCGCCTCAAACAACGCGGCGTACCCCGAACCGAACCAACGGGCCTGGAGTCGTTTTAAGTGTCAAAAAAAACGAGAGGATAAGGTTAGCCAAGATTTTTTGAGCAGGGTTGAAATGGGATAGGGAGAATTGTGTGCTCGTGAATCTTCCAGGTCCTCTGTTCTAGCAAATGCTGCAATTTGGGCGGATCAACGTTTTGGGAGATTTGAGATTCGTGGATTTGAGCGTTTGAAGAAATAGGAATGCTTGACTCATTAAACGCCAGCGGACTTTGTAACGTCCCACGTGGTATTGGTTGTGTAGTAGAACCCGTACCTTTAAGGAAGCTACTATACAGCCCACCTTTCTGTGATGCACATGATTCGGCATACAACGTAGCAATTTTGGTGATGTTCTCTGGCAAGGGAGCGAGTGACTCGCTTAACTGTTTGATCGGTGCTTGAATATCAATTGTGCCATTTCCACCAAACTGCGATGAAGCATCTAATGTACTTGTTGGATCAACTATTACGGCTGAGTCAGCAATGATGGTTATCGGTCCTCCGTTCCCAAAAACAGCGGTGCTCAAAACGCGGCTATTTTGAATCACGACAAAAGCTGGATCAAGGTTGATCTTGCCTGCGGAATCTGAGCCTTCCAGCACTTGGCTTGTAATGTCACTATTAGTGAATTGAATCAAATCTTTGGCGGTTAGCTTAATGTTTCCACCCAAAGCATTCACGGCTTTGGTCGTTACGGTGCTATCTGAGATGACGATGGTTCCCGTAGCTGTTAGAGCGATGTCTCCAGCATTGCCGGCATCGGAGCTAATCGCGGTGCTGTCCGCAGTAATCGTCCCGCCCTGAGTCAAGGTCACGTCATCGGCGGTAATGGTAATGTTTCCGCCGTTTCCTGCAGCACTCGTGCTGGCTAAGATTTTCCCGCCTGTGTTTGCCTTAATGGTGTTCGTGAGTGCGATGTTAATATTTCCGGCATTGCCGGCTGAATCGGCTTCTGAGTTGATTCGGCTACCGTCTGTCAAGGTGAGATTGTCAGCCTTCACAGTCAAGTTCCCACCATTTGCACTGCCTTGCGTCTCTATTGTTACGAGACTTTCCCCGGTGACGGAAATGTCCTTTGCCGCAATTAGCACGTCTGTCGCAGGAGCTGAAGTTTCAGATACGACATCAATGAAGGATGTCTTCGCAAGGATTAAGGCATCAGTGAGCGAGATGCTTAATTCACCTGCTTGTTGCTCAGAGAAGTTCTCGACTCCTATAGAGGAAACATTGTTTAGTTCCATGTTTTCTGCATTTATATCGATAGAGCCACCTTTTCCGCTGCCATCAATGCGGGAAAAGACAGTGCTGAAATTTTCAATTGATATATCCCCACCCTCGACGGATACGTTAATATTACCTGCGTTCCCACTCGAAGACGATTGGGTCGTAATCCCTCCTGAGTCAATAAGTGACAAATCACCTGTCCGAAGAGACACATTGATATCTCCAGCATTACCAGAATCCCCAGATTCCGTGGTAATGAGGGAAAAATTAATATTGAAGTCCTGGTTGATGTCAAAGCCTATATTCCCGCTATTCCCGATACTACCCGTCCTATTGTGAATAATGGAAAGACTTTGAGTGAGCAAATTGGCTTCAATCTCGATGTCTCCGCTATTACCTCCCACACTCGTAGCAGCAACATCGGAATGGAGCTTTGAAGATGCGAACGTGTCGAGATCTCCCAGAATCTCGACACGTTCTGCTTTTACACGTATGCCGCCAGATCCAATTCCTGAAGCTGCATCTGCGTTAACGTTGGTTTCAAGAATCGAGGCTTTCGCAATTACCACCTCATCTGACATCTCAATGTCGATGCCTTGTCCAATCGCACCTACGTGGGAACCCGTCACATTGGCTGAAATTTTAGATTCCTCAATCGTCAGTCGGCCACCGCGTAGCATCACGGTTCCACCGCCGTACCCGCTTGTATCGATTTTCGCACCTTGATCGATGGCTATGCTGCCAAGTCGCACGGGGTCTGAGATGACGTCACCCTGAGCATTTATTCCTTGAGCAAACAAGGTTTCTATGTTTACAGAAACTTGTTCGATAACAGGTGCTTGTGTAGCTCCTACGCTCACGAGGTTGACATGGCCGTTCGGGTGTTTAAGCGTTCCACCACGAATGATGATTCCTTCAACGGTTTCCTTCCCTGCTAGGGTATCTCTGCCCACTAATATCACAGCCCCACTTTTAGCAACGGTTAAGCTCTCCACTCGCATGGTAGCTTGAGTTTCAGTGTTAATAGTCGGTGGCGTCGCACCTAAGAAACCAAAGGCTTCGGGGGCAGCCGCTGTCAGCACGTTACTTTCGTCCAAGCGAGCATAGTAGCGGCCGTTATCGCCTAGCTGAATAAAGTCTGAATTACTGGCGTAGAAGGAGCCGTTGATATCTAACGTGGCGTTCTCGCCAAAGATGACGCCGTGAGGATTGAGGAGAAAGAGATTGGCGCTGTTTACGGTTGAAGCCAGAATGCCGTTTATCTGTGAGGGATTGGATCCTGTCACGCGACTTACGATATTGGTAATGGTATCCGGGCCGGTAAAGGTTGCACTCTTGCCAGCTTCGACACTCAATTCAGTAAAACTGTGGAAGAGGTTGCTTCCGACTGTGGTTCCGAGATCATGCGCAATCAAGTGGTCGGTTACTGTGGCGCCGTTGAATAAAGTCTGACCGTTTGGCAATGTTCCTGAACCAACAGCTCCAGTGCTGCCCCCAAGCGAACCGTCGACGATTACCCCCGCCTGGCCTAATGAAATGAAGGTGCAGAATGAAAGGAGTGTGAACACTGAAGCAGAAAAATAACCAACCTGTGTTCTGCAGAATCTGTAATGTTTTCTGGATGGACGGGAAAGACTCATGATGACTCATCCTGTAAGTCGTCAATATTTAGGGCAAGCCTACATGATGTATAGAGTGAACAACAAGCCGAGAATGGAGTTAGGCATGACTGAAGAACTTTATGTTGAATTCTATTGAGCGAAGGATACTCGTCCAGGATTCTGGGTATGTAGCACTGGAGTGTTATTGGGATGGGCGAGTCTCAACGTTTTGGATCGGCGGGTTTCACCATTTCCATTCTTCCATGATCTTTGCAACGTCAGACAGAAAAGTTCTAGGTGAGGGCCCCTTCTAGTTTGTCATTTTGCCAACGATAGTACTGGATCAGTTGGAAGACAGTGGATAGGAATACGGTAGATGGGTAACGGTGGAGGAGAAACGGAAGGCATGAGGTAAAGGAGGAAAGACAAGAGATATACTTCCCTCCTATTCCTTGCACCTCAGGTTTCACGCCCCACTGGTCTTCAGATTGGTGCGGGAGCCACCCTGACTCCGCCGAATATGAAAGCTCGAAGTTACTACAAAGCTAAATTACCTTTCTATTTAACAACAAGTACAATTCCAAGGCGAATTTGGAATGCATTGCCCAGTACTGGGATGCGTCCGGCAACAAGTAGCTGGACTGACTGTGCCTTGCGTACTTGTTATTCCCTCATTGGAAGAATTTTTAAATGTAGCACTCGATTGGTAGAGTGCTTGTTCTGCGGTAAAGTTTGGCATGTTCATGATGATATCTCCTTTCTAGAGATTGACAAACATTTCTCCTCTTACATTCGAGTCAGGGTGGCTCCCGCACCGGTTAGGTTTCGCGCACTTGGTTCGAACTTTCTTATTTCCATATAAGTTCGCAAAGATATTTTCTTTATGTCTCTCAGGGATATTGATCGTAGACATAGTACGGTGCCAGTTTCGAGACGAGAAATGGGAACTCCTCTGTGACATCAATGCGAATAAAGAATTTTTGTGTGATACCGACTTGTTGGCTGGTATACACAAAAATTGCATCGACGACATTGCGGGCACCACTCAGCCGTGATGGCCGTACCTGGACATCAGTTAACAAACAATTCTCCTTTTCCATTTCCCATGCCTTTAAATAAATGAGCGGATCGCGAACGGTTAAATAGTTCAACGCTCGATACTCATCGGTCGCCCCGGTGTTATCCGCCATCTGTTTGATCTGCTGAAATAGTTTTGTCGCAGCTCGTTTGAGGTTGGTGAAATCATTGTCCGCCATCTTGTCCGGTTTCGGTAGGGTACCCATAAAGGCTTCCATATCAAACGAGTAGAGTTGATCGAATACGACGATGGGGATCATAAGGCTATTGCACATTTCTGGTGGGGCAAGCGGGCCTTTGATGCCGATGACGACATCAATCATGGCGCTTGAGAGATCTGTCGCTCGCGGCAGAGGTCGCAATGTATCGATCAAGATTGACAGGTCAGCGGGATCGCGCGGTTGTAAGATATAGGTCTCCAAGCCCTCGACGGTCAATACCCAACAGAGTTGTCGCGCAAGATAGCGGTTCTCTGGTTTTTGCAGCATGGCATACAAGGCTTGATTGTTGATGATACCAGCGGATTGGGAGTTACGTGGCGTTTGAAAGCATTCTTTCTCAACTGAAAGATTGGGAAAACGTGGTGTGACTTTTCCCATGACATAGACAAAACTTGCGAGGGTATTTCTACTCCCTGCTTGTTTGGGTGCACACCCACAACTTCCCTGTGCGGCCACTGTCGTCGCCGATGTGTCGAGTGCTGCTAAAGCGGTTGCTGCCTCGTTTTGATACCGAAGTGCTTCTTGTGTGAGTCCGTGTGTGTCGTTCTGATCCATGGTCTGCTTCTTCCTTTCCTAGTGATTTAAAGATGACCGTTGATAAGTTTGATCATTTATTGTTGTCTGGAGACTGCTAGGCAGCGGCTGCATGCGACTGCTGAATGATTTGTTGTGATGATATTTTCATTATCCTCATTTGTTGCTTTTCCATAACGTCACCTCCTTGATTGGTTGGCATGCAGCTGGTGGTATGCGGCCTCGGCATCTACCAAGGGTGGCACAACGGTTTTGCGTCTTTGCCCTGTGGATTGTGTGATGGAGAATTTCATCTGCTCCACGGTTGCCGAAGGGAAGAGTGACCACAAGAGTGCGATGGTGCCAGTGACAAATGGCGCAGCGGCGCTGGTTCCGCTTAAGGTGTACGCTGTCTCGGTGGGTCCAAGACTCGTGATATTCTCGCCCGGTGCTCCAAGCCCGTGGCGGCCAATGGAAATCCCTAGATTCGACAGATCTAATGGTCGGCTTTGGAGACCATAGGCCATCACCGGGATGACGGCAGTATGCTGGGTCAGCACTGTGCCCCCTACGGTGCCTTGATTGCCGGTAGCGGATACCAACATGGCGCGTCGACTAGCGGCGAAGTCAAGTGCGTCTTGAAGTTGGCGATGTCCCCCTATGGTGGATGTCTCGATTGCCAAACTTAAGTTCACGATGCGGGCGCCGCCTTCGATGGTTTCAACGATGGCTGCAGCGAGATGTTCGGGTGTGGTTTGTGGCATGATCCCATTGTTTTTCATCGTCTCATGGAAAATGGGTCGGACGAGCAACGTACAATCCGGACAAATTCCTGGGGCCGTGGAGTGTCGCGTGGCACTCAAGATTCCCGCGACAAACGTGCCATGAATACAAGCAAAACTGTTCGGTGTCTTACACGTGCCTGTTTGGACTCCAGCAATTGCTCTGATATTACCTGTGAGCAGCGCGGTATGTTGCATCATGACTGGGCCATCGATTAAGCCGACGACGATTTCCGGTCGACCGCTAGTCTTTTGCATGAGTGCGTTGAGCTTGATGAGCTGTAGCGGTGTCAATGTGTGTCTTCCTTTGTTTCTTCTGCACAACGTTTGTTTTGTGCCTGCCGAGCGTCAATTTTTTTCATCATCAATCCAGTGTCTGCGGAATGCGCGAAAATATTGTCCTGGCCATCGCGAACCTCGATACCTATCCCTGAGGACACCTGTCGGATATGACGTTGGTAAGTTGGGTGGAAAGGATTCAGCGATGGGAAATTTTTAAAAAAACCGATTTACGACTTGCTCCACTTCCAACCAATTATGCGCAACATTTTGTTAATGCTGTGCCAACTCTGTTGTATTTCTGGTGTCTAGGAGTGATGAAGCAATTACAATACCTCTGAAGGGCGAGGCCCATTTCGTCTATTAAACGCAGGTTGATTATGCACCAGCTAAACACGTGCTTTAAAAAAACAATCGTGTTGCGTACGCATTCAGATACTCAAATTGCATTTTTGGATACTCCAATAAAGGGAAGTTGGCTTGAAAGGATGGTGGAAGATATTCGCAGGCTGCGTTGAACGGATTGGATTAGGAGCGGGAGGCGGGAACGGCTGAGCAACCTTGAGCAAGATCTGCTGTGTGAGGAAAAACGGAAAATTTCCACTCGTTTTCTGTTTGTCTGTCGTCTAGGCCCAACCCTGAATCGATGGATGTCGTGACTTCAGGATCTGAGGGCGAAAACGTTAACGGACTGGCAAGAACCCTGCTGCACCGGGAGATGAGAGGTGGTCCCGTTCCTTTGAACACGTCAAGCCTCTTCTTAAGTGGAGAGGTATTCCCATGATTTATGCAACCTTGGCGACGGCTAACTGACTGAAATAGGCCATGTCGGGGGTCTGCCCCGCATGTACCTGATGTGGGCGATGAGTATTGTAGAATGCAAAATACCGGGTCAGCCCTTGCTGGATTTCACTCGGGGTCTCATAGGCATGCAAAAAATATCTTCATACTTGACGGATCGCCATAATCGTTCGACAAAAATATTGTCACGCCTGCGCCTTTGCCGTCCATGCTCACTTGGATGGCTCGATCCTTAAGACCTTGAATGAAGTGCGCACTGGTATATTGGCTGCCCTGATCGGTGTTCATAATTTCTGGACAGCCGTATTGTTCAATCGCCTCCTCCAAGGCATCCATGATAAATTCCACATGCATCGTCACCGCCACGCGCCAGGCCAGAACGCGGCGACTATACCAGTCTAGGATCACGGTCAGATAGACAAATCAATGAGCCATTGGGATGTAGCTGACATCCGAGGCCCACACCTGATTGAAGCGCGTATATGGATAGATTCCTGAGTAAGTACGGATACACCGTGGTCCTTGATGCGCCTGAGTCGTCCTCGGCTGGCGATAGAGGGCCTCGAGCCCCAGCCGTTTCATCAGTGTTCTGACGTGTTTGACTGACTCGAAAGCCCTCCATGCGCAGTAAATCTCACAACATTCATGAACCGGCAAACGGGTGTGCCAGATGCAGCTTATCCAGACGATGCCGCAACGTCAGATCATACTCACTGACTGGGACGGGTTGGTAGTAGAGACAGCCTCTCGACAATCCAAGTATGTTGGCTTGGTGTGAGACGGGTAATTTATGGTTCCGGTCAATCATGGTTTTGCGCTCAGCCGTTCGGCCTTGCCGAGCGCGCCTTTTAAAAAATCATTCTCCAACGTCAGCTGACCAATCTTCGCATGCAGAGTTTTCACATCAACGGCCGGGGCTGTCTCGCGCCTCTTCTCATCGAAGGCGCCTGGAGCCTGTTCCAGTAACTGGGCTTTCCATTGAGCAATCTGGTTGGGGTGGACGTCAAATTTCTTCGCCAACTCAGCTGGTGGTGCAATCGCCCTTCAGGGCAGCCACCGCCACCTTCGCCTTGAACACAGGGTTGTGGTTACGTTTGATTCGTCGACTCATGATAAGCTCCTGTATATGAACTGCAGATGGTTAAAACAGGTCTACTTATCCACTTAAGCCCATGTCAAATTTTCCGGGGCCACTTCTGAAATACTATGACTGAGTGGTAAAAACTTATGGGTAACTTAAGGAGATAGCATTGTACAAACAGATATTTACCTACCTTTGTCAGACCTCTTTTATTCATATTTCCATCAAACCGCGGACAGCATAGTTTAAAGTCTGGGGAGATTCTTGCTTTACCGGCACATGAGATCGTAAATGTTGAATCTTATGTCTTTTGCCAGATGTAGATTTGTTTTCTAAACCTAATTTTCTATTTGGATGTAACTATACGGACTGACTTAGTAGTTTGCTGGCTAGGTCTGATGTTCTAGTTATCCAATTAGATACATAGTGTTATCTTTTTGGATACATTTTCTATCTAACAACTCATTAATTCCCATCGAATTGTAGGTGAGAATCCTTGAACTTCTCATTGTAAATCAATCGTGGTTCACTGGGTTCTTGGCGAATGTGCTTCTTAGGCTTATTGGTGTAATTCATGCTTGCTGAATCTCAATGTGGCTGGATCTTAAAGTTGTATCTGTTTATGGATTTACTCATCGTCCCATCTTTCAATAATTACATGGAGGTGATTTTATGGTTACCTTAAAAATTTCTGTTGAAATCGGAACAGCGTCTGATGAAAAAGGGAAGGAGAAGCCTTCTGCCAGCATTCCATTAACAATCACAATTCCGACTAATGCTGGTGATATAACTGGACAAGGCGGTACTCCACATATGATTTTGATCCCGACTAATGCTGGTGGTATGACTGGACAAGGTGGTACTCCACATATGATTCTGATCCCGACTAATAGTGGTAGCATGCCTGGAGAATCAGGGCGTCCCCATCAATAAAGGGTAAGCGGAAATAACCAACCAAAGAAAATCACAAATTAGGAATAGAAAGGCTTGATATGTCAAAAAATCCGAAGAAGCTATTTCTTCTATCCGGTCCTCTTCCGGAACTAAACGCTTATTCGCCTAATGTATATCCATTACAGGCCTTATTGGAACAGTATGGATACCTGACAGAATCTTGTTGTCCTGGAAGGTATGACGAACCAACACGGGATGCCTTGAACAAGTTTCAAGAGTGTTGCTCTTCAGGAGATGACATTTCTTACGAGGAAACTATCAAGCGTCTTTGTCGAGCTCGTTGTGGGGTGTCTGACAATTCTGCTATGACTGCGTCGACATTACCTGTTGTCCATTCCAGTCCTCCAATAACTGTTGGGAGTATTTGGTTACAAGATCGGTTGTATTTTCAAATTGAAAAACCTACTGCTGATTTTGCTCTAGACGGTCAGCGAGATATTTTTGAAAAGGCTTTTAGTAAGTGGGGAGAAATTACGGGCTTGGAATTCAAGCAGACTAACGGTGAAAATAAACCTGATATTACCCTTGCATTTCACAAAGGGGAACATGACGATGGATTTCCGTTTGATGAAGCAGGGACCCCGAATGGAAACATGGCAGCACATGCCTTTCCCCCTCCCCCTATAGGTGGAAGATTTGCAGGGTCTATTCATTTCGATGATGCGGAGTTATGGAAAAAAGATGAATCAACAGCAGAGGGTGTTAGCCTATTTGCCATTGCGTTTCACGAGATTGGTCATGCATTGGGAATGGGCCATAGTCAGGATCCACACTCGGTCATGTATCCATTCTACAACGAAAATCTAAAAGACTTTACAGAAAAAGATAAGGAAATGATTAAATCTTTATATGGGCTAAGAAAGCAGGCACGACTCGTGGCTCAGCCAGAGGATTCTCAAACAATTACTCTTAATTTAGGAATCGAGATTGCTTAATTATAATGATATGCAGCGGAGAGCAAAATTATTGATGGCAATTCCCCTACCCATATGAAAGAAAAAGTTTTGATTTGTAAGTTTTTCATTTAAGGAATTGTGAGGCAAAAGTGGGCTAGGCAAGAACTTTCCCGGCTGCTGTGGGAAACTATCAGAGGTACTTTGTGCAAAGCTACTAAACTTCCCATCTTTCTGAGCAGCACAGCGTGCTGCAAATAATCCGGAGATCTTCAGAATCTCCTCAGGCAATGGGGCTATGGTCTCGCCAAGATTTTGAATAGGCGCTCTGATATTTACTGTTCCGCTTCCACCAAACTGCGAGGAGGCATCAAGGCTACTGAATGGATCGACAAGCACAGCAGAACTTGCTAGTATTCTGATGTCACCTCCATCCCCCAATCCTGTCGTCGAACTATCGATTCTGCTGCCCTGCACCACCACGAATTCGGGATCCAGATTAATATTCCCGGCGTTCCCTGACCCTTCCCGAACGAGACTGGTAATCTCACTACCGATCAAATAAATGAGATTGCTGGCTTTGAGAGTAATATTGCCACCAAAGGCGTTTTCGGCCTGAGTGGCCACGGTACCATTATCTAACAAAATAGTTTCCATATTGATTAGATCAATGTTTCCAGCATTCGCATTACCAAAGGATTGGGAATCAATGGTTGCTCCATCCAACAAACTGAAGTTCTTAGCGATAACATGAATGTCTCCAGCATTTCCTTCTTTGTCCACTCCTTGACTTTGAGATGAAATAGCACTTCTGGCAGGCTCGATGGAGCCATCAAACCGTGGAAAAGGTACAGGATTGACGCCTGTAAGGGTAATGTCACTGGCTCTAATGCTAATGGATCCAGCATTACCGTCATCATTAGTGTTAGATATAATTTGTCCTCCGTTCGCAATAAACAAACTTTCTGTTAGGTTAATACTAATATTACCGGCATTACCTGTTCCCGATGTTCCACCACTAATGAATCCCTTGTCTGTCACGCGAAAATTTTCAGCTATGATGGTCAAGTCCCCACCCTGCCCATCGTTCGTTGTTGTAGAAAATCCAGTTAACTGGGGTGAACTTTGAGGAGCAGTCGCGTCACTGACTCCTGTCACCACGATGTTCTTGGCTGTTATATTCAAGGGTCCTGCATTACCTGAACTCTCTGCTCGAGTTTGGATAAAGGAACCTGGCCCGACGTTTAAATCTCCAGTAAGAGTTATTGTGGCTTCTGCTGCATTCCCTGTCCCTGCAGTACCTGCCTGTAGGCTGGCCCCACTCATCAATGTCACATCATTTGCAGAAATCAAGAGATTCCCACCTTTTCCATCACTGAAAGTGTTAGTGAAGATCCCTCCATTAGCACCAGAGGCAAAGATCTCTCCTCCAGTAATGGTCACTTCAATATCTCCTGCATTCCCTGTGGAAAACGGTTGACCGGGAGTTGAAATAAAACCATTGAACATTTCAAGCCTATTTGCGATTACGCGAATACTTCCTGCGTTCCCTGTACTTGGAGATGGATTCGTTGGCGCGGCGCCTGGATTCGTTTGGCTGGTCAGGCCGGTCAAAGTTCCAGCTGGTCCAGAAAGCAGTACTTTATCCGCATTCACTTCAATGTTCCCAGCATTGCCCTCACCGTTTGCTGCGATGGTCAAAACGAGGCTGCTATTAAGCACTTTCAGGTCTTTCTCTACCTTCAGAATGATATCGCCACTTTTTTCAGAACCGTTGGCTTGAGTTCCAATAAAACTTCCCTGTACTTCAAGAATCTCTCTTGCTTTAAAATTGATATTTGCTCCACGAGAGTCTCCGAATGCTTCTGTCGCAAGTAGGCTGCCATTTTGTATGAACACTGAATTAGCTTCCCCATTTATCCCAGTTTCAGTTGACCCTCCAGAATTCACTTCTCCTTGTTCAGTGGAGTTTGCCAGTAAGATCGTACCGTCGATCGTTAAATTGCTCCCACGTATTACAATTGTCCCGCTCCCTGCACCGCTAGTATCAATAAGCGCACCCTGGGAAATGGTCATTTCGCCGAGTTGCGTAACATCAGTTTGGATAGTCGGGGCCTGATCGAGCATCACTTGATTTTGTTTGCCTACAGCCACAAGGACGACCTGTCCACTTGGTGCGATTAATGATCCTCCTTCGACCTGGATGTCCCCGCCTACTATTGACAATGTGTTATCTACTTCAACTTTGAGTGTACTCTGATTGATGGTGATTCCAGACGTATTCTCGCCTAAAAACCCGAAGGCTTCGGGAGCGGCTGTTGTGAGGAGCAGAGCATCATTTTCCGCCGGAAGAGCCTCGAACAATTGACCATCTGTGAGCTCAATATTGTTCGCCGTGGTGGCGTAAAACGATCCGCCAACGTTGAGTTGGGCATTTGGGCCAAAGATAATTCCTTGAGGATTCATGAGATAGAAATTCGCGTCACCGAATCCTTGTATGGCATCTGTAGTTTTTATCATTCCTAAAATATTGGAAGGATTGCCTCCTGTTACACGGCTGAAAATATTTTTTGTCGGGAGGTTGTGGTCATTTAAGAAATTGGCAATTTGGTCTGCGTTTATACTGAAATTTTCAAAACTATGGAATAAGTTTCTCCCATCGTCTGGTCGTGTGCCTCCAGTAACGTTGAGCGTTGTTCCTCCAGGTGTAACAATAGTTCCTAATGTTGTCGATGGTGTTGTGTCAGAAGTGATCTGGGCGTGACTGATTGATACCTGGTGGATTGAGACAAACACAATAGTGAGCAATGCGTAGGCGATGATATGTGAATAAATTCTGTATACCTTATGTATACTATGATAATGACATTTCATAGCCCATGGCCCTTTCATCGATTGCCCTTTTGACACGGATGATCACTTCTATAGTCTATTGCCACTTATCAGCAAGGCCAAGGCCATAGATCAAAAGTCCTTAACCTATTGAAGTTCGTTTGAATTTTCCAATGCATTATAACCACTATCAATGAGTGCAGCTTTAATTGCCTATATCTTTTTAGATAACATGTGTATCTTTCTAGATACGTGAGGCATTCAGTTCTCTCGTAATTAGAACAATCCAACCCTAATGGCTAGATTCCTCTTCGACAGTATTTTTTGGATTCAAATCCATAAATGCTTCGTTGTGTTTCTAAATTTCTTTCCTTAAAAATTCGACCCTTTTCTCTGACGGTGTGTACTAACAAAAAAGCGCAATATCATAGACTTTCCTTTCGATTGAAAGGAGTCATGCGATTGCGCTTTGAATTTTCGGCCATAGGTGTTACCCATCAACGGCCTGTATGTGGTGACGGATTGAATGGAACTATAGGATTTAAGGCATAGACTGTCAAACGTAAGCGAAGACACGGAGGCAATGTCATGTTACGTATGATGAAGGAATCTTAGGTCGCTTCACACGAGCAAAAAATTATAATGTAGATTATTAGGGTAGAACGACAATTTGAAAAAATCACTTAGGAGGGGAATACTGAAACTGATGAGCACCCTTGGGGAAGGTCCAATGTCTTGCCAGTAGTGAAAAATTTCCACTCAGTCTCATTTATTATTTCGTCAAAGCCTAACGGTGAAAATGTTGTTGTAGTACCTTCAGGACCAGAGGTCGAAAAGGTCAATGGGCTTGGTAAGAAATTCGTTGCGCCCAGCGGGGTCTCGTCACGACCGCTTTGCAGAAAACTACTGAATTTGCCTCCTTTCTGTGCGGCACAGCGCGCCGCAAACAAGGCTGAAACTTTTAAGATTTCTTCAGACAACGGGGCAATGGTTTCGCTGAGATTTTGAATGGGGCCTCGAATATTAACTGTGCCACTAATCCCTGTTTCCGATGACGCGTCAATTGTTGTGAAGGGATCTTGGAGTATCTGACCACCTGTAATCTGAATATTCCCTCCCAATCCATCTCTTGCAGTCGCGAGGATCTGACTATTTTGGAGAACGACAAATTGCGGATCTATACTGATGTCACCTCCCGAAGTCGTTTGATTTCCCTGTACCGAGCTCTCAATAGTACTGTCACGTAAACGAATTAGATTGACGGCTTCTAAACTGATATCGCCTCCAGAAGCTATGGCAGATTGTGTTGTAATGTTACTGTTTTCTATCTGGACTATATCCCCGGCTTTAAGATAAATAGACCCGGCATTCCCAAACCCGGAGCTCTCTGCAGTGAGCGTCGTTTCATCATTCAGGGTTACAACTTGCTTAGCTTTCAGGGTGATGTTGCCACCTGATTTGTTTCCACTTGCCACGGATGTTGAAATGTTACTATCTGTAAGATCAATAGAGTCGATAGCCTTGATTTCGATAGTCCCTCCCCCTCCGGCATCCGATTCCTGACGGGTGCTATTACTGGAGATTTCTGGCCCATTGTCCGTGATGAGATCATTCACGTTTAGTATGATGCTTCCTGCACTCCCGGTGCCTTGAGTGTCGGTGAGGATTGCAGAATCAGCACCATCGATCACCAGTGAACTAGCGGATGTTGCAATCCCTTGGATGTTAATCGTCCCTCCCGCGCCGGAAGGGATTACGGGTTTTCCGTCTATAAGGACTTCGGAATTTATCCTGCTACTGCTTCTAAGTTGACCACCATTGATTAGATTAAAATTTTCCGTAAATATATTAATGTTCCCTGCAGGCCCGGTGCCTTGAGTGTCGGTGAGGATTGCAGAGTCAGCACCGTCGATCACCAGCGAACTAGCGGATGTTGCAAGCCCTTGGATGTTAATCGTTCCTCCCGCGCCGGAAGGGATCACCGGTGAATCCCGGTCAGGGGGAATGCGCGGATCTATCCTGCTACTGCTCGTGAGTTTACCACCGTTAGTCAGCTCTATATTTTTAGCAAAAATATTAAGCATTCCTCCCAGCTCAGCACCCGTCGTTTCAGTCGAAAGAGTGCTACTGTCCGTTACGAGAATATCAGAAGCCTTGATGCTAAGGTTCCCTGATCCGACGGGTCCACGCGTAACACTTTGAATACTTGAAGAGCCACTAATGGTCAACTGGCCCGAGATATTTACGGTAATGTCACCTGGCTCGAACGAAAGGAAATTGTCAATCTGGATACCAGAATCGTTGGTTACAGTGAGGTTCTGTGCGGTGAGCTGAATTTTACCACTTCCTACAGCTCCGACCTTGCCGTTGATACGAGTGAAAAAGGTTGCTGAGTCGGCAACAAGGATATCCCCTTGCGGTGCATTTACTATAATGTTTCCTACCAATCCGCTACTACTACTAGGAGTTTGGGAAGTCACATTAGGTCCAAAGGACTTAGAAGTGTCTCTGATTAAGATGTCTCCGTGCGTGCTCGTCAGTTCGATGTTTCCAGAATTTCCTGCACCTCTGGAATTCGTGAAAATTCTTCCATTGTCAAGGTCAATATCGCCAGTGGTTCTAAGAATTATATTAGGCGCGTTGCCTGTACTCATTGTTCTAGTTTCAAAACCTGTCGTGTCTCCACCAAAATCCACTATCCTTATAGAATTTGTCTCCACCGTGATATCTCTACTTCCATCGCCCATGCTTCCTTGTTCGATAATCGACCGGATGCCCGTAAAAGGGAAATTAGCAAAGTCCTGGCTTCCGAACATAGTTAGGCGATCAGCCTTCACCTGCACGCCACCAGACCGGATTCCAGGGCCAACATTTTTGGAAATGTTTGTCTCGATCAGGCCTTCGTTTTGAATTACAATATCTTGGCTCATTTCGATATCAATTCCTGCACCAGGGTTATCCTCCATCAAACTCATTGCGGGACCTGTTGTATTGGCAGAGATGATAGAGTTGTCTAAAACAAGACGTCCCCCGCGAATTACAACAGAACCTCCACCATCTCCGCTAGTATCGATGACAGATTGGCCAGAAACTTGGATCGTTCCAAGCGTATCGAATGATTGATCATTGATGTTAGAAGCTAGGTCCGGCGTTTCCGCAAGAACCTCTCCGGATGAATCGACACTCACGAGACTAATCTTCCCACCTGGTGCACGGAGCCCGCTTCCAATATTGATATCCCCACTTATAAGCGAGATTGATTGCCCTGGTTTAACGGACAAAGAACCCCCTTCGATAGATACAGAATTGGGATTTGTACTTAGAAAGCCGAAGGAGCTAACTGGCGCGATACTAAGCAGAGCATCCTGGCTACTTGGTAGAGCAGTGAACTGAATGTTGTCATTAAGCTTAATGTAATCCGCAGTAGTAAAATGGGCGGCTCCTCCCACATTTAGTGAGGCATTATCGCCAAATACAATACCATTCGGGTTCATAAGATAAAGATTCGCACCCTCGAATCCTTCCGTTTGAATTATCCCAAGAATGATAGATGGGTTTCCACCCGTCACACGACTCAAGATATTAGATGTGATAAACGTTGAGTCATTCTGGAAATTGGCAATGTTACTGGCGGGAACGCCAAAGTCCCCGAAGCTATGGAAGAGATTCGGCCCTGGTTCACCTTCCGAGGTACTAGGCCTGGTGCCACCTATGATGTTGTGCTGAACCTTCCCGTTAGGAAGAGAGAGTGGGTCGCTGACCTGAGTGTCGAGTCCGGATGGAGTTATAGGTGGAGAGGCTTGGGCTTGAGTAATTTCAGGAAAAGAAAAGCAGACGAGATATGAAGTTAAGAAAGTGATTAAGAAATGTCTATAGCAACCTCCGAGCTTAAAACTCATCTCTGTTCTTCTCCACATTCTTTCTTGCCAAGTTTTCGACAGACATGGTGTTAGAGAAATTTGTCTGATTTACTGGTGCCCGTTCGGGGGTCTTTGGGTTCTCCTTTCAATTATATTAAGAGATCAGGAATAAAACCTTATTTTCGACTGGGATGATCATCTCACAAACGGTTGATTCAGCAATGTTTAATCGGCTCATAATGAATAAAACCTATAGAGCCGAGTTTTTCTTGGTCCGGCTCAATGCTGTGTAATGGTATCAGCTTCTATTTTTCAATGTCTGCCAAAGCAAAGGTTATATTGCCCTGGATGTACTTGTCATCAACCGAGGGACAGGTGGGCTTCAAACTCTCCTCGGTATTTTCAAATAGTTCAGGCGCGAAGTTGCGGTGCATTCCTTTGATAAGTGTTAGGGATCTCTCGCTGGGATCCGAACTTGTGGTTGTATTTGCCATAAGAGACTTGAAAACGCTTTTAATCTTCTCGTTCACCAAAGGGGCATACGCCAGATTAGGCGAAGCACACCAGTCGCATTCTCCTTGACCGGGACACACACAGCTCCGTTTGCACTTTCCACACATGCAACAATCGTCAGCGTAGGCCTGACCGGCTATTATAATGACCTGAGCACATGGTAATAGGAAAAAAACAAGCATAAGAACAAGCCTTTTTAATTGCATTGCAATACCTCCATTCTAAATTATTTATGACTTTTAGAAAATTGCCATTAGGTATTTTAATTCCCTCTACCTCGGTCCAGAGTATTGTTCATGCTCCCAGGTGCCTTGTGGAAATCCAGTATAGCGTCTTTTGTAATCCCAGAGGTGTCATTGACGGAAAAAGAATATTCGTCATTCTTATATACTTTAAATTCATACTTCATATTCTTCCTTTTAACCGATGCCATATTCGCATCCAATACACTCTGAGGCACTTTTCCTTTGACCATTCCTGTGGCCTTAGTGACCTCCGTGATCTGGAGTTTGTAATGGCAAATCTGGTTTGAGTGGTTGGGTTTGCCAGGGGGAGGACATGGTGTCTCTTTATGCCGTTGAAGGGTATTATTGTATGCATGGATTTCATCCTTGCTGTCGGGCTCTCTTCGAAATTCCAATTCATCATTAGGCTTTATTCCTGATGCGTCATCTACAAAAAAAGTATATTCTGTAGTCCTTGGATACTTCAAAAGGTCATAATCCTTACCCATTCTTTTCCCCGATTCTATGTTGGCCACCAATACACTCTCAGGCACTTTACCTTTGACCATGCCCGTGGCTTTATCAACATCCGTGATCTCCAAGTTGTAGAAGCAAGTTTTGTTCGATAAGTTGGGCTGGCCCGGAGGAGGGCATGGAATAGCGCATCCAACCAAAAAAAACAATAAAATTGCTGGTATAGATAATTTTGTCATGATCATTAAACATCTCCTTTCGGTATATTAATTTTGAGATGATTAGGAGTAATTCTCACAATTCTTAAAATCAGCCTACAAATTCATATAGAAAGCTTGTTAGAGCATTGGAGCAATTGTAATGCCGTTAAAGATAAATGATTTATAATATTGTCGATTAGGGCGTGTTCACAATTAGAGTAACCAGATGATGGTTGCTGCCAGAGACAGAAAGGCGTGAAAGTTTTGAGCCAGTTTTTCATAGCGCGTCGCCAGCCGACGAAACTGCTTGAGCCGTTGCAAGAAACATTCGATGTCCGCCCGAGCTCGATAGAGATACTTGTCGTAATTTCGTTGGATACGCCGCGAAACTTTGGGCGGAATGACCGCAGTTGCCCCACAGTGCTCGATGGCGTCCAGAACGGCTTGAGCATCATAGGCTTTATCGCCCAGCACGGCCCCGATTTCGCTCAAGTCGCTCACCCAGGCCGGGGCTTGTGTCACGTCCGCCTCCTGTCCGCCAGTCAGCAGAAATCGCACGGGATTGCCCAACGCATCAACCAGCGTATGAATCTTGGTAGAAAGGCCACCTCGTGAGCGCCCTAACGCTTGAGTCTGCTGCCCCCTTTGGCCCCCGCCGCATGTTGATGGGCTCGAACAATCGTACTGTCGATGGCCACCCACTCAAAATCTGGGTCGGCCGCCATGATGTCAGCTACCCGTTGCCAGATACCTTTTTGCGCCCAGCGCGAGAAGCGTATATAGACGGTGTGCCAGCGCCCATATTCCTCGGGCAAATCTCGCCAGGGAGCGCCCGTACGCATGATCCACAAGACGGCTTCCAGAAACTGGCGATTGTCCCCAGCGGTGACGCCACAGTCGGTCGCTTTCCCAGGAAGGTGGTCTTTCAGTTTGGCCCATTGGTCGTCCCGCAACATTTTTCGCGCCATCGTGCCTCCAGCACAAGAAAGAGTTCATGATGGCCGGGAATATACAGGACCGTTAGTTAATTGTGAACATGCCCTAGGAAGAACCATTGAATTTTGAAGCCCTATATTCTTAATAGCTTCCATTAAACGTATCCATATAGATACAATTCGTATCTATATGGATAACAAGCTTTTAAGCAGTCTAGTGCTCTACTCCCATCATTCTGAAACACAAAAGCCCCTCAGACGATCGTGGTCCGAAGAGCTTTTCATTAAAGACATTGACTGCCTGAAAGTTTGTCCTACCCCATACGACGGTTCCTGAATTCCTCACGTCTAAAAGCAGATCAAGACTCAATATAGCGCCAACAACTATAGGCCCCTTGTAAAAAAGTGTCAATTAAAGACGGGAGATGGAAAACAGGAGATGTGAGACGGGAAACGAAATACAGATGAGAAAACGTCGCTCGTTCCTCGTGCCTGCGCGTAGTAGCGCTCCGACGCGCAAGCGTGAATCGTCGCTCGTGAGAGAAAGATTGGAACGTTTGTTTTAACGAGATGCGAAATATGAGGTACGCTGAATCAAAGCTTCCAATATGGAATGAGATTGAATGTAGCCAAACATCATCTTAGTATTATGCCTTCCCTCAGCGGTTGATCAATTTAACCAGAGTTGATGTGGGCAGAATAAGCCGGTTCTTTGTGGACGATAATCGCGTAAACCCAAAGCCCTCATAAAAAGAAGCCGTGTTCTAATCTTTAGTATCGACGACTATGCCCATAATCCCGAATTTCTGCGCCACTTCCATTGTGGTTGTAAAGGCATGAAAGATCAGTGGTCACCATATCCCAATCCTTGATACTGCCGATCCACAGTTAACCTGCCAAGGAGAAGGAAGGGGATTTCGTGATAGCCTCCCAATTGTCTATCCTCTGGTAGATTGTATCTTGTTACGGAATGAGCGCTGCTAGAATAATAGCCAATTACTCTTTCCCTCTCAGCAAGGACATACACTTTGGTGAGGCTCCGCTTTTGATCCTGATTGGCAAACCTCTGTAAATACAGGCTCAATGCCTCCATACCACAATTAAACTTATGACGATTGTGTTTCTTAGGCTGTAGCGGCTCAATCTTCATCAGCCGAGGTGATGGTCTTATATTTTTGAGCTGCCTTCTTCATGCGGGGGATGGGCTGAGGAGGATGATCAATCATTTCGAAAAAACGAGCCCAATCTTTCTTCGTAAAACGGGTTTTCTCAATTTCTGCGATGACCGCCGCGGCTTTTTCATGAATGCTTTGCCGATTGAATGTGCTTTTATTCACATCGATGTAGGCGCTGGCTCGCTCTAATAAGTTGAGCGTCATACGGTCCATGCGTACTTTGAGGGTAGCATCTTTTCTTAATGCCGCCTTCACTGGGTACCTCTCTGTAGTCAAAGTGTTTGATTAAACTGTGCCTATAAATGTGTGTCGTCAAGGTTCATCCGTGGCACGCGTTGGTATGAGAGAGAGTCTCAATTGTCCTGACCATTAAGTCATCTGCTGCCCTTCTTGGCATTATCCTATCCGCATCATCAGCTTCATCTTAATTGGTGAAGCTCTTGTGCCATGTCATAGAGACTGATGGCCTCCACGTCTTCTGTGAGAGGATACCGATCTGTTCCCCCATACAGGACAAAACTCCGGGCGGGTTTAACATCCATCCGAGCATGGTACAAGCTCTTTGAAGGACGTGGGGCTAAGCCATGTTTGATTTCAATTGCCCAGACTTTCCCTCCTGGAAATTCCAGAACTAGATCAATTTCTGCGCCAGCCGCCGTCCGATAAAAATTGGGGATGACTCGCGCAGAGGCTGCATTAATCAAGTTTTCAATAACAAAGCCTTCTCAGTTGGTCCCGACCACGGGATGACCCAGAATCCCCTCACGGTCAAGAATACCGAGCAGTGCGTGGGTGATCCCGCTATCCCGAATATAGACCTTGGGAGACTTCACCAACCGCTTACCAACATTCGCGTGATAGGGGCGCAACCGACGAACGAGTAGTAAATCGACCATAAGATCAAGATACTTCGCGATAGTCTTACCATCGACGGCGAGACTTCGCGCCAGTTGTGCGGCATTGAGGAGACTTCCTTGCGCGTGTGCTAGCATGGTCCAAAAGCGGTAGAGCGTTTCTGCCGGAATACGAGGACCAAGGTCGGGAATATCACGTTCAAGATAAGAGCGGATAAAGTTCTCCCGCCATGTCAAGCTTTGGGTATCGTTTTTTGCAAGGAAACTCTCTGGAAAATCACCCCTGATCCATAATATATTCTGGTTCTTGTTCGCGACTTCCAGAACATTGAGTGGTGGGAGATCGACATAGGCAATACGGCCGGCTAAGCTTTCTCCCGATTGTTGCAACAGATCCATGGAGGCCGAACCCAAGAGCAAAAACCGTCCAACTTTATGCCCGCGTCGCCGTCCCCGATCGATAAGGCCTCGCAATGTCTGAAATAGTTCAGGAACTCGGTGGACTTCATCAAGAATAACCAATTTATCTTCATGCTCAGTCAGATAGAGCGCAGGATCAGCCCGTTTGTTTCGATCGATGGGGGATTCAAGATCGAGATAGACATTGGTGCGTAGTGAAGCAATTGATTCTGCGAGTGTTGTTTTTCCGACTTGTCGAGGCCCCCAATAGCGCAACGGCAGGAAATTGGTCTAATAATCGGTTTAGCACAGTCTGTTGGAAGGCTCTTTTAATCATTATTCTTGATATTATGGATTAAATGTCCAGAATTGCATGGATAAAATTAGGGGAATACTCATGCCTGACCTAAAATCCCGCCCTCGCAATAGCTATCACCAAAAGTAATTCTTATCACGGATATGGTCATGGTTTAGGACCGTAGATATCTGTCAAACTGTGACTTAGTATCTGGTGAATTGATAAATTTTATTTGTGATACCATATTATACTATGGTATTTAACATGGTATAAGGCTGATAGATGGCCAACTGATTACACAAGGAGTATATCTTGTGAAGACGAAAAAACTTACCCTTGAAGTGCCCCAAGAATTGTTGGAACGAGCGACTGAGGCCACAGGCACGGGAATTACTCCTACCATTCGAAAGGGATTAGAATTGGTGGCTGCCAGCGGGGCCTATGCCAAGCTTCGCTCACTTAAAGGAAAATTGAAGTTCAGCATTCGTCTCTCTGACTTGCGAGAAGACTAATGCTGTGTATTGACACAAGCTCCCTGATCGCCTTCTTGGAGGGAGAAGATGGAAACGATGTGGAGTTAATTGATCAGGCATTGGGTGACCAGGTCGCGGTGTTTTCCCCAGTTACGGTGACTGAGTTGTTGAGCGATCCAAAGTTATCCGTATCGAACCGCAACACAATCTTAGGAATTCCGGTTTTACCAATACTTGATGGCTTTTGGGGACGAGCAGGTATATTGCGAGCTAAAGTGTTGAAGCGTGGAAGAAAAGCGAAGCTTGCTGATACCTTGATTGCTCAATCGTGTTTAGATCACCAAGCCACCTTAGTGGCTCGTGATCGAGATTTCCAAATCTTCAAAACGCTTGCGGGGTTGAAATTGTTGTAACCGGGGAAATCGGAGCTAGCAACCGTCTTGATTGTCAGGTCATGGGTTTGACGCTCCAAAAAATGCTGTGCTATCGTCCTTTGTTGCTCTCTTAATGTTCACAATATTTAACTGATATTTCAGGGGTTTTCCTTATGGCATCCGAACAAAACCTTAGGGCGATTTTAGATAAACTCGACTATACCGACGATGCTCGGGTGGTTGAGCAGATTGCGGCGCAAACGCAGGTGGTGAAGGCTCGATTAAAGGGGATTCGCAATAAAGTGGTGGTCATGAGCGGCAAAGGTGGCGTCGGGAAGAGTATGACGACTGTCAATCTGGCCCTGGCCTTGGCTCGGAGTGGGCAGCGTGTTGGTCTTGTAGATGTAGACTTAAACGGGCCGTGCGTTCCGCAAATGTTAGGTATTCGAGGAGCAACACTCACCTATGGGCCTGAAGGGGCGTTTCCTCCTGTTGGTCCCCTTGGTATCAAAGTAGCGTCGATGGATTTCTTAATTAACACCAATGCGCCCGTTCGCTGGAAGGGGCCGATGGATTTAAGCCCGGTGTGGCTGGGAATGACGGAAATGAATGTCATTCGCGAGTTTCTCTCCGACATTGTGTGGGGAGAGCTCGACTATTTGTTAGCCGACCTTCCCCCGGGAGCTGCCGCCGATAAGCCTCCCCTATTATCTGGGTTGATTTCCGATCTTGCTGGTGCTGTGGTGGTGACTACCCCATCGGAAGTGGCTTCTAATGTTGTTCAAAAGTCCATTGCGTATGCACAGGAAGTCGGTATTGAAGTCCTTGGTGTGATTGAGAATATGAGCGAATATCGCTGTCCGTCCTGTGGAGAAGAAAACCCACTATTTGAAGGTGATACAGAGACGATGTGTGACGCCTTGGGTCTTCCTCTATTAGGACGCATTCCATTTGATCGTACGTTTGCCAAAACGTTTGATAAAGGCAATCCGCTCTTGGATGAGACCTACCCGACGATTCAAAAGTTTCAGGAGATTGCGCGAAAGGTTGAGACTCTTTTAGACTATAAAAAGGTGTTGTCTGAAAAATCCTAAAAGGATCGTTGAAAAAGTCGTCAGCTTCGTTTTCGACGCTTTGCCGACCTCACGTACTAGCCAGTACGCTCCGGGCGTCAAATCGTCTGTGGCCTTGCTGAATGAACTTTTTTTAACGTCCTCTTCTGCAATTGGTGTCACTAAAATAGGGGATTGTTATGAAATTTGTCTGCTTAAATTGTGAAACGTATATGGGGTTTGAGAAAGTTGAACAGCCAGCCGAAGGCTCGCTTGGAGTCTTTTTCAAATGTCCTTCATGTGATGCCAAGTTCTCAATGGTGACGAATCCAGGTGAGACCCAAATGGTGAGTTCACTCGGTGTTCAACTTGGAGGCAGAACGGTGGCTCCGACTCCTTTGGAAATGACACGCGGTGGATTAAAGGATGAAGCGGGTGCCGGTGCTGGTCAAATGGCTGCCTATCTCAATGAGAAGATTCAAGCAGGCGAATCCCCTGCTCCTACAGCCGCAGCTCCGGCTGCGATGTCGGGCGCGCCTGGACAGGCCGGCGAAACGACAGAAGGTGGATGCCCCTTTTCGGCCATGGTCGCTCAAATGGGACTTGGCTCGTCAGGTACAACTGGAACGTCAGCACCAGCTGGCCCACCACTGACCTGGACGGCTGATGCACAAGAGCGGTTAGACAAACTTCCGTCGTTTGTGGCGCCAATGGTCCGCAGTAGCGTCGAAGCCTATGCGCGAAAAAATGGATTTGAGAAAATCACGTTACAGGTCATGGACGATTCCAAGAATGCAACAGATGGAATGGAATGGTCGCCCGAAGCGAAAGAACGCCTGAACAACATCCCTGATTTCATTCAGCCAATGGCTAAGAAAGAAATCGAACGGTTAGCGAAGGAGCAAGGAGCGACATCGATCTCGGCAGAACTCATGGAAGCCGCAAAAGAGAAGTTTATGAAATTCATGTAACACTGAATTACTATATTCACTTCGGAAAAGGCGGCTCTTAAAAAAAGGAGCCGCCTTTTTTAATTTCCTTAACATAATTAGCCATTAGACAAAATATAGGCCAAATTTCTCTCGAAAATTTTTTCCATTTCGTCGGTTAGTTTAATCAAAAAATATTTGAGGTGTAATATACATGTTGATACTAGGCTATTTTCGTACCGTTTCACACGATAATTTAGACTGACACAGAAAAATCCAGCAGGTATCTCGTTTTTTGAACAAAACTTTGAGTTCTTTGAGTATTGCTTGCTTGTGACGATTGAATATTTAAAAATCACCATATTCGAAAATTCAGCAAAAACTGTATTCTCCTTTCCAACATATCCTGAGATGAAAAGGCCTAGCCGACTCAACGAGCTTCTGATAGCTCTGGATTTTTTTCGTTTTCATTTATCAAGCTTAAGTCCTCAGCCAAAGCTGTTGCCACAGTCTGATAGGCTAAACTTGTAGGATGCCATTCAACTGGAGGTGCTATAACGTATTTTGGATCTGATACGTTCAATAGCCCTGTATAGTCAAAATAGTTTATCTTATTTTCGGCCATCAATTGCTTTAGTTGCTCACTATATTTTGATCCTGGCCAAATGAGGACATAAAACCTTGAATTAGGAAATTGCTTGTGAAATAAAGACTGAGACTGTTTGATTATCCGACACAAAAGTACGATGTGTTGACGATTAATTTGCAATGGAAAGTCGATCCTCAATGCACGCAAGATCCTGCTCTCGTGCAAAAGTAAATACAAATTAGTCAAAAACCAACGACCCGTAACGAAATTTCCTTGACGTTTAAGTTCTCCGCCCGGACTCAGATAGTAGTAAGGTTTATGTTTTCCCCATGTTGCAACGAGTCTCATAGAGCCAATTGTTCTTCTGATGTGATCATCCATATACACATAGACCAATACGCCTTTTCGTTCTGACACTTCTCGAGGCAGCTTCTCACTCTCAAGTTTCGCAAGCATTTCAGCGGCCCCTAGTCCATGGAATCCATAGTTATATGGCCGCAATTTTTTTACAGCCACTCCAGTATAGTAAGGTAATGTTTGGTTATCCTTTACTCCTTCGCCGTAGGTAAATGATCCCCCAAAAAACATAATAAACTTGTCAAATTTTGTGGATGCTGCGAATGGAGTCACACGCCGTGAGTGCTCATCAATTGTGTATGTCACGTCATAAATGAATTGTTGTCGGTCTTCCCAAAATAGACTACTCCGGATACTCCCTATGCCTGACGGACGAGCTGAACCTGTAGCGTCGCGAGAATGGTATCCGTTTGGTTCTGAACGAATAAGTCCTCGATCATCATATGGACCTAGTATTTGCCAGAGAATCATTTCTATGAAGATACTGAAGTTGATACAAAGACATATTCCTCCGATAAATGCAGTGGTGTTTGGGAATCGACTAAAAAGATCTTTCATGCTGCTCACTCTTTCATGTAGAGGTGGGCAGAGCACGTAGTATGTTAGACTTTTAAGCGATGTGTTCTAAGGGGTCATACCCCATTCGAAGTAGTCTTTGTTGGTTGACAGATCCCCTTACAAATTTTACGTGTACTAGCTTCTCGATATTGTTATGGAGAAATATTGTATTCATTTAAGTTAATAGGTCAACCTTACAAAAACATTGGAAGCATCGCATGGTACCTAATTGTCTAATAACCGTGTTTATCAAGATTAATTGTTCCTCATGTCTCTGCTGTTTTATATTTTCCCTATGTGTTTAAGCAATGTACCCACCTCTATAGGTTGATGGTGGCGATAATAGTAAATGATGTTCCCTCACGACGACCACTTATTGGACCCTTCGTCGGTCCAGGGATAACGGATTGCCGAGCTGGAAGGGCCGGCAGGCCTGCGATCTATCAAGGGGGTTCACGACGAAGCCTCAAAGGGAGACAGGAAAGACTTTCGATCTTCTAGATTAGGGAGGAAATGGCGTGTGATCTACCAAATTTCGAAAGAGCAACTCGAAGTGTTCGTGGTTGAAGTCATGCCTCACACCTATTAAGTCAGGAGAATAAATATGACTCTGAATAAAAAAGATTTTGTGTGAGCCAGAGTGAATCGCAAGATTACGCCTGGTGAGATGCTACGGACATTAAGGGAATTACAGGAATTAACACAAAAAGACCTTGCTGATGTAACAGGTATTTCGCAATCCAATATTTCGGCGATGGAAAATAATGTCAGCCAAATAGGTCGAGATCGAGCGTTGATATTGGCGAAAGTATTGAAAGTTCACCCGGCTGTGATTCTTTTCCCTGACTTTGATATCGCGCATGTGGCTAAGGTGAAGGGGAAAAGGAAATATTGGAGTTCATTTTACCAATCATATTGCAGTTGCTGACTTGTACGTGGTTTGGCTCCGGCATCAAAACGAACTATTTGGCGAGGACTGTCTGAGCCTCGGCCATGATTTGTCCTACGGTATCAACCCCTCCTGATATGCATTCTCTTACAGGTATGAGACATGCCGATCATCTACCGAGTTGTCGGGTGCCCGAGCGAGTTCCGCGGTCACATGCTTTGATGCTGAAGGGAAGTTTATCTGGAAGACCGCACACACGCGGAGATGGTTTTGGATCCTTTGTCCATAACCAAAGGAGCTCGGCTACCGGGCCGAGACCCGGCTATGAAATTTCCTTCCAATTCGTATAGGGTTGAAATCGGTAAATTAACCTCAACCGGATAAATAAGACGCCTCCTGCAAGAGCTGGCCGGTGAATCAGAGACCCCGTTAAAATCTACCTGTCGGTCTCGACTTGGGTTTTATCAAAATCGGAAATCCCTTCGAAATTATCCCCCCATGTTGGGCACCGCTCCCAACGGGAAAATCCTATTCATTTGATGATTACGCGGATCGATGCGCAATGCGGAGATGAGAGAACTATATTAGGTTGGGTCGAGACGATTTCTTAGCCACTGTGGATTTCTTCCTCCGTACACGATGGCTAAGATGACTACAGTATTTTGCTCCACGGTATAGTAAATTTTATAGGGGAAACGTTTGATGAGATGTCGACGAATCCTTCGGTACATTTCAGGAAATACTAACGGCGTTCGCTCTAGAAACCGAAAACCGGCATCAATTTGCAGCAGAAAGTCATGCCCCAAGCCTTTTCTTTGCCCTTCATACCAACGAAATGCTTCAGAAAGGTCTCGTTCGGCTTCGGGACGAACGATCAGGTTAAACGCCATGTTGGCGGGTAATTTGCTGATAGACCGTTTTCCAAGGAGACCCAGCGGCGGGATTTTGATGATATGCGTTTAGCCGTTCATCAAGTAACGTCTTCTCTTCTTCCGTGAGTTCCACTACGTCAGCCTGACTCGCAATGGTATCCCAAATATCCTCAACGAGTTGGATGCGTTCTGGTATAGATAGGCGAAGGGTATCCGCTGCTGTCAGTTTATTCATGATTTTCTCCGGTCATGAGCTGGTCACTTTCTCAAAATTAGTATAAGTGAAACCTGTTTGTAAGACAATTTCCCTCATCGTGTTAAATATTGATCCTTTTGCCGAAACCAAAGGAGCTCGGTTGCCGGGCCGAGACCCGGCTAAGAAAACTCCTTCCAATTTGTATACGGCTTTGTTTGGTAAATTTTTTCGACTGTCTTAGGTAATATGACTCCCTGCTGCTCCAACAATTTCGCTGTTCTCCACAGTGGCAGTCCAACAATGGTCGGATAGTCCCCTTCAATTTTTTCTATGAGTTTTGCCCCTTCGCCTTGAATCGAATAAGCCCCAGCTTTCCCGAGACTTTCTTCTGTGTCGAGGTAATGCTCCAATTCGTCATTGTTAAAGTCTTTGATCCAGACGTGTGCGGTTTCGATAAAGTGTACAGAATAATTTGTTGATTGTTGAATGACGGCCACACCGGTATGGACTTGATGTACGCGTCCTCGTAGCTGGCAGAGCATGTTTTCAGCATCTTGTAGATTGTCTGGCTTGCCGAGCAATGTATTTTCGATTTCAATGACCGTATCACTTCCGATAACTAGGTGTTCTGGATATTGAGTTGAAACAGACTGAGCTTTATCTAGAGCGAATTGTTTGGCTTGTTCGCTTGGCGAATGTGTGGAAGATGGGATTTCCTCACACGTTGGGGCTACGATCGTAAATGCAATTCCGAGTAATGTCAGTAATTCGCGACGACGAGGCGATGTCGAGGCCAGGATCAGCTGAGCGGGTGTCATTCGACAGGTGAGGCGTTGGTGAGTGTTCTTGCTGGAATCGAGGGCGTGGGGTTTGCCAGATGTGTCGATTGGTAATCCCGTAAAACCTGAGCGACATCTTGCATACTGCTGGTCCTCACCATGCTGGCTCGCATGGCGGCGGCATGTGGGAATCCCGAGCAATACCAGCCTAAATGTTTACGCATACGTGGGAATCCCTCTTTGGGATTTCGTGTTTCATAGTAGGCCGCATGATCTAAAATCATTTGGAATCGTGCGGGTAGATCAATGATGTCCTGCGTGACGTCAAGCGGGGCTTCCGAGTTCATCGCAAGGCGAAGGTCTTGGATTCTGCGAAAGATCCATGGATTGCCGAGTGCGGCTCGACCGATCAAGATCCCATCAACTCCATATGTTTTTATCGCGGTCAGGGCTTCTTCTAATGATCGAATATCCCCATTGCCCAGTACGAGAATTCCCTTGCCACGAAGGCGTTGCGCGGCGAGTCCGATGGCTTCCCAATCGGCCTGCCCTCGGTACATTTGCTGTAATGTTCTTCCATGAATCGAGATGGCTTCAGGTTTTCCCTGAGTCAAGCATTCGCTCCATTCCTCTATGACGACCTCATCGTAGCCTAAGCGAGTTTTGACCGAGAGGGGAATGGGGCTTCGGTCAGATTGCGGAGAAGGGTGCCAGTTATTTTCAATGTTCATCTCGTGAACTTTTTCAGCGATCATTGGACGCACGCCGGCTTCCCGAAGTGATTGACCGCTGGCCCAATCATTGATGCCTTGATGAGCAGCTTCCATAATTTTTACTGCCCGCTCAGGCGTCCTGATGAGCGCAGCTCCGCTTCCTGATGATGCCACGTTTTTCGATGGGCAGCCCATGTTAATGTCCAATCCATCAAACCCCATTTCACAGACAATGTGTGCCGCTTGATAAAACAGAACAGGGTCCTTCCCATATAACTGCGCGAGAATGGGACGTTCTTCTTGTGAATACTGAAAGGCGCCCCACCCGCCTTTACGGCTATGGCAAATTTCGCCAACGCTTGTAAATTCCGTAAACACAATGTCTGGATGCCCATGAGTGGCCACAATATGTCGAAATGTGGCGTCGGTCACGCCGTCCATGGGCGAGAGGCCAATAATAGGGCATGGGAGCATTCGCCAGAAATTTGTCACAGGTTTACGTCACGTATCGTCATGTGTATTTGTTAATAACGTCTTGAGTTACTGGCTATTTTTACCGAAAAGATAGAGCCTTATGTGTGAGGCCATTTGATGGCATAACACGTGCTTCAAGTAAGAGTGTTATGTACAAAAATGTCTATCTTTATGTCATTCGGCTCTGAGACAGGGTACCATAGTAATTATGAAACAAGAGAGAGAAATATATCAAATGAACCGTCGTAACGTATCCTTGGTGAAATCAAGCTCTGCTCAAGATGAAGATCTTCTTGAGAAAATTGAAAAATTACTATCAGAACCCACAGATGATCCAAAAGTGACGCTTTTGCGGGATATGATGAAAACAGTCTTAAGGCTCCATGATCCGGAAGTCGATGTCCTTGATGTCAAAATTCTCAATCGAGCGCTAACAGAATTGCGGTATGGGTTTACCGTCTTTCATCCGTATCAACATGTCCGCAAGGTCAGTATCTATGGTTCCGCACGAACGCCCCAGGATGATCCAAATTTTCAGCTTGCGTACCGTTTTGGACGTCTGCTGAGCGAGCGGGGATTTATGGTGATTACCGGTGCTGGTCCCGGGATCATGTGGGCGGGTCACGAGGGAGCCGGGCGAGATAATAGTTTTGGTGTCAACATTATGTTGCCGTTTGAGCAGGCTCCCAATTCCCTTATTGCTGAAGATAAAAAATTGGTTAATTTGAAATATTTTTTCACAAGAAAACTCTTGTTCGTCAAGGAATCCCACGCCACGGTGTTGTTTCCAGGCGGGTTCGGCACGCTGGATGAGGGGTTTGAGGTCCTGACGTTGATTCAGACAGGAAAGACCGATCCCGTCCCAGTCGTCTGCCTTGAAACGCCTGACTGTGATTATTGGGAGCGATGGATGGAGTTTGTCAGAGGACAATTGTTGCCTCGAGGTCTCATTAGTGAGACGGACCTGACCCTCTTTAAAGTGTTTCATCACGAAGCTGAGGCGGTGGAAGAAATTGAACAGTTTTACCGGAACTACCATTCCATTCGTTATGTCGGTGATAAGCTTGTCATTCGTCTTCAGCACCCTCTTGAGCCAAAAGAACTCCATCAATTGAATGGTGAGTTTCGTGATATGCTGATGGAGGGAGAGTTTAGCCAGACCACAGCCCTTCCAGAGGAATATGAGGATGCACATGTTCGAGAGCTTCCCCGACTGGTTTTTCACTATAACCGCAGGGATGCCGGCCGACTTCGACAATTGATTGATCAGGTCAATGTCTGTCAATCGGCCATGAGTTCCTCTTTTCTTCCTTCCTAACATTCTCTATATTTCTTTTTAAAGTTAGAGCCACGTATTGGATTTTCTTGTGTCGGATATCCGTGGTATGTTGCTACATGTAAGGAGACGGAGAATATGAAAAATTTTGATCAAGTGAGCAATGCCCATGCTCCTGATGTCGTGCTCTATCATGCGGAATGTACCGATGGATTTGGAGCCGCGTTGGCCGTGTGGAAGCGATTTCCTGAAGCAGCATTTTTGCCGGTGAAGCATGGGGATCCACCGCCAGAGAATCTCGTTGATCGCCATGTTCTTATGGTTGATTTTAGTTATGGTCGTGATGTGATTGAAGCCATGCAAGAGAAGGCGGCGAGTTTATTTATTTTAGATCATCATGTGACGGCGCAGGCGGCATTGGCTGATTTGCCGTATGTACATTTTGATTTGGAAAAGAGTGGGGCTGTCCTATCGTGGGAATGGATTCACGGAGAGCCTGTTCCATGGATGATGCAGTACATTCAAGATAAGGATCTCTGGCAATGGCGTTTGCCGAATAGTCGTGAAATCAATGCGGCTCTCTCGTCTTATCCCTTTGAATTTTCAGTTTGGGATCAGCTTCGTCAAGACGTCTTGGAGGTTGAAGGGCGAGGGATTCTTCGTCATGAAAATGGCTTGATCGATAAGATGATTGTCGAGGCGGCCATGGTGAATTTTGAAGGCGAAACGGTTCCAGCAGTCTACAGCGCTGTGCTCACAAGCCAAATTGGGGAACGTTTGTCGAAAGACCATCCCTTTGGCATCATTTGGCATCAGCGAAACGGTCGGCGATATTTTAGTCTGCGTTCTCGATCTGGAGGAATTTCGGTAGCGGACATTGCCGCACGGTATGGTGGAGGGGGGCATACGCATGCCGCGGGTTTTTCAATCGCTCTCGATGCAGACACGCCCGATATCCTGGACCCCATTCTTAAGCTGGAGCTGTGCAGCATCTCAGCCGATCAGTCTCGCTAATGATGCCTTGTTGTTGGATGTTTCATGATTCCCCTTAAGGACGACAACCCCACTGCGATCACCCCGTACTTGACGGTTTCCTTCATTGTTGCGTGTGTATTGGTGTTCCTCTATCAGTTTTCCCTTCCTGTGGAATATGGTGAAGTCTTTGTCTATCAGTATGGGGCAATTCCTGCTGTCGTCTTTGGCCACACGCAATTACCGTTTGAACTTGTTTCGCTTCCGCCTTACGGGACATTACTCTCAAGTATGTTTCTCCATGGGGGGTGGATGCATCTAATTGGCAACATGCTCTATTTGTGGATTTTTGGCGATAATATTGAAGACGTGATGGGTCATGGAAAGTTTATTGTCTTTTATCTGAGTTGTGGAATATTAGCTGCGTTAAGTCATGCGATGGTCGATCCAGAATCGGTCGTTCCCATGGTTGGTGCCAGTGGGGCCATCTCTGGAGTGTTAGGCGCATATTTGTTGCTGTTTCCGCGTGCGCATGTCCTGGTGTTAGTGCCCCTTGGATTTTTTACGCAAATGATGCATGTCCCCGCTGCGATAGTGCTTGGACTATGGTTTGTTTTGCAGATCGTGAGCGGAGGGATGAGCATCGGTCATGAAGGCGGTGGCGTGGCATTTTTCGCGCATGTCGGTGGCTTTGTTGCGGGTATGGTGTTGATTGGCGTATTTAAGCATCCTCACGTGCGTTTCTTTAATCCTCCGACTCATCGTTGATTTTCATGGTGTCCCTAGCTGTACTCCCATCCCTTTCCTCTTCCTCACGTTAAGAATTGATGATTTCGTCCATGGTGAGCCATGGCAGGACTTGTTGGTTGAATGAATAGGTGTATTAGTTTCCGCCTATGTGGGAACTGGGTGTTGACCGAGAGCAATGATTTTATTTGGGGCTGTCGTAGATAAATCACAACCCGCACCATTTTTTCAGGACGATATATTGGTGATGATGCGATCCATAATTACACCGAAACTCCGCTTCTTTTCAGCACTCATAAAAATGGTTGGCTGGCAGGCCATTGTATTTGCGCAAGATGCGTTTGGCTTGGTTTCAGAAATTTTCAATCCCATTGATATGATTGCGCCCTTCGGCAAACACCGCTGAATGATTGATCCGATAATGTTTGAACGCTGCAATATCTAAGGCATTAGAGGAACGATAACTATCGGTGTGCACAATGCTATCAGGTTTGATTTTCCTGCGACTAATCGTCATCAAAGTGTCAGTGCGCGTGTTATCAATCATCTGGGTATAGACTTTCCCCCCCTCGTTTCAGGATCCCAACTACGGGAACTTTCCCCGCAGCACCGCGGCCTCGCTTCCCTTTCCTCACCCCCCCCCGAAATAACTTTCATCTAATGCAATTTCTCCGACGACCTCGGAGGCCGCAGCCTCTGATTTCTCCGCAATGATAAGACGTATTGTACGATAAAATAGCGCTGCCGCATTAGCCTGGAGATCCAGAAAATCCGCAGCAGCACGTGCCGTGACTTCTAGGACAAAATACTCGAGAAGCTTCCGTGGGGTTTTCTCCCTTAATTTGCAATACGTTAAGCCCATACGCCAGCATAGATAATCTTTATTATCTACGACAGGCCCCTTTTATTTTATAGAATAGGTCATTTTTAAAGGAACGCGATATGGCGTATTATCTTGTAGGAAATTAAGGTCGTTTTAAATATTTGTAAAATATTTTTAAATTCGAGAGATAGTTGTTGACATAAACGGAAGGTCCAGATATATTCACAGCTCGCCCTGAAAGGGGCACGCAGTTCTTTGACAGATAAATAGCTGAAAAATACAGCAGGTAAGTGTATTGAAATGGCGGCCCTTGTGAGAAGGAAACATCTTTTGAGAGTTTGATCCTGGCTCAGAACGAACGCTGGCGGCGCGCCTAACACATGCAAG
>BQIU01000027.1 GCA_021603905.1 Nitrospirales bacterium
GAAAGCCCTCCCCCATAATACGGCAACAGTTGGTCTTGATAACAAAATGTCATCACGGCGGCCGCCATCTGATTCTGGTGCCAGACCGTTAATATTTTACATTGCTCACCCAGCTCTTCCAATAATACCTCAAAGAAACGATAAGGAAACGCCGGGGTGCCAAGATTTCTCAAGCTCGTCGTATAAATCATATAAAATTCTTTGAGGAATTCTTTTCCTCCTATTTTTGATTCCAGTTGATGGTTGATACCCTGGCGAACCATCCGACGCTGTTTCCGGGGAATAGCCATCATATTCTTCTCTTCCCCATCAAAAATCTCACGGGAAAAACTGTAATACAATTCTTTAATCGGAAGATCAATGCCACCGGCATTCACATGACGCAGCTCAAGAAAATCAACGCTCAATTCTCGTGAAAGACTCTCCCCTCGTGCCCTCAAGCATGCAATCACTTCAGGAGAATCAGCACAAATCCCACCATAGACACCAAATGGAACAGAAATCAGCACCTGTCCACGCAGTGGCTTTTTCACTAAAAATAGCGGAAGAACTCCCTTGATCGCGCCCTCGTGTTCAGCCAAATAATACACGGACTGATAGCCAAATACTTTTTCAATCACGGCTTTCCACCGACTGGTATGAAAAAACGTACCTGCCGGCGAAAGGGCGACAAAATCATCCCATCGACCTTGATTCTGGGGCGTATACGCATTGACGTCCATGGGCATGTAAGTCCTACGAAATATGGCGATGCGTTGTCACGACGAGAAAACGGGTGAATTACCGCAAGAACCTTCGAATGGTGTACTCTTTCAATTTTCGAGCATGGGTAAAAATAATGATTTCCCCAAGGAGTCCAATCGATCCGACTTGGACCCCTAACACCATGAGTAACACTCCTAAAATCAATAGTGGGCGATCGGACAACGCGGTCACTCCCAGCAAGCGTTCTAGGGCTAACAACGCCGAAACGCAGAATCCAGTGGCAAATAGCCCGCTTCCAATCAAACCAAAAAATCGCAAGGGTTTTTTCGTAAATTTAAAAAGAAAGACGACGGTAAGAAGATCCAAGATGCGTCTGAGATACACACCTGGTCGATAGAGGCGAGACTGACTTTGTGCTGGATGTTGAGGAATATCGACTTCAATGAGCCGAAAACCCTTTTGATGGGCAAGCAGTGGAAGAAAACGATGGAGATCGCCATAGATGGAAACCTCTTGGGCAACCTGTTTTTTCATCGCGCGAAGTCCGGACCCCAGATCGTTGAGCGCAAGACCGGTCAATCGATTAGCGAGCGAATGAAACGTCCGTGTTTGTAGACGATTCAACCATGTATCAATTCGTGGCCATCGCCGCGTGACCACCAAGTCATAACCCTCATCGACAAGTTTCAGCACGTTCTCAAGACCTTCAGGAACTGTTTGAAAATACGCGGGCAATGTGACAATCGTTTCTCCCATTGCTTGCTCAAATCCCACAGCCAATGCCATGGATTCTCCAAAGTAGTAGGGTAACGGAACAATCTTCAGGGGGGATTGTTCGCTCTGAATGCTCTCGAGCGTATGCATCACGCTACGCTCTCCTCCATCAATGACGAAGATAAATTCGAAGGTCAGCTGTAACCGCTCAAGAATCGATGAGTAGGCCTGATAGACCGCTTCCACATCATGAGACCGCTCGACCACAGGCACAACAATCGAAATCGAGGGTCGTCGCTGAGATGACTCGTGTGCAGTCAGCCCCGTGTCAGTGCTAGATAAACTCATGGATGCTAATGCCATATGAGAATTTCGCTTTAATCACGATCCCAGTGGATCCATACAATACAAATCTACATTCGCGTATCGTTGCACGTAAACTTTACGTCTTTGTGATAATGCTCCCGCTCATCATACGTTCAGGACAATAATCTCCAGTCGACAAAACCATTTCACCCAACACGCCAAGTGCCATCAAATGACCAGTTAACGCCAAGAGCATAAACGCGACAGATGGAAGGACAATGCCTGAAATATCATGGGCCACAAAAACAACCAGGCACGCCAAGCCGGCAATAAATGCCACACCACTTGCCCGTGCAAACCAAAGAGCCGGTCGTGATGAACATCGAACAATCAAACTCACTACAAACAAATCCAAAAAGACACGCCAGGCCCGTGAAATTCCATATTTACTGCTCCCATACTGCCTCGCATGATGCGTCACAATCACTTCAGTGACTTTCGCACCTCCAAGGGTCGACATTGCGGGAATGAACCGATGAAAGTCGGCATACAAAGGTAATTGCTTGACTACTCTTCGGCGATAGGCCTTGAGAGAACAGCCATTATCATGAATGGGAACACCGGTAATTTTCCCAATAATCCAATTGGCAATTTGGGAAGGGATCCGGCGTGAGACCAATTTATCTTTTCGATCCTTGCGCCAGCCACAGACAACGCCATAACCCTCTTTTAGTTTATCCAGCAGTCTTGGAATATCTTTCGGATCATTCTGTAAATCGCCGTCCATACTCACCACAAATTCACCCTGCGCCGCACGAAACCCGGCTGCCATGGCCAGGGTTTGACCATAATTTTTCCTGAATTCTATGACGCGAACACACGAATGTGTTTGATGTAACTGCTCTAGCACGTGAGGGGTCTGATCCTGACTCCCATCATCAATAAAAATGATTTCATATGGATCACCTAACGAATCACAGGCAGAGACGATCTTGCTAAAAAGCTGAGGCGTGCTTTCTTGTTCGTTATAGACTGGAACAATAACGGAGAGTGCCGGTCGTTTTCTCATCACGCAGTCATCCCTATCTCATAATGCGCCAATCAGGAAGTCTGGCGGTCAGGCCAATAAATCCTTGATTCACTGTGGCTGTTCTCGATGCCGTGGCGGAGCCATCTGAATTCTGCTTAATGTAACTGTACGAAATATTTCCGCTCAGCCATGGCAGCAGTAAGGCACTAAACCCGACTTGACCTTGATAACTCGTCACATCGACCTCATTCCCGGATAATGATTTATTTTTTGCCACACCGCCTGCAAGGAATCCACTCACTCGCTCAGTCAGCGGATACGACCAAGTTGCCGTGCCGCGTTGAGTCAGTACGCCAGAAGTGGCCAAACCACCACCAGGGGTGACGCCTTGAAAGTAACTCAACCCGAACAAGCCAGCTTCAAAGCTTTTAGTGATATTCGCACTTGAGGTAAAGGTAATCCTGTCAGCAGATTCCGTGTATGAAGCACCCGCCCTCACTCTGAAGTTAACCGTTGGGGTCAACGTGTGGCCGACCCCTGCTGTCACACTGTGGGTCACGACGGTCTCTCCACGTCGAATATCGCTAATGTTTGCTCGATAATTCATGTTCAGTCTCGTTCTGGGAGATACAATATAACTTGTTCCTGCGCCCATGGTATGAGTCAGCGAATCATTTAAATCTGGATCAGTGAACGTCGTATAGCGATTAAGATAACTTACATTCGGGACCCAACGTGGTGACATTTGATATCTCACAATGAATCCAGCACGATTTTGAAACGAATTGCTCCCAGTCCCTCGGCCGGTGAACACCCCTTGATTCCCTATCGGAGAGCTGGTCCCAGCAATCCCCCCGCCACCCAGTCCACCGCCTCCAAATCCGCCACCCCCAAATCCGCCGCCGCCACCAACACGTCCTCCTTGCCCAGCCTGACCCGGCAGCGGAGAATCCTGATTAGCTTGATCACCATCAAACGAATATCCTTGTAAGGCCGGAGCAAAGTTAAATGATTCAATCAACCGGACTTCAAGACCTTTATACCGCTTGGTTAAAAACGGAAGGTCAATCCCAATCCTTGATCTGTGAGAATAAGCATTGGCATCAGGATGATTCACATAAAATTGAGCCACCCCCGCATAGGTCCCAGACAACACCACGTCTGGACTTTCATATGAGAGAGTCAGCGATGGAATCACAAACGTTCCAAAATCATCGCGTTTATTTTTCTTACTTTCAAAAAAGAGGTTATCTGTATATGTTTCGGTCACACTGAGAGAAGAATGAAGTGTAAGCGTAGCAAACAGTGGGACCGGAATCTGGAACAATGAGACGCAGGCAATAACGAGAGTCAACTTTACATACTGACGTCTGAACATGCTCATCACCATTCCCTCACTTCCAGGTCATTCCTTCCCTGATCATGTAACAATGCATGACTACACCATTGTTCGATCAACACACTTATCAGCTCAGACCCCTTACATTGCCAAGACACCATAATTGGACCTCCAACAAATTTTGGGAAAGAAGAACGTCAGTATATTTTCAGTTGAGTATTGCTTAGAAACTACAGCATTCCGAAGATCAATAAGCCTATAGCCGTTTCATATAATTTCCGACCTTTGAGGTGCATGATTTCGCTCTGACTGCCTGAATCAGTCAACTAGAAATTAATTGGATTCGCTATAGCCTTATACAATACACCATATATTTAATGAAACCAACACTATTTCTCAAAATTTCTAAATAACCTCAACGTCCTTTCCAGAACGATGATACGCATAGGCATTCACGAGAACACTTCATTAAGAAACAACTCTCTAACTATTGCTCTTCAAGCAAGCCTACAATTAGAACGTAGCTTGAGGTGTATTTGGACTACTCATGACACGTCTTCTATTTTGATGTACGATCTGAGATTTTTTTGCACAACTTATTGTCATGCGACAATGGGACTTTCTCAATTTTGTTCGGGCTAACAAAAAAGATCAATATTGAGAGTTCCATAATATTGCGGCTTATTCATAAATAAAGAATATTCGTCAGACCATAGAGTGAACGACACACTATTCAGAAGACAAATCACGAAGAACCATCAATCGACGCACACACACTTAATACATAAAAACATCATTTATAAAGTCGCCGCGCACGTCCGTCAGATTCACGAAATACGTATTTACACTTAAAGTTAATCCAACGCCGTATTGCTTGCGCCAACGAGTATAACCAAAACTATCGATAGTTGTGTGGCACCCTTACACATCCTAAGAATACCCGAGTTCTTAGACGCCGGCCTACTCATCATGCTTACGAGCCGAAGCCATTCTTTGAGTCTCAATTGACCACCCAAAGCATTTAGTATGGAATCCAATAAGGCTCGCCTTGCACGATTCATATCATGCAAATTTAATACCTCGGCCACCTCTGAAACTGATAGACCTAAAATCTCACACATAACTGATTGCAACGACCTATACGGTTAATCGATGTTTTACCTCATTCGACAGGGGTGTAAATAAAATCTTGAGATGATTGAGACAAAAAGTTTTACAAATCCACTCAATAATTTCGGATATTATCAGAGCAGAAATTCGTATAAAAAAACTTGTGCCGGACAACACCCGACAGACTCAACGCGAACAGACAAAAAAACTGCATACGAACGGCGGGGAACTCTCAGCACCTTGCACCAAACAAAACCTGGGTAATTATTCTCATCTAGACTAAAGCTGCTAAAGCTGTATGTTATCTTAGGCAAAGTGTCAGATTCATAATTGAGGGAGAACTGGGGAAATTAGGCTTCGGAGGTAAAGGAAAGAAGTATCAGGGCCCGTCCCTATAGGAATCCGGAGATACAGATACTTTTCTGATTAAAAGAATGAAGACGTGACGAAACTCGAAATAATTGCATAAATTAAATCGGCAGCTTTATACAATTCTTTATGGAGAGGATGAGCCTAAATCCGGATGAAGAGAACACGACAAATTTTCATGGAAATGAATTTGTGCATCATTGACGATACACTGATGCTTTGTTCTGCAAGACCAAGAACGGGAAATTTATGTTCCACCAAGAAATCGTTGCTAAGTCGTTAATAAGGAGACTGCGAAATCATGAGTAGATGTGAGCATCTTCTACGTTTCCTATCAATTGCCTGATCTACTTAGAGATTGCCTATCACATCAGCTTGTAAAGACATTCTGGGATATAGAGCCTCTGCTTGGTAAATACTATGCCCAATAAATTTCCTTCGCGCATGAGAATTTGATCTTTGACATTGTTCGCCACAACCGATCGAGTCTTTTCTGCTTCCACAACCAAAACAATACCATCAACAGTCCCACAGATAGCGAAACTATCTGCCGTTGCACTTGCTGGGGATGAATCGATCAGGATAAGGGAAAATTGGTCTCTCACAGCTTTCCACATATCCGTAGGGCCAAAAAAACTACGTCTTGCAAGTGAAGATTGAATTTTTGAAGAAAGAGTCGCGAGAAAAAGGTTTAGTTCGCCAACTTGAGAAATAACTCCATCAAGGTTATGGTTGCCCTCTAATAGCTGATCGACAGGAGGTTTGGACTTGACACCAAATGCCTGATACTGACAAGGGCTGAGATGATCAGCCTCAATAAGTAAGACAGGCTTATTTCCCTGTTGAGATGAAGCCATTGCTAATTCCCGCACCAAGGTCGATGTTCCCTCTCCTCTACGTGAACCAATAAACTGAATCACATTTTTATTTGGGTCAGGAAGTCGTGCTGCAATGTTCTGAGATAGAGCCAAAAGTTCAGAATTTTGATAGAGCCTGGGAAAAGAAGATTGACTATCTTGTGTGACGAGGGGAGGAAGAAAGACTGTCGGAGCGTCCTTTTGATTCTTCGCTGCCGTTAAACGCTCGCCATGAGCAATCTGTAATGCGTCGTAGATTTTACTCATTGAGAATCCGTGACTTTAGGATACTCAGGCAATGCAATGTATTGACCTGGGAGAATCATATCTGGATTCACGATATGGGGATTATGACGTTTGACCCACTCAATATACTCCAGGCTTGCGGAGCCATAGGTCTCACTAGCGATTTGACTCAAGCTTTCCCCATGTTGAACAAATCGCTTCACCATTGAAGATTGCTCTGAAGGGAGTGAAATTGCTTTGGAATGATGAACAGAAGCATCCTCGCCTTCTCTACTGGATGAACGATGAACAGATTGAGTCTGAATACTTTGGGGAAACCGAGGAGATGAAGAAACACTGGCTTCTTGTCGATTGACCAAAACAGGAATCTTTGAGTCTTCACTATTGGTTTGTTCTGAAACGCTAACCCCAGACTTCACCGATTGACTATTTTCAGCTACAACGGTCACATCATCCGTAAAACTTTCTTGCCGAATATGCGACGGTAATTGACCCAGAGGCGTCTCATCTAAAGAGTTATCGGATCTAGTCGTATTCCCCAATTGCTCTCCTTCTTGCTGAGAAATAACGGTAGCATTTCTAGATTCGCTAAAAGTACCTGGCACTTCGTGACTGACATTCTGGACAACCCCGCTATTTAACTGGAAATTAAATGTTTTCCAATAAAACAGCACACCAAATCCTAAAAGCAAAACAAAGCCAGCCACAAGGCCCCACTTCCATAAGGGAAGAGAAGACGTGCCATCAATATCTACAAGAATTTCTTTCACCACACTCACAGGAACGGGGGTAAGTTGTCGCCCAAATCCAGTAATCAGTGCGTTATCACATAAAATATTTATTCTTCGGGGGATCCCCTTTCCCTTTCGGGCTATCAACTGAAGTGCTTTGCTTGTAAATACCGGGTTCCTTGGAGTAGAGGCAACCGCAATTCGATGAAGAATAAATGCCATACTTTCTTTTTCAGTGAGAGGACAGATTTTAGCTCGAAGGGCAATCCGCTGTTGAAACTGGCGTAACTCCGGTTGTTCTAGTAATCTTTCCAACTCAGGCTGACCAACCAAAACAACTTGGAGTAACTTTTCTGTTGCCGTTTCAAGGTTCGATAACATGCGTAGATTCTCCAATGTCGTAATCGGCATGTTTTGCGCTTCATCAATAATCAAGACAACGGTCCCACCGGTTTTATAGTTTTCAACTAACACTTCATGGAGTTGATTCACCATTTCGACTTCATCAGCTGCAGCAGGAACAATATCAAGCCCCTTAAAAATAGCCGTGAGAAGGGCTCGGTATGAAACGACTGGATTGAAAATGTACACAGTCTTCTGATTCGAATCGCTATGTCCTTCAAGAAAAGCACGGAGGATTGTGGTCTTCCCAACACCTACTTCTCCAATAATTGAAACAAACCCCTTCCGCTTTTCGACCCCATAAATGATTGCACCAAGAGCTTCCTTGTGGCTAGAACTCATGTAGAGGAAACTCGGGTCTGGTGTGATTTGAAATGCTTCGCGATTAAGGCCATAGTAGGTAAGATACATAAAGAGAGCTCTACCCCTTCTGATTAAAGGAAGCCAAAATAGGAAGACCTAGGTCCTCAGCCGCCTGGTCCGGCCTCGCATAGCCCCCTTGAAGGTACTCAATCACAAATGCCATTCCCAAACTCATAATAGTACTAAAAATGAAGCCGAAGAGTAGCTGACGACTTTTGGGACGACCTGATGGTCTACGAGGCGTATCCGCGGCTTGAATCACACTGATATTGGACATTTTCAGTTGATTCATTTCATCAGAGACTTTGGCTTCTTCAACTTTCTTAAGGTATAATTTATAATTTTCTTCAGCCGTCGCCCTCTTGCGATCAAGCCCAATCAACTCCTCCTGCAGTGAATCAAGCCGTTGTATTTTCTTATCTAGGTCGCTAATCTGTCGAGCAATGACTTCATTACTAGCCTGAAGCGTCTTCAACTCGGATAATGCCTTCAGATGCTCAACCTCAAGGTTCTGAAATACTGGATTTTTCCCGCTCGTAACGCTTTTGTCTCCCTCGCTATCCTTTTGAGTTCGGATAAACTCTTCGACAAGCTCAATTTCCTCTCGAATATTCTGCACAGGACCACTGGCTTCTGTATATCTTGCCAACAAACCTTGCTCCTGTCGCCTGAGTGCGAATAAATCTGCCTTGGCTTTGGCGACCATGCCTCCTCCCTCAGTCGTAGAAAGCGGAATGCGTTTGGATACAGTCTTCATCTGATCGGTAAGCGACGAAATTCTCCCCACTAGCCCTTCCAATTGATTTTTGATTGTTTTGTTACTGGTGTCCAATTGTGAACGCTGATCAAGCAAACGACGCTGTTGATCTTCCAGGGGAGAAGCAAGGTCATGCTTCCGCTTAAAATCCTGCAGGATATCTTCAGCCTGCTCAAGATTTTTCTGATAGGCTTCTAACCGCTGAATTAAAAACGACGACTTGGGATCACTAAATACTTGGAGGTGTTTTTCTTGCAGCACATCAATCAAGACATTCAAAGCCATAGCCGCGACTTGAGGGCTTTGATGGGAAAATCCAATTTCAATAACGTTGGTCCCCTCTGCTCCAGAGGACGTCAAATTACCTAAAAACCTTAAAGAAGCCGTTTCCACTTGCCAGGGTTGGACTTCCTCATTGGAGATAATTAAATCGGGATAAATATTTTGAACTCCTATTGTCTCGACAGCTCGTTGTACGAGATCGCGACTCTCCAAAATTTTTCGTTCTGATTCGACAGCTGCGATTTCATTAAACCGCACAATTTGATCGACATCTCCAACTTCTGGCCTGAATATATGTTCACGACCAAACTTCAGAAGAATTGTTGCTTCGGCTTCATACAAAGTCTCCTTGGAGTAAACCCATCCAATGATCGTCGAAAAGGTTACAACAAAAATAAGTAAAATCTTAATTTTTTGCCTGAAGAGAGCCGTGAGAATATCTCGAATGCTTCCAAAGGGATAGGGGAGTAGTTCTTTGTCCGCTGCAGATTCAGTTTTCATGATGCTCTCGACTCGCTTGACCTGATGAACGAACACTCGCCTCTCCAGCTAAAACATGAGAGGATCGGAGTAACACGGCAACCTCTGGATTTTTTAATTGTCCTGCATACTTCTCAATCAAGATCTCTCGTATCTGTGCCACAGTATAACCGACAATCGAGATTTCACCGACTAACTGCAACGCAATACGCCCATCAGGTCGAACTTCGACAGACTCGTTTAATTCTGGATTAAAAAAGAATTTAAAATCGAGTTGATCGCCTACTTGGACTTGATAGTCTTGCGGCGGCGTGGTACCCACCTTGGTTAAGTAATTCAAATAGTTTGATTCAGCAGCCGTCACTTGACGCCGAAGTTCATCAAGGCCAGACCGTAATCCCCTAAACCGTTCAAGCTCTTGATCAACTTCAGCGATCTGCTTGACGATGACTTCACTTTGAGCTTCGGCGGATATTAAATCTGCCTGTGTCTGAAATAATTGCATTTCCATTTCACGATACAAGGGGTTCTTCCCATGTGTGGTACTCCCCGCCTGCTTCGCTTCTTGCTCTGTGATAAAACGGGCAATCACATTCATTTCCTCACGAACCGCCTGCACATGAGGACTCCCACTCGTGTATTTGGTCAGTAACTGTTGCTCTTTGAGTTGAAGGCCCAGCAAGTTATTCTTTGCCGCGCTAATCACTCCTTGCTCACTACTAGTTGTTGAAAGGGGAACCTCTTTGGGAACAAGACTGATTTGACCTTTTACCCACTCATATTTTTCTTTATATCCCATTGAAATGTTACGCACTTTCTTCAACGAGTCATCTAACGCCTTACGTTGCTGAAGGAGTAAATCAATTTGTGTTTCAAGAGAGATAATTCCATGTTTCTGCTGAAACGCTTCCAGCTCACTCTCCGACGACTGCAGTTGCTCCCGATAAGCGTGAAGCTGTTGCTGCATAATCACAAAAGCTTGTTTATTCGACCGTTCAACGGGCTGCTTCACTACTGGACGGTTTACCTCTAGATCAGAGGCAGCATAGGCAAAGTCACCTTGATCAAGAGTAGGTAGTAGAAAAATAAAGACACTCAATGCCAATATCACCATTGCCGAGCGAAGCTGAGATATCCGAGAATAAGGACAACGAATTTGTTTCCGTAAAATATACATAATCGTAACCTCAATTCATTTCGAATAAAAGGTTTCGCTTAGGAAAAAGACTTCAATTAGACAGATAACACATACCGTATCTTGCTGATTCGACAACAACATCATTGATGATCTCATTTAAAAAAACGCCCTTGGAACATGGACAAAATCATTTGGAAGAAGTTGAATGTTTTGACTCAAGTCCTTTCCGCTAAGCGCAGCTGTGAGATCTAACTTAATCACAAACGAATGACCTTGTTGATCTCGACGTATGACAATAACCTCACTTTTTTTGGCGGTGTCTTCGTCAAACCCGTGAGCAAGCGCAACCACTTGAAGCACATTGAGAGAGCCAACGATTTCAAACACCCCGGGGCTCTCCACTTGTCCGTCAATGTACACTGTAGGGAGCTCCTTGACTGATCGCACGATAACGGCTATCTCCGGGGTCTTGACTTGCCCGGAATATTGTTTTTCTAAAAGACTTGTCAGTTGCGGAGCCGTCAGGTTTGCAGCTTCGATTTCGTGGACGAGCTGGAGGGAAATCCGACCATCAGGACGTACGATTAAATTTTCCTCATTCAATTCTGGATTGAAAAAGAATTTAATACTTAGTTGATCACCAGCCCTAATAATATACTGCTCATCATCATGTGGAATGACTTTGCTTCCGGACAACACTGTGCCCTTAGAAAAACTTGGGAAACCGTTCTCTCCTAAGTCAGACGGAGTAAAAACCTCAACACCGGTCCCTATCGAACTACAGGCTGAGAGGAAAACAAAGAATCCAATAAACATGACAAAAAATAGTCGCATCATGATTTACTTCAATACCCTTTCATCTCCAAAATAATGAAGTCGTGGTAAAAATAATACACCATTTACAGCGGAATCCATCATATCTACACATTTATACGCAGATAAAATTCATAGATTCAACTGCCACAGCAGTCAAAAACAGTGTTCTACAGTACTATACCAATCAAGTGCCCCACAAATGTCATCCCCTTCATCGCTTATTTATATTCAAGAAATTTGTAAATGACGACAGAATCATTATGCGGAATATACGCACAAATGATTGGTGGGGACTTTTCTCGTTCTCTTTTGTTCAATGCCCCTCCATGACAGATTGATTTTTCCTGATCCCTATCAATAGCATCATCGTACCAGTTAAAATTTTTAGATCTAATAATAAGGACTGGTGCTCTAAGTAATACAAATTATGATCTAATTTTCGTGGCATAATGGTACTAATATAGTACTGCTCTGGATCATGTTGATGGTCGTCAAGTAAAGCATCATCATGGAAATGCCCTCGAATCACCGAAATATCTGTACAGCCTGGGCGCAGTTGAAGAACCCGTTTTTGCCTATCATCGTATAATCGTACATATCGTTCCACTTCAGGCCGAGGGCCCACTAAGCTCATTTCTCCCTTCATGACGTTCCATAACTGCGGAACTTCATCTAATTTGAGTATCCGTAAATAATAGCCAAACGAGGTAATTCTAGGATCTCTTGAGCCTGCAGTCAGTTGACCAACGTCTGAAGGTTGATGGACTCGCATCGTTCGAAATTTCCACAATAAAAACTTTTTACCGTTTTTCCCGATTCGCTCTTGCCTGTAAAAAATAGGCCCAGGATCGACAATCGCTATTATTGTTGAAATGACGAGAGCAAACGGGAGAAACACAACAAACCCAGCGATACTTCCAAGAATATCCATCCACCGTTTCACAGCTCAGGTGATTTCCATGAGGCGATGCATGAGGCGAAACGGCTCAGCATGTTTCAACACCACAATGCGTCCCCAATACCTAGATTGTTTTCTAATAAAGCAAAGGTCCGGGGTTCTGACATGATCGAAAAGTTGATGGATGGTGAGCCAATACCCGCACTATCTACTAAAGATTTGTCAAAATATCGACAATCCAATTGATCATACAATCCTTTCCTGGTGGAAACGCCGCTCATTCTGTCGAAGATGACATAATCAATTTGTAAGAGAAAATGACCTTCTCCTCCCATCTGCCGATACGACTCTCAATCGCAACGGTAAGATCTATCTGAGCATACGCGTCGAGCGTTTATCCAAGAAACCCTAAAATTAGGAATTTGACTCCCACGTTCCGAATTATATTTTCTCAAGAACGCGATCAATCACGGGTAAGATTTCACTAAAACCTTCATGTTTTTCAAATACAGCACAAACTCCATAATGAAGCACTCGCTGTTTATCTTCTTCATTTAAATGGCCACTGAACACGACCACAGGTAGCGAAAGGGTTTGGCTTCCTCCCTTGAGGCGTTCAAGAAATTCAAACCCTCCCAAAACTGGCATCCGATTATCAGTAATAACTAAGTCGGCATGTTGCGTCTCTAACCACTTTAAGGCCAAAGCTCCGTGATCAGCTTCAGCGCAAATATAGCCTTGGGATTCGAGAAAAATGCGGATGGCCTTCCGAGCAGGACGATCATCATCGACAATCAGAATTCGCTTTTTCCCTGAATTCAAATGGAGATCATAGGTTGGAACATGAGAGCTTTCAGATTGTTTTTTACCGATGCGACTAATTTGACAAAAGGTCGGCACAAGTTGTTGAAGATGCTCAAGAACCAAACGAGAATCATTGCTCACAGACATTGCTTTAATTTCATTGATCTTGTCGAAAATTTGGTTATCGAGAGATTGTTGAGAATGGACCTTAAGGATGCTATCGAGTGCAGAAGGAATGGTACTTTCTGAATGTCCCACCAACTCCTCCTGTAACTTCTCTCCAGGACGAAGCCCCACAAATTCAATCGAAATGTCTTTATCGGGTAAGTGACCAGATAGTTTAATAAGGTTACGAGCAAGATCCACTAGCTTAATTTGTTCACCCATTTCAAGTAGATATATACTCCCTTGCTCACCAAGCGTCGCTGCCTGAAGCACCAACCCCACAGCCTCAGGGATAGACATAAAATATCGACGAACCTCAGGATGGGTGACCGTAACCGGCCCCCCTGCGTTAATCTGCTGTTGGAAGCGAGGGACGACACTCCCATTACTCCCTAACACATTCCCAAAACGGACAGTCAAAAAGCATGTCGACGCTTGTCTCGCTAATCCTTGAATGACTAATTCGGCGACCCGCTTCGTGGCCCCCATCACACTTGAGGGATTTACGGCTTTATCAGTTGAAATTAAGACAAAGTACTCGACGCCATACTGATTGGCCATATCAGCAACAGCCCAGGTCCCCAACACATTATTTTTGAATGCTTCACTAGGATTCATTTCCATTAAGGGGACATGTTTGTGCGCAGCAGCATGAAATACAATGTCGGGACGATACTCCTGCATCGTGCTCTCAAGGCGTTGAGCATCAGTAATATCGCCGAGTACCGGGTAGATGAGCTTGGCATGTCCATGATCATTTAACTCACTATTGATAGTATACAAACTGTTTTCATGTCGCTCGTACAGGATGAGAGCCTCTGGTTCAAACTCGACAATTTGACGGCAAAGCTCCGATCCAATGGAGCCTCCTGCACCTGTGATGAATACTCGCTTCCCCTTGATAAGTTGCGCAACTGGCTCTGGGCGTAAATTCACAGAAGGTCGTTGAAGCAAATCTTCTATGGCCAGCGAACGAATTTGGTTAATCGAAACATGACCATTTAAGATATCTTCTAGTTTTGGCAACGTCTTAATATGCAGCTTAAACGGGGATAAAACGTTCATAATGTCTCGCACCACAGCGGCACTCGCTCGGGGCAAGGCCACTAAGACTTCCTCAGGCTTCAACATTGGCAAAAGATCAACGAGGTCGTGACGGGCACCTAGGACTTTGACGCCATGAATCCGCTTATTGAGTTTGGCGGGATCATCATCTACAAACCCAATGGGCACATAGATACAGGATGGATGAGCTTGCATTTCCCGAACAATCTTTGCCCCAGCATCTCCTGCGCCAATCACCAGTACTCGCTTCATTCGGTTTATGACTTTTCGCTCACGGAATAATCGGACTGCGACTCGAATGCCAACGAGCAAACCGATTAGCATAATGGCATCAATAATATAGACCGAACGCGGATACGCCCCCACCTGCAAGACCCAAGCAACCAACACATAAAAGGCTAGAGATCCAGACAAGACCCCAACTAATATTTTCTTCACATCCCAAATGCTGACGTATCTCCAAAGCCCCTCATTGAGCCTAAACACAAAAAACGATACCCCACGAATCAATATGAGCCAAGGCAACATACCTGTAAACAAGTGGTATGACTCGAGAGATATTTGACCATCAAATCTCAACCAGAACGCAATATAATTGGCCAACACAATAAGAGACACGTCCAAGACTGGGAGAAGAACTCGTTTATGTCTGTACAGAAATTTAAACACCATCGTCTCTTCTATTTCATTAGGGTGCTGCGAGGCTCGTACTCTCAGCAATACCGTTCGCATCCCAAATAACTTCAGAAGCGTCTGGGCGATAACGGCCAAGTCAAAAGCAAAAGATCGATGCTCAATATAGAGATTTGCTAATCGGATTTTTTCTGGAAGAACTTCTTGTAAATAAGTAGATTCTGAAACTGGAGGCTTGATGGTTGATGGACCAAGAACAGTCAAATCATCGACATACATGAGAAATGAAAGATCCATCAATCCGGGACGAACTTGAATGATCCCTTCGTACCGATCTCGGAATTGATTGACATAATAAGGGACTTCGGGACGTGGCCCGACTAAACTCATTTCACCTTTCAGCACATTAATGAGTTGAGGCAATTCATCCAATTTAAACTGGCGCAACAAATGTCCTATTCGTGTAAAGCAATGAGATGAGACCACAGGAGACGGCTCTTGTCTCTGGGGTTCACTATAAATCATCGTACGAAACTTATACCGGGAAAAGTGGCGAAACCCCTTCCCCACATAAATGCGACTGAAAAAAATTGGCCCCTGACTTTCCAACTTAATGAAGATGGCAACTAAGACAAAGATGGGAAAACAGAGAAGGAGAGCACACAGTGCTCCAAGAAAATCAAATGAACGCTTGATCATCTTTGACACTCCAAAATGTCAAAATAGAAAGACATTAAATTTTTGACTCAACGGAAAAAGGGTAGTGCATTATAGTGTAGAATACGGTATCTGGCTATCTCTAATGGGTAGTTCCTTGAAAAATCTGCATCTACCTGTTCTTAGTCAAATTTTTTAACAACTTTCGTCTGAGGTATCCTGTTATAAACTTAGCTATAGATCATCGTTTCGCAGTATACGAGTAGGTGCAAAAAAAACTCACAAATAGTGAGCCATTGGGCTTATACTCTTAGTCTAATTGATCCCAATTTCACACTAAAGGTATTCTCTTATTCAAAAACTCTCTATAAACCGAGAAACACACCACAATCTCACAGACCTATTGGTGTTGAAATTGGCTGGAACATTCCCATAAATAAGTAATAATACTAAACTCCTTTGGGCACTCCTCCACAGCATCTCCATAACGAACATTCCATTTCCACTAGGCACAGGCCTCACATTCCCAAAGTGAAGAGCTCACCAATAAAACCTAAAACCGCGATACGCCTAGCCTGAATGAGGTAGATACTTACCCAAACACCCATTTTTAGGAAAATTAAGAAAGACACGCTATCCAAAAAACCTGAATAAATGGCTATACACCCATCTTGAAAGCAGAGCAAACCAGCAAGGAAGCCTCTCAAGGCTCTGAATTTCCTGCCCAATGAACATGTAAGATACGATGAAAATTCGCGTACTAAGAAGTGGAGAACCAGAGCTCGTGTCATCAAGCGCGCTTTGCGCAAACTACAAAAACGTTCACTTAGATCATGGATATTGTAATGGACGAGAGGGAGTTGGCTTGGAAGCACTCAAAACGGGAACAGGCAACAAAAATAATTTGTGAGATTACGCCTCAAGTCCCCTAGGCCCTCCATCTCAGACGTCTCTCGCTTTTGAGGAGTCACGACCGCTTATAGAGGAATAACAAGGACTCGGAATAAAAGACAGCTCAAAGATCAGGTCTACACAATGAAACATACCAGGGTCTTGGAAAAAGATAAGCGAAGTACTGTGCGGCTCAACACCGATATTGAGAAATTAACATATTCACTGTTTCAATGACTCTGTTGATATCCGACTCCGTCATTTTTGGATAGATCGGTAGTGAAATAATTCGCTCACACACCTTCGTGGCTATGGGGAAATCATCAGGTCGGTACTTATAAGTCTTGCGGTAATACGGATGAAGATGAAGAGGATGAAAGTGGACACTGACTCCAATGCCCTGTTCTTTCAGTAATGCAATGAATTGATTCCTCCCAATTCGCAACCGTTCCAGGTCAAGCTGGATAACATAGAGATGCCAGGCATGCTCCATCTCTGTACTGACAGACGGAACGATGATTTCTGGAATTTTCTGGAACGCATCATTGTAAAGCCCGGCATAGTACTGCCGCACCATTCCAAATCGATCACATTTCCTTAACTGAGAAATCCCAAGTGCCGAAGCCATATCGGTTAAATTATACTTGTACCCTGGATAGCAAATATCATAGCGCCAGGAACCTTCTGGGCTATACCGATTCACGGCCTCACGCGAAATTCCGTGAAGGCTCAAAATTCTCATTCGCTCGGCCCACTCGGCATTATCAGTCGTCGCCATTCCCCCTTCCCCAGTCGTAATCGTTTTGGTCGCATAAAAGGAAAAACAGGTAATGTCGCCAATCGTCCCCACCTTTTTCCCTCGATATCGGGCTGGAAGCGCATGAGCGGCGTCCTCAATCACTTTGATATCATGCTGTCTGGCTAACGCCAGCAGTGGATCCATGGCGCAAGGCTGACCTGCAAAATGTACGGGAATGATCGCTTTCGTCTTCGAGGATATGGCCTGCTCAACCGATTGAATATCAATATTCAGCGTGTCCTCTTGACAGTCAACCAACACAGGGCTTGCATTGAGATAATGGACAACTTCGGCCGTTGCGGCAAATGTCATCGTTGGCACAATAACTTCATCCCCGGCTGTCACACCAACCGCCTCCAAAGCCAAATGTAAAGCAGCGGTACAAGAATTGACAGCGACGGCATGTCGAGCGCCAATTTGTGAATTAAATTCTTCCTCGAACTGTTGAGTCTTCGAACCCGTCGTCAACCAACCAGATCGCAGCGTCTCAACCACAGCAGCGATATCGTCCTCACCAATATCAGGACGATGAAATGGGAGAAAAGGTGTCATAAGTTGTTACCGGTATACATAGACCGCTCCAGAACAAAATGATTGTGGGGTCTCAAGAGAAATTAGGACTAAGTACAGTACATGGCAAAGGAAGTCTACTTCAAGAATTTCTCACTCTCTAGACTCATCAATTACAAAACATCGCATTTACCAGAACACCATGCTTGAAACATTAGTGAACAGCCGTCGCTTTATCAAAAGTTGAACTTGTCAGCGCTGAAAGAAAGATCACACCAGTTCCAGAAAGTAATAGCGGCACGTCTATTTCTCTGTTCACGAAAGCCCATGAAACCAGCTCTACCCCTAATAAGACTACGAAACCAATGACCAAAGAAAAAATAATGGCCGTTACCACGGAACGTACCAATCGTGAAAAAATGATATAAGCAAGAAATCCTATGGGAAACAATGCGACAGACCAAAAGGCCCATTTACCGACAGAGTAAAATAGCGTCAAATGATCTCGTCCATCGACCGTAAGAATGGCATGTTTTCGCCCGTCCACAAACAGCGTGAAATAACCGACGCGATAGGTCACGACAATGTGGTGGCGTCCCTCAATGAGCGGATCATCCGTCGTCTGCAAAGCGGGGTGAATACCATTCAGACCAGATAAAGGCGTCCGTAATCGAAAGATAATATTTTTTCCATCCTGACCAAGCGTAAAATTCCGCAATAACGTATTCGCTGAATATGAAAGGATTCTCGCAGGTCCAGCTTGCTCAAGGTTCTCCGGCTCCACCCACACCTCAACAGACAGCTGGCTGCGAGAACACATGTGGCGTAAACAAAGTTTTTGGGCGGGCCCCGCACTGGTAATACTCGTGGACGCTAAAAGTTCGACACCCTGTGGGGCAATCCAAGAGATTTTCTCTCGATCACCAATGGACAAGTCGAGAGGCGGCTCAAAACCAGAGCGATCCTGGACTGTTGTTCCTCTCCCTTCGGTAAACGAATAAAGTGCGACAGGACCATTCCGATTACCCTTTTGAGAGGGCCTCTGGAAGGGCCCTGAATGGAAATGACGCTGTACCTCTTTAGCAGTTAGGACATTGTCATAGAGGGCCACAAAATAAAGTTTTCCAAGCCAAGGGCGGTCGCCACTCGCTTCATTACCTAATTGAAATGGATAGCTTGGATCCCAATTTCGAAAATCCGTACCAAGGATGCTCAGACTAGTCAGATCAAACAGCGCCATCACATACACCAAGAATAGCCACAGGACCATCGGGGATTTCTGCAGATTCGCCCACACTCTACAGGCATATCGACGACCAACATCATAGCCATACGAACCAGCTACCGCCCCAAGAGTTCCGCCAATAGAATTCAGAAATACATCCGCAATCGAGGGGGCACGCGGGAGAAAAATCTGACTGTACTCAATCAAAACACTCACTAAACAGGCAAAGCAGACAACAATGATAAGCCTTGACCACTGACTCCGACAACGACACGCAGGAAGAATGCTCAACAAAAAACCAAATGGGGCAAACAGCAAAACATTTCCGACAATCTCTTCAATGGGCGTACAACACACAACAGCCGCCAAAGGCTCAAATCGGATTGAAGCGAGATCAAGAAACTTCCATGACGAGTCGAAAGAAAACGTAAACGGCATCAGAGTCAAGACTAAGAGATAGATGCTATATGTGCTCAAAAGTATGAGCACACGTCTACTCCCGATCAACCTCTCACACGCTTGTTCTGCTTGATAGAAGCTCACTGGTACAAACAAATTGGCCACACAGAATCACTCAGACAATTGAAATAATCTACAAACCTCCACGAAATTCAACCTTCGTCAAATAGCATGACACTAAGTCAAGGAACGTAATAGGAGTATAGAAGAACTTACACCGCGAGATGTTTATTTGCCTGACATTGGAAGGAGAACAATAGCAACAACGCGTAACCCTGACATCTAAAAGATCAGTGCACAAATGGGAATGAAAGAGTTCAGCTGAATCATATAAGCAACTGATCCAACGTTTAGGGTGCGGAGCAAACGATCACTCAACAACAAGTCTCGCGACACAAACTCGACGGGAGAATTAGCTGAAAAACCCACGAGGCGGCGTTACCATCAACTGATTCCCTCCAAGCCTCAAATAGTACGAGGCAGGAAAACAACGCTGGAAGGGAAAGGTCAAGTCGTTCTCTACATGAAACGTCACCAAGAACTAAATCCTTGTAACATTCATCAAAATCAAGGGGTACACCAAAAAGCAATAATCCGACAAACTCGCACTCACGCATTCAATCGCAGAACAAAATGCGAACACGTAAGATACTGAACGAAACGATTTGCCGTAATATTCGTAAAGGGCTGGAGCGGAGACCAGCGAATATCTAACAATCGAAATCCCGCCGATACAAACACCCGGCTCCAAACAACAGGATCTTGATGCTTCGCCCACTCAATATTTTTAGCAAAAGGAGAGGAAAGCCCTATACAATCCCAAAAATTTGTCCGCCCACAATCAGCAATAATAATAGTGCCCCCAGGTTTCATCCTTCGGTGAAGATCTGTCGCAATATTAAGAAATTGACTGAATGACTCCTGATTTTCATGAAGATCAACAACGGCTTGTTCATTTAAATGGTTAATAACATTGTACAAAATGACCGTATCATATTTACCTTCCTCCATCGGCAATTGGTGAAGAAAGTAGTCATAGGCCAAGACGGTTTCGTTTAACCCAAGCGCATTGACTGTCTGCCGTAATGTCTCTAACGTTTGTGAGGTACTGCCGTCAGACTCCGGTTCAATGCCAATTGCTTGTTTCGCACCGTTTATAGCCGCCCAGATGACCCAAGCGCCAGTTCCACAACCAACCTCCAAAACTGTGGAATCAGAAAAAGCAATCCCATCAAACAAAAAATTGGCGCGCGTCGCATATCTCGCCTGACTCGCATATCCAACGAGTTGAGCGGCAATTTCGCTTCGCTCCCGAACACGATTCTGTGCCATACTTATCTCTTCCTTCAATACGAAGATTTATTTTCGTCTTGAACCTGAGACTCTGAAGTGTCTCATTGGCCAAAAACATTCATTCCACTTGAACCTATCACACCTGACCTTGCTCGCTCAGAGTCTTTACAGATGTGATTACTCATGATCTCTGGATGATGCCAAGATAGTGTGTATTAAAAATTTTCGTATATTCAAGTAACGAACATGCAACCCAGGAGACCGGAGCTAACATTCGAGCAATTGGTGGAGCTAATGTCACACGATGTAATTGTAACTCACAATTGGGAAAAAGTTTTCGAATTTCCTTTTTATTCACGCCGCGAACATTAGAGTTCCTCGGGTTATTTACATGAAAGTCATACCAAATAATCGCTCCTCCGACCTTCACGACACGTAACATTTCCGAAGCAATTTGAGCTTGCATGTCCTGATCTAACACTGAGGTCAACACCGTAGACTGTAAAACAAGATCAAATTGGTTATCAGTATAATCAAGCTTCGCCGCACTTCCACATGTGAGGTGAACTGTGTTCGGGCACAAACGCCGTGCTTCGGAAATACGCTCCTCTACTAAATCGACACCATGAATATTCTCGGGCTGCATGCCCCAATTAATGAACTGTCGGAGCCAATACCCCGTTCCACACCCAACCTCTAAAATGGATACGTGTCCTAATGAACTCAGTCGGTACTTTTCCAATATGCCTAAAAGTCGCCGCTCCCGCGACTGAATCATAAATAGGTGACCCGCACGAAACCACGAGTTACGCTGATCATCATGACGGCCAGCATAGACACCCTGAATCCGCGCCTCTTCACTCTGCGAGCCATATGATTGAATTGACATGTTTATTTCATCGGCAACATTGTGACCACTCATCGCCTTCGTTTATTCAATAAGAAACGCGCACTCAATCGTTCAATGCCTGAGAAGGGAAATAGCAGCCACGCTCCCCCACATCTCACACCAACACGGTAAAAATCAACGGCAGTAAAAACTACCCCATGAGTTTTTACCTATCGAAAAATTCGGCAATTGCTCTCACGACTGTTTCTTGTTGGTCTAACGTAAGCTCAGGATAGATCGGTATACCCAAATTTTCTTGACAGGCTTTTTCTGCTTGCGGCAGATCACCCGGCACATACCCCAACGATGCGTAACATTCCTGGAGATGTAACGGAACGGGATAATAGATTTCGGCGCCGATCTTCTGCTCTTTTAAAAACTCGCGAAGCGCATCACGTTTTGGGACTCGAATGATGAATTGATTATAGATGTGATAATGAGGCACCTGCGAATCTCGATATACCGCTGGAGGAAGATGAACAGGATCATTTCCAGTCAACTGATATTGTGTAAACAATTGCTCATATCGCATCGCATTCTGTTGTCTCATCGATGTCCACTGGTCTAAGTAGGAGAGCTTCACATTCAACACGCTGGCTTGCAGTGTATCCAACCGAAAGTTCCCGCCGACAGCTTGATGATAGTATTTTGGCCTTCCTCCCTGCGTTCGGAGCAATCGAACTCGATCGGCAAGTGCCTCGTCATTCGTCACAACCATCCCACCATCACCCAGGGCCCCAAGGTTTTTACTTGGAAAGAAGGAAAGACATCCGATGTTCCCTATACTTCCAGCGCGACGACGATCTTTATACTCCGCTCCAATAGCCTGTGCCGCATCTTCAATAACAACAAGTTCATGCTCAGCAGCAATCTCAAGGATCGGATCCATATCAGCACATTGACCATACAGATGAACAGGAACAATCGCTCGTGTTCGTGGCGTAATGGCTGCTTGAATTTTTTGTGGATCAAGATTGAGCGTGTCCGGCTCGACATCGACAAAGACCGGCGTTGCGCCGACACGCGTAATACACCCAGCTGTCGCAAAAAACGAGAGTGGGGTCGTAATCACTTCATCATCAGGTCCAAGCCCAAGCGCCATAAGAGAAACCAGCAATGCGTCGGTCCCTGAGGACACCCCAATACCACAGCGCGCCTGACAATACGCTGCCACGCGTTCCTCTAATATTTTGACCTCTTCTCCTAAGATATAACTATTCTTATCAATCACACGCTCTATAGCCGCAAGAATGTCCTTACGAATTGGCTCATGCTGTGCATTCAAATCTAGCAATGGAACACTCATAGTTGCCTCTCTACCTTTCCAGGTCAACACGCTTGCAGATGTCTACACCGTCCATTGTGTATCGTCCACTACAGACACACACCGCTTCCTGTTCAGACCAAACCAACTTGACCCCACACTCACACATCCACCCTGTAACTCTGGCTGGAGATCCAAGAACTAAAGCATAATCCGGAACATCCCTGGTCACGACAGATCCGGCTCCGATGAACGCATATCGCCCAACCGTCAATCCACAAAGAATCGTACAGTTCGCCCCAAGAGTTGCGCCTTTCCGGACAAGCGTGCGCTGCAGTTCATTCATCCTTGGAATATCACTTCTTGGATTAAACACATTCGTAAAGACCATTGAGGGACCGCAGAACACCGAATCTTCTAGGGTGACCCCTTCATAAACCGAAACATTATTTTGAATTTTCACACCATTTCCAATCGATACGTTTGGCCCCACAACGACATTCTGGCCAATTTTACACTGCGTCCCAATCCGAGTCCCTTTGAGAATGTGTGAAAAATGCCAAATGCTTGTTCCCTCCCCAATTTCAACTCCCTCATCCACACAAGCAGATTCATGGGCAAAATACCCAAGTGATGATACAGAAGTCTGCTCGGTACGATCTGAAATTTTTTGCTCTAAGGCGATTTGGCATTGCTGAAGTACGGTCAAAACCTGTAACCCTTCCACACCATCTGTCCGTGGAGTCTTTCGAGATTGTATGCATTCAATAAAATGGAGACATTCCTCACGCAATGGTTCCTTCTCATCTAAAACCACAGGTTGAGCATCGGCTTTATTCGCAATCGGGTGATGAGCCTTCCATGCAATCGAATGGGGAAACAAACGCAACTTATCTGTTTTCTCCACATCATCGAATACAGCCATCTTCTTATCACCGACTACGATCAATTTTTGCTCCTTGAAAGGATGAAGCCAGGAGACAAAGATATGAGCTTTCACCCCGCTAGGAAACGACAACAAACTCACGGTCACATCAGCAATCTGTTGCTGCAGATAATTTCCCCCTTGAGCTTGAACACTCTCTGGCATTTCTCCAAGAAGACCAAGAATGACAGAAATATCGTGAGGCGCGAAAGACCAAAGAATATTTTCTTCTCGTCTAATTTTCCCTAAATTGAGGCGATTCGAATAAATGTACTGAACTCGCCCAAGTTCTCCCGAATCGATAAGTGTTTTGAGTTCAAGAATCGCAGGATGATACCAGAGTAAATGACCAACCATCAGAATGCGTGCCCGATCTTTCGCCAGAGCTACAAGCTCTTTTCCTTGGTCAACATACAAGCACAGGGGTTTTTCAACAAAGACATCCTTTCCAGCGAGAAGAGCTTCTCGGACAATTGTTGCGTGAGTTTCCGCAGGAGTTGCAATCGCAACAGCTTGAATCGCCGGATCATTGATAATGTCTGAATAATTCTGAACGAATTTGATGCCAGGGTAGGACTCACGTAACACCATCACCGCCTGTGAATCACTTTCACATATCGCTTCTAATGCCTGAATCGCATGAAAGTTGCGAACAAGATTTTTCCCCCAGTAACCGGCCCCAATGACGGCAACACGAGGAATCGCCTGAACATTTTTCAAGGTATGACTGTTCGACATGCTTTAGCTCCTACGTCAATCAATACTGCAACCAATCGTTCCTTCACGGATTCACCTTATTTTGTAGACTTCGGCACACCCGCGCCCACCAGATTCCACGCAAATCCCACCGCATACGCTGCATGCATTAGAAAAGCGGCAAGAGGAAATAATACGCCAGGCATCACACCTTTTTGTGTGGCAACCCAAATCCCAGTGGCCAGTAGCACCAACACGTAGGAGCCCAACGGCACACATCCCGCCCATGCCCACCAATCAGGAACCCACCAACAGGCAAGCGCCAACAAAAGCGCGACAGGGAAAAATACAATTGGCACCAGTTGCCTGAAAGAAGCTGGGACTTTGTGTTTTTTTAACACTTCCACACGAAAATACCCATAGAAAAAGTATTGCCAAAATAATCGCCTCGGAGTATCACGCACGAAATACCGACATTCAGCGAGTGGAGAAAGATAGACTCTTCCGCCATTGAGTGCCATACGTAAATTTAATTCATCATCCTGATTACGAATGAGATTTTCATCATATAAGCCAATTTGTTCAAATACTTCACGTCGAAACATTGGAAAACATGCTCCTTCAGCATACCCTTCGAACGTACTGAAACGATGCTTCGCATTTCCCACACCGACGGGATGCGACATCGCCACCGCGACAGCACGACCAAAGGCACTTCTTCCTTCACTTCGAATTGGTCCACCAGAACACCAGACATCGGGATGCTCCTCAAGGACATTGACGCATGCCTGAATATAGCTTTTTGAATAGTGAGTATGAGCTCCCATGATAGCAATAAACCGTCCACTGGACTCGCGTATTCCTGCGTTCATCGCATGAGGAGTGAAAAACGCGGGATTATCAATTACTCGAAGTCGAGAATCATCCTTTATAAGCTCTTGAAGTATTTCACGGGTGCCATCCGTTGACATCCCGTCGACAACAAGAACTTCAAAGCCTCCATCAGGAGACTGTTGATTTAATATGGAACGCACGCCCTCTTCGATATGCACGTATTCATTTCGACAAGGAACAATCACCGAAACAGTAGGATATTTTGACTTCATCGTGTTTCACCCTAATTTTCAGAAAGCTTGATCCAAAACTTGGAGCAGTCACTGATACGTTTAGATGCACAAATACCGAATATTGAAAAACGACTGAGACGACCCAAGGCCTAACTTACATCTTCGACTATTCCTGTCACAAGAAGAAATTAGAAAGCTTGTAGTCTAACAGTGGTGCAGATCAAGGAAACGATATGATGATGTTAATCTCGAACAACGAGAGACTGTACTGATATCCCTCCATTTCCTTCGACTCTTTTCAGTTAATGACCAACCATATGACGAAGAATATTAAAAAATAGTTGACGCATTTCATCCACGGACGCGACTCGATACATGCATGGTTACAGTGGATTCGGACAATGCCTACAGCACATACGTCAGATTGCACACAACATGAACTCAATTCCTTGACACTCCATCTGGCAAAGTGAAGGTCAACGAATGCAGCAACAATACTTAGATATAGATTTTAGATAAAAATTCTAAAACACAAATTCTCTCATGCGCCTTGTACTCAACATGATTTTTTACTTGACATTTTAGGTACTTGCGAAAAAATTCTTCCTCGGTCGCTCTCGTCATATCACAATGAGCATATATTTTGCTTTGAGCTAACAACGTTTGAAGACGTTCCCGTACACCATTTTTAAAAACTCGAACATCGGTAGAATTTTCCCACCTGTTTGGGGTGATTCCGCTCCGTATGTTTCATTCTTGTTCTCATAGAAATTCTTAAAAATCTAATCTGAGCAGTTCTTACACGTCTCAGAAAAAAATGATGTTACCACAAATCTGATCATACGTGTGCCTGCCTGCTGCATATGACTGATTGGAATGTTTCCGTCAAATCAACAGACTTCGGCAAGTGAAATCAATCGCCCAGCAAATCGTCACGTGCTTGATTCAAATGACATCCACACAACCACCAGCAACACACGCACCTTACTTACAACAGTTGTCATACCACAACACACAGAGAGGATCCTCTTATGATCTTGAAACTTTTCACGTTCATGCGAGACAAGACTATTGGCCACGCTCTTTTCTTGATCTTGTCACTTATCTATGTCACGTCGGCACAAGCAACAACGTACTACGTTGCTACCTCAGGAAATAACTCAAATCCCGGCACAAATTCGCAACCGTTTCGTACCATTGAAAAAGGCGTTCGCTCCATCTCTGCTGGTGATACGTTGTACGTGAAATCAGGGACCTATACTGAATCAATTCGACATTGGGAAATTCCTATTGCAAATGGCACTTCCTGGAATAACCCAATTACCATTGCGGCCAACCCTGGACATACGGTGACAGTTAAACCTAAAGCCAATAACGCGTTTTTTTGGATCGGCGATGGAAAAGCGAAATACCTGATCATCAAGGGCTTTAACGTTGATGGGGGCAATTCGGCAAAACATGGCTTTAAGTTTGAGGGTGGAACGAAATATGTCCGAGTTGTTGACTGCGAAGTAAAAAACACCACAAACTCCGGCGTCCTGGTTTCCGGATCTGGTAACACCCACCATGAATTCATCAACCTCAATGCACACCATAACGGTTCAGGACAACTTGATCACGGAATGTATATTACCACGAGCAACAACCTAATCGACCAATCTGACATTCATCATAACAAGGGATATGGCGTCCATTTATATAGTTCGACGAACACCGCGAACAATAACATTGTTCGCAATGTTAAAGCCTACGATAATAATACAGTAGGAGTTTGGGGGTGCGGAATCCTTCTGAGTTCCGGAACTGGCAACGTTGCCTATAACAATACAGCCTATGGAAATTTTGCTGGACTTTGCACCATCGAAAGATCTGCAAGTACAAGAATCTATAACAACATTGCGTATGGGAATGACATATATGGAATATATGTCGGAAAAGCCACCAACACTAGTTCCAGGGTGGAAAATAATACCGCCTATAATAATGGAACCTATGGCATATTTGTCGGCGGAGCCGTACCTAATGCGACAGTGAAAAATAATATTGCCAGATCTAACGGTACCAACTTTGGGTTAAATGGAGCTTCAAGCTCACATAACATGGAAAGTAATCCACAATTTGTAAATGCCGGGGCGAAAAATTTCCGTCTTAACGCCGGAAGTCCAGCCATTAATGCTGGAACGACCATTAGCGGAATAAACAGTGATCATGATGGAAACTCCAGACCTCAAGGTGGCAGTTTTGATATTGGCGCATATGAATTTCAGGGCGGTTCAGGCGGTGGCGGTGGATCATTCCCTGCTCCCTTAAACTCACCAGCACCGGGGTCTACGTTAACAACCACTTCGGTCACCTTTACCGGCGGTCATACGAGTCAAGATCAAGAGCACTGGCTTGCAGTAGGCACAACAGCCAACAATCCCAATCTGTATAACCGGTCCATGGGCAACAGCCACACCACAACGGTATCTGGACTTCCCACGAGTGGAACAATCCATGTCCAATACTGGACTCTGAACAACAGTGGCTGGGCCTTTAAACAGCATACCTATACGATGTCGGTCAATAGTGGTGGTGGCGGCGGCGGAGGGGGAGGGGGGACATTCCCGCCCGCCATGAGTTCCCCGACTCCAGGCGCAACACTATCGACCAGGACCGTCACCTTTACCGGTGCTCACACCAGTCAAGACTTGGAACATTGGCTGGAAATCGGCACGAGTGTTGGCGGGTCGAATCTCTTTCAATCCGGCACCATGGGAGCCAGTCACTCACGTACCGTCAGTGGGCTTCCCAGTAGCGGCACGATCTATGTTCGGTATTGGACTCGCAATAGCAGTGGTTGGGACAAAAAAGATCATACCTACTCGATGACGACAAGCAGTGGTGGCAGCGGAGGGGGAGGGGGCACATTCCCGCCCGCCATGAGTTCCCCGACTCCAGGCGCGACACTATCAACCAGGACCGTCACCTTTACCGGTGCTCACACCAGTCAAGACTTGGAACATTGGCTGGAAATCGGCACGAGTATTGGCGGGTCGAATCTCTTTCAATCCGGCACCATGGGAGCCAGTCACTCACGTACCGTCAGTGGGCTTCCCAGTAGCGGCACGATCTATGTTCGGTATTGGACTCGCAATAGTAGTGGTTGGGACAAGAAAGACCATACCTACACGATGCGATGAATTCCAGAGGGAACGAAATTTTGAACACTTCCTAGGCGGTCAAATATAGAGAAAGAGAGAAAGAGAGAAAGAAAGAATAATAGAAGCTGACAACTGAAAATATTACTCAATCATTAACAATCGAAGCTCGGATCGAAAGTAACAAAACATACCGACGTCACGAGCATCGTTTCTACCTCATCAAAACCTGAAACCTCCCTCCAATATATAAAGGAGGGAGGACTCAGGCTTCACTTTTCTCAACCTAGATTGTCGCTCTCCAAATCTCGACCATGGATTGACACACCACAAACCCTCAAAACAATTGCACTTAGCTTAACCCTGTAGGGATTCATTCGACTTCCAGAAAAATCCTACGAGGTATTTCCTTCCAGAACACACATCCTTTAGTTTTATTTCTCTCTACCGATAAGACCATAGCCACACATTTCTTGTATACTTAATTCTTAAAAGTTGTGGAGGGAAGTCATGATAGGCTCAATACGTGTCAGAACTACGATATTTTTCTTCATTGGATTAGTATCTACATTAATAACCAGCACACCAACAATAAGTGACGCCGCAACATATTATGTTGCCAAGACAGGGAATGACTCAAGTTCTGGGACTCAAGCGTCACCATTCCGAAACATTAAACACGGAGTGAGTAAACTGGTTGCCGGCGATACCCTCTACGTCAAAGCTGGGACCTATTACGAGTCAATCTTAAGCTGGTCCACAAAGATTCCCAATGGAACATCCTGGAACAATCCGGTCACCGTCGCAGTAAACCCTGGGGACAAGGTAACCATATATCCCCCAGGCGGACAGACATTTTTTTGGATTAAGGACGGACAAGCTAAATATCTCATCATCGACGGATTTACCGTCGACGGAAATAGTCAGGCGAAACACGGGTTTAAATTTAGTGACAACTCTCGATATATACGTGTGAAAAATACTGAAGTGAAAAACGCTACAGATAGCGGAATATTGGTTTCAATCTGTAGTGGTTGCGCGAGCCCACAGACCGCCCCGCATAATACCTACCATGAGTTTATTAATATGAACATCCATCACAATGGCTCAACATATTTTGATCACGGACTCTATATTGAAACAGCTCATAATATCATTGAAAAATCAGACATCCATCATAACGTTGGGTTCGGAGTTCATATTTATAGAAGCACGATTAATACCGCTGACAATAATACGATCCGACACAATGCTGCACACCACAATAACACTTCAGGCAAGTGGGGATGTGGAGTACTCGTCAGCGCAGGGACTGGCAATCAGGTGTACAACAACACGGCTTATGAGAACTTTTCTGGCTTTTGCACAACATACCGATCTTCAAACGCACTTTTGTATAATAATATCGCGTTTGCAAACAAGCACTACGGTATCTATATTAGCGGATTGGGAAATAGCCAAACGACTCGAGCGTACAATAACACCGTGTACAAGAATGAAGGATACGGTATTTATGTGGGAAACAACTTCAAAGATGCCACAATCGGAAATAATATTGTCTACCAGAATTCAACAGAAGACATCTATTTATCCCCGGGGGATCAGTCCGGAACCGTGTTGTCACACAATCTAAGCACCAATCCAGAATTCGTGAATAAAGAAGCCAATGATTTTCGGCTTCAAGAAGGTAGCCCAGCAATTGATAATGCCTCGATCATTAATGAAATCACAACGGATTACGATGGCGTCAAACGTAACATTGGAACGGGACCTGACATTGGAGCATTTGAATTCCCACAGGTCGCAACTGACAATGAACCTCCAGCAAGCCCCAAAAGTGTAATCTTAAAACTAAACGAAAACTAGGAAGTCCTCAATCAGTTTTGATTCAAACAGCAATGAATCCTCGTTGCAAAGAAGCAACGGGGATTCAATCACCACCTAGCACAACTCCATCCCACTTTTTACCTGTTTCGATTGTGCCGCCCCCCTCAACGCCAAGCCGGTATCAAACCAGAGCTCAACGGTCTCAAAGGATAAATAGAGTCAATCATGATTCATCCCACACATTGTACGATTCAATCATTATAACTCAGCATAGAATTGCACAAGACGCCGCGCCACGTGATCGAGTGAAAGTTCCTTAATTTTTTCTCGTCCTTGATGGCTCCGTATGCCAGCATGAACGAGAGCGAGCTTAGCCGCAAGATCACCAGGAGAAGATTTTGCCAAATAACATCCATCAATTCCATGTATTCGTTCAGCGACATCTCCCACATCCACCGAAACAATTGGAACATTACACGCCAAGGATTCTTTGACAATAGTTGGAGAGCCTTCATGTAACGAAGTGAGCAATAATACTCCACTCGCATTCAACCAAATGGGCACATCACGGTAGGGGATGTTTCGCAATTCGTGTAATTGCGCTTTGACTCCGAGTTGTTCGAGCGCCTGAACGGATGCGTATGCGAGCGCAGGTTGCTTAACTGGATCACTGGAATTCTGGAATAGAATGTGGAAAACATCAGGATCCCATCCAAGTTGTTGCCGACACACGTCTCGATTCATGGGCTTGAAAAGTTCGACGTCGATCCCACAAGGAATCGTTCTGATTTTAGACCGGTCAACGTTGACAGGCAGAATTTCTTGCAGGACCGATGAGACCAAAACGATTCCGCTTGACCGTTGTGCGGCTCGCTTGGAACACCAGACTCCATATCTGGAGTACCATTTCCTCAAAAGGCCGGACAAATTCTCTCCAAGCAAGTCGGATCCATGAAACGTGACAACAACAGGCGTATCAGAAATTGTGCGTGTAACAATGTCAGCCATCACACCACCATACATACAATGCACCAAACGAGGATTCACTTCTTTGATTTTATCGCGAATCTGAGGGCCTAATCCCCAATAGGCGTGTTTGCCTTTTTCCAGACGATCCACGATAAGAAGATCAACGTCAACCCCAATGTTTCGGAGCCCTTTAATTTGCTGCTGAATAAACAGACCTGAAGATGGATATTCAGCGCTGGGGTACATATTCGTGATAGCAAGGATACGCATAAAGAACCTCTACGTGATATAAGTCGTCAAGAGATAGATGGCAGGAACGTTGAATAAATGAGGATTGTCGAAAATTGCTTATCCCTCAGTGAGAAAAAGTGGATTCGTCAATTGGCACACATAGCTATACTTGCATATTTACATAAATAAAGTTTCAGATAATTGTGCTGAAGTTAACCAGGGAGGACGGATCAGCCTAACTCCTACATCGTATCCACAAGGCTCACACAACTCAGTCATGTCGCATCGGCTTACTATTCGTCCAGCCCGCCGCGCGATACGCGTCAAAAGTTTCATCGACATGTCGAGTCAACCCAAACGCTTGTTTAGCGATGACATGATTGGCTTTTCCCATACGCTCACGGAGTTCAGCGTCGGTGAGCAATATGGCCATTCGAGCAACTAATCCTTCTCGATCATCTTTCTCGACAACAAATCCATTTTCCCCATTCTCCATAAGATGTGACACTTCTCCGACATCAGTCGTCACGATAGCCCGACCACAGGCCATGGCCTCAATAATGGCATTCGGAAGGCCTTCAGTCTCTGAAGTATGGACAAGAAAGCTCGAGCTAGCTAGCAAGTCTGATATATGCTCACAATGTCCAAGTAAGGCCACACAGTCTGTTACCTCCAACATTTGTATCTGTTGCCTCAGAAGCCCATAGAGCGGACCATCCCCAGCAATACGTATAAGAAAATCGTATCCGCGCCTCTTCAATTCAGCCGCCGCGTCAATAAGACGATCCCACCGCTTATGAGGTAAAAGTGATCCAACAGCCAGGATTTCTACCCGTTGAGAGGCAGGCAAAGCACAATATGTAAATAACGAGAAATCTAATCCATTTCGGACTACGACTTGCCGTCTGGGAGCAAAGATCCCCCCCCACTGCCTGACCTTCTCGGCGACGATACTGCTGTTACAAAGTTGGACTCGCGGAAATCGTAAACATAACCGCCCTTGGATCACCCCTGTATCGTATAACGTCTTTGGAAAATCCCCACGTAGGGAGCCAACAGCCACTGAAGAGGCAATCAGCGCACCACAGAAAGCTGAAAAATTCGTGTGAAACGTGAAGGAATGAACCACATCAGGTTGAAGCTTTTTGGCTAAGCGAAGGAACGCAAGAAGTTTCTTCATAGGGTTAGACGAATGAGGAACCTCACATATATCTATGCCTAATGAACGAATTCGAGACACATAGGTATCCTGCTCGTTATAGTTCCAGACGACAACGGTCGGAACGCAGTGTTGCCTATCTACTTTCTGAAGTAAATAATACAATTGCCGCTCTGACCCGCCAGCCCCCAATTGACCAATGAGATAGAGAATCTTGCTTCTCGCCTCAGAACCTTCTTCAAGATCTACCTTTTGGTGTAATGCCAAAATACTCATCTCATCCGTAGAAGTCGCCATTCCCATTTTCACACGTTACGTTGGATTAACATACATGCCTGTCACACACGAATCGGGTTGGCCTCTTTGGGAAAATCAGATGGCCTTCAAATTACGATTCTTGACGTACTACAGGATTCGAACAACATGATATAGCCATGGCGAAGACCACGATATGCCAAACGGACATAAACGCTTGACCAATAATCATGACCTCAAGTAATGCAAAAACTGTTAAAGGGAACACAAATGCTGTGTATTGAGTACGGGAATGGCTAGAGGCCAACGCTCCGCGAATGACACGAACAATGTATGTGATAAAGAACCATAAGGGAATGATTCCTGAGGCCAGGCCAATAAACAAAAGGCCATTGTGGGGATTCGTCTTGTACCCTGAACCTGGCAGTTCGATGACCGCATCCGAAATCCCCACCCCGACCCACCAGAACTCCCACATACGTTCAAGTGCAACAGACCACAGATACGTGCGACCGCTTTCCTCTGTCCCCCGTTCAAGATAATACCCGATGAGTTCATCTGCAATCCCTGACATATAAATACACCATAGACAGACAAGAAAGGTAATTATCGGAAGAAAACTTCGCTTGAGAACGTTTTTGAACGCAAAGGCACTGGCAATCGCTATACCTAAAAGCGGACCGCGACTGACGGTAGCGGCGACAAAATAACAAGACAATAATGCCGCTGACCAGGAGACCACACGCACGAGATAGTTTTTGGTTTCTAAGCCTAAGACTAGGAAATACACGTAACAAAACCCAAACCACATGGCAAACGCATTTGGATTGGCTAATCCAACTCCAGACGTCGCTCCTATTCGCGTCAATTCCCCCGTACTCACGTAGACTTTAATAAATGGAAGCGTTCCACAGGCAAGGAAAAAAGAAACCCATGCAAAACGATGAAAAAACTGTGGTCGTAGTAATAACATCTGAATCACAACAAGCGACCAAGCCCACGTGACATATGATCGCATCATACCGTTGGAAATTGATTCTTCATGGATCACCAATTGTAGGAAAATTGTGGAAAGTGCACAGGTTAGAGCAGGCGCGATCGGTCTAATGAGACCCATCCCACGCGCACCTGCGTGCATAAAAGAGAGAGTAACGAGCACGACTAAGACACCTGCGCCAAGAAAGGGAATAGACAGTCCCAGAACTTCACCCAGCATCAAATAGAATTGAAGACCATAGAATGCATACTCAATAAGATAAGACGGAGTCCGTAGAGTGTGATTTTGGCTAAGGGTCTTGGTCATGAAAATACGCAAGCAGTAGTAAAGTGGCCATGCCGGCCTTCCGACTTTCCCAGAACGCCAACTTACACGTAGTTTACCGTAGATGCGACACGTTCACATATCCCCCATTTGACTAACTTTCGAATACAGTCAGCCAATATCCACAAATCATTCACCAAAAACCTCGGCATTAATTGAAACCTAGAGCAACACCAACGTCTCGAGAATTCCTCAATTCAATCAACAGCTCGAAACAACACTTCCTCAATGGCTCGTCCTGACTGCGAGCAAACATGAAAGGAAAGGTCACTTTGAGCGTTGCGTTCTAATCAGACATTCGGCAGACATGCAATGGTTTTTGATGACATGGGATGCAGCCAACGCCCACCATTGATCATAATCAGGAAGTTTGTTCTGAAGTTGTTCGTTTATAAATAATATTAAAGCTTCTGGCTAGCGCGCACCTACTAGAGTGAGGGTTTTGCCTTCACCATACTTATCACAAACTCTTTTATAACCATATCCCAAGATCTCGGGAAACACCAAAGTCACGAGCCAGGATTGGCAACTTAGCATGAATACAGAGACGTAGGTAAAAACATTCTTGATCTCTTGCAAACAAGATACGAGAATTGTTTACCTGCTAGCACCTTCAAGTCCATGTTCAAACGCTCGAACGGCCGCAGTTTCGCAATGCCCTTCAGACACATGTTGCTGTGCTCGAATCGCCATTTCCTTGCAAACTTCTGGAGTCTTCATAAGAAATTCAATGTCGGCTATCGCCTTATTGACATTACCTGCGAGTGTGCCGAGTCCCTTGTGCTGGATAATACCATCAGGGTCAATGTTCAAACTCACCGTCGGGGTACCGAATGACCACGCTTCAAGAAAGACACTCGGGAATCCTTCTTCATCAGACGTAGAGAGTAAGATCGAAGCCCCTGCTATCACGCCTAGCGTATCTTCAGGCGGAACATGCCCTAAATATTCAACATTGTGAAGACTCCCCAGTTCACGTACGATTCTTTCACAGTAACCTGGACTGGTTCGATGAGCCGTCGGACCACCACAGACGACAAAATGAATATGAGGAATTTGCCTCGCAATCTCGAGAAGCAGATCCGGTCGTTTGACCTCACGTAGTACTCCAACCCACGCGACATAGGGTTCGCGGTTCACATGATCTCCGGTCGCCCTATGTATCAGCTGAACAATGCCAGGCAACAAAAAGGCTTTTGATTGTAACTTCGGATCAAGCCCAACCAGTTGTCCTTGATGCTGTACGAAAATCCTGTCCGCCCACAACAGTCCCCATGCATACAACATCCACCAGCGAGAACGTCTTGACAAGGCCGTTCGAGGCTGAACGTCTCGATCATGCATTGCAGAAAAGATGAGACGGACTCGTGAGAGCTTTGCCATAAAGCCCGCTGGTCCCAACCAATGACTTGAACACTGCCACTGCCACCAATCTGGACGTTCCCTCCGTAAAAACTTATACCAGGCCAATAGCGTATTACCATTTCCAATTCCGATAAATTTGACCCCGTCAATTTCTCGAGACTCTTTATATGGCAATTCGGTGTGTACCCCGACCGTCACACACCATCCCGCAGAAACGAGTGCACGAGCGAGTAGCCACTGATAACGTTCTGACCCACCCACAGCAGTCGGATCATTGTCGGCATATCGATAGACCATATCATTCACGATCACCATTTTCATTTATTGTGTTCTCCAGTCACTCGTTCCAGTTCAGGGAATCACTCACAATGATGTCAAGTTGAGAACGTCACACCGGAAAAGTAGGTAACCACCCAGACTGAAACTTTTCATGGTCAGGGTTATTTCGCGGAAAGAGGCACAAGACTTTGCTTATGTAAAAATTTAAAAATTGTCTCAGCTGCGACCTTATGACCATTTTCGTTCCAATGGCCCCGACCTAAAGTAGAGCCAAAACCATGGAGATGTTTGCCTGTTTTGAAATAATACTTTTTTAGCGCAGGCATAAGCCCCAGAAACATGATTTCGTTACGCTGAGAAAATTTCTCAAGAAATGTATCCGGCTGTTCAAAATCAAATGTCACATCATAGCGTTGCACAAGGTCTTGCTGAATCTCTCCATGAACTTGCTCGGGATTGGAGAGCGTAACAAGAAGAAAATCACTCCCGTGTTGTCTTACGGAATCCCTAAATTTGAGAATCACACCTGCGGTAATATCAAAAGCTTCTTGCCAATGAGGCCTGAGCTTGGGGAAATAGATGTTCAGGTCAGAAAAATCTTGTAATGTCCCCGTTGCCTTAGTCATATTGTTCTTTGCATGGTCACTGATGGAATACTTCTGTAATTGCTGTTCCCAAAGGAATAGCCTTTCGGAAAGCAGGCTAGCGAGATATGAATGCCGCTTCAGACTTTGAAAAAGTCTTTTGGGTAAGGTCATATTGTTGCGATACTCATCAAAGAGAGAGCGATCCAAGGCAAGTTCTTTATTCTCATCAAAAACAAAATAGAAGGCTAAGCTCTCTTCGTTTAAAAATTTGGAATTATTCCGAAAATCGTTACCGGTTAAGAACGCCAAAATGACTAAATCAGGGGAATATTGAACACCAAAATTTAAATACCTCATGTAAGCATCAGCCGTGCCAAAACCAGATTGACCGAGGTTTAGGACTTCAAATTTTGGAGACGGTATCGTGTCGTTGAGTTTTTTTTCTAGAAGTGCGGGGAAAGTTTTTTCAAGCGAGACTTGTAAGGCTTCAGTATAAGAATCTCCCAAAATCAAGATTCGAAAGGTTTCCTCTGGCTTCTGATAGGTTCGTTCATAGTCTCGGAATCCATGCGCATTAAAGTACCCTTCTGAGAACCCTTCCTTTGTGTGTCGATAGTAGGCATGTGGGACAAAGGTTGTGCCTTTATCTTCAACAAAACGGATATTTGACTTCGTGTTTATTCCAACAATCGCTAACCCAGCTTCAAGTATGACGCAAAGAACAATCATGGTGCATACAAAGATTCCTATGTTCACGAGAACGCTGCTTTTCACAGTCATTCGATTCGATATTTTCTTGACATTGAAAATTAAAGAACTGGGAACCCCTGTGGACACTGAAAACGACACGTATTGTCAGATGTGTTTCATACCAATCGACTTCACCATCTTATGCAACGCATGACCACATGCCTGTCTTGAGTTCAAACGTTAACCTTAGGAGAAAAAATTCAATCTCACGCTTCGGAATGAAAAACGACGTTAGCATATATTCGGAGGAAGCTCTATTCCTCAACAGTTTCCTCTGCGTCGATACTTTCTTGATAGTTCCACGAACATCTGCATTGTTCAAAAATTAAAGGGCAAAAAGTCTTCCGCTAAACTCGGAGGCGGACTCACCGTACCAGACCGAAACGGTGTTTCCGCCATCTCTCCGTTCAAGGCCCTGATCAGTGCTAAGGTTTGACTTTCGGCAGAATAATTTTCACAAGTAGCTCCACTTGGAAGAAGTGCGTCTAACGTCCCGGCTTCCCAAGAGTCGAATACCTGCTGAATAACTCTAAGAATTTCGTTAGGTGAGTCGACATCCGCAAGTGTAGATACACCAACATGATCGAGTATTTTACGGGTTTCATCGTGTGGGAGAATGCCAATAATCGGTCGTCTAGCTTTGAGATATCCGAACAACTTGGCTCCAGCCACCAGCTCATGCCCTTTCCTATTCGATTCGCGTCCCAGAATGAGAAAGGCATGAGCATTTTTCTGGAGACAAAGAATCTCGGCATAGGACGTTGAGGGCCTCATCGTCACGATATCAGAAAGTCCAAGGGTGGCCACCTTATCTTGAAGTGCAACGGTCCCCTCACCAACAAACATCACATGGATTTGGTTCGCCTGAAACGGAGAGGTTTTCTTCAGAAGAGACAAAGCCTGTAAGAATGTGTCATAACGATAGGTCGTTAACGTTCCAGTATATAAGATCGTACATCTTTCACCTTGAGGAGTCTCAAAATCATCAATGGCGCCATCGTATCCATTTGGAATGATATGAATTCTGGAATCATCCACTGCTCCTGGGTAGACCCGCTGAAAACACTCGGCAACGGTATCAAAGAGAAAGACAACAGCTTGGGCTCGTTGTAGCAATCGATACATTGTCCGACGAAAAAAATGGCTCACAAGTTTTGGCCGTATAAGTTCAGTCGAATAATAATTCAGCCCCCACGGATCGCGAAAATCCAACACATAAGGAATCCCAGTCTTCTCTGATACCTGTAAAGCGACAAGACCTGATGACAATGGACCCACCGTCGCCCAAATCACGTTAGAATGTCGTGAGGCACATAAGCGTACTGCAGACTTCACCGCTGGGCGAATCCAAGGTCGTGCCATATCGGGCAAGTAATAACACGCTTCAACCTTCCTGAGTACTTCCCGAACTCGTGAACGAAATGGAGCGTTATGTATCGCAGAGACTTTCTCTGACAGTCCTGACGAGCCCTTTGAAAGCATAGACTGTAATCGCTGCCCCCTCCAAGCCTGGATCGCATGCCAGATATTGCGTCCGCGCACACGACTCACATGTATCTCCTGAGGAACCAGCGAAAGAAGGCCTCGATCATATCGTTCATAACGATAAGGATCGGCTGACACGATGCAGACATCCCATTCCATCTGAGACAATGATCGGACAAATCGAAGAGGTCGATAGCTACCGGCATTTCCTTCGGGAGGGAAAAAATAGGCAATCATGAGTACTGACTTTCTCACAACGACGTTCCACGAACAATACGATTAACTTTTTCACTGTTGCTTCCTAGAATATTGTACGATCCGAATTGTCCGAGAAGGAGGGCAATTGGGATCTGAGCTATTCTGATTGGAAGATTGTTCACAAGACACATTTTCAGTGACAAAGAATCAGCCTCGTATTTCTTGACAAATTTTTTGATAATCAACAGAGAGAACCTTGGGATCCCTAGAGCATCGTGCACGTTGAATATTAAGAACCTGCTGATGATAACGATCAAGGTCCATTTTCTGCACGATACGCTCAACAATGGATTTCAATTCCAAATCCGTACTAAACAAATATCCAATATCACCGAATTCGCAAAACATGTTTTCGAATAATTCAATTCTTCTGGCTATCAACGGTTTTGCCCATGCTAAAGCATCCAGTAACGTCCCACTTGCCGTCAGTTGGTAATGTTTGGCCACATACGGAAAAATGATAAAATGCAGCCGACTCACCTTATGAATATACGTTTTCCTGCTCAATCGCTCGACCCCTGGCTTCGTGGCCAATGCCTCTATCTTGCCATCAACAGATCCGTCTGAGGGAACCCGGCCTATCGCATGAAACTCTGCTTGATCCCCATATTGCTCAACAGTATCCCGAGCAAGTTTCACGAACACAGGAAACCCTTTCGATTCATTCGCGAGCCCTAAAAACCCAAAATGGACCGGCGGCCGTAGGGTATCAGGACGTAATTCAACCTCGTGAGGAGGTAAAGGATGGGGAAGCACATGGACTCGTTTCTCGAGGATGGGAATATTTTTTATGAGAACCGTCCGTAAACTTTTTTCGAGTACGATATATTGAAGATGCTCATTTCCCAGAAGAGTAAAGGCTGTGTTCATTTCCTGAAATCGACGAATTGGATGTCGATGACGTGGCCCAATCACTCCTCCTAGATATCCATGCAAGACGAACTGTATGTTGACATCGCCATATCGAAAACGCTTCAACAATTTCAGGACAACAAGCGTTGCGGGCTTTGCATGAGTAACAAGTAACAGATCTGCTGGCCCGTCACGATTAATTTGAAATATGGGCTGTAGAACCTTAAACTCTCGAATGAACCTCGTAAAATAGGGTGCATCTGCTGGAAGAAGTGCCAATTCTTGCCAAACAATCGAACTGGATAGTTCTTCACCAACTTGTTTCTTCAGCTCACGTATATGCTCCGAAGCTCCGACGAAACACACGGACTCAAGTGGGAAAGCGGTCCGGACAATGGTTAACAATCCAGCATTGAAGGGAACATGCCCACCATCACTGAAGACCAGCTCTGAAACAATAATCATGAGAATTTAGGCCTATAGACCAAAAAAAATTGCATTAAGTCTTTCAGCAATCATCCGTCTTCTACCACCCTCGCTATGATCCTTGCTTGGGTTTCAAGGGGTTGGATCAAGAGACTCATTGGAACTGCGCGTTACACCTCGTACCACGTAAATAGCTTTGCGTTCGGCCATCGCTCTGTTCGAGCCAATTGACTATACGGATCATCGACGCAGGACTCGACCGTCACTTCTGGGAAAAATTCTTCTCCGACACCGTTTTTCATAAAAAACGCATTAAATCCAAATCTGTGAGCACCAATTAAGCGATATCCTTTTTCTTTGCCAAGTTTGCACATCGCCGCCAATGATGCCCCACGATAATTCTCAGACTCACAAACAAACTTTGGGTCATAGGGTACCGTCCATGCCTTGTCGGGTGGTATAGGATTGGCTGTTTCACACACCACGACTTGTGGCTCAACAACAGCAATAGCTTTCCAAATCCAATAATCCACGCCATCGACATCAAGGCTCAATAAATCAATGGCACCTTTTGCACCAGAACGTTCGATGACTTCGTTCACATTTTCAGCCGTGATCCATGCAGTGGTATAGCGAGGCGGATATAAAAATGTGTCCTTATTTTTGGAAAAAAACTCTTTTCCGGCATTGACATGATTTTCATCTCCATCAAATAAATATCCCCACCAGCCATGATTAATAATCAAATTTGCCGTATTACATTGTCGGCCATAGGCGGCGCAAATTTCCACACATTTTCTATTGACGGGAGGAATAAGGGAAAATATGTATAGTAATATTCCATCTTCTTCAAATTGTGAATATTTCCGGAACCCGACGTCTTTTAAGTTTGGCAAATGGTCCTTTCCGTGGAACGCTTGCAATCGATACTGATTCATCAAAACTTTTTGCGCCGCAGCTTCATCGCTTCTAAAACTCAGTTCAGCATTGCGATATAATTCATCAATAATTGGCCGCGCAAAACGTCTTTGCAATTTTCCATACAGACGCCTCAGTGCATTCATCGCTCCCCCACTTTTTATATAATTTTTGATTCACGCAGTGCGTTAGGTCTGACTACTGTTTCATTTCACCTTACAGCTCTGCCAGCCATGACGAATTACGCACCATGCAGGAATCTCTGTAACGCTGTTAAAGTCCCATGTGTTTTGTCCATGGGATTATGGCAATATTAACGACACGAATTCTGTCAAAATATACTACAATCGGTTATGTAAAAACCCTTCGACTCATCCCCCAACACCTTATGCTTTTCAATTCATATATTTTCATCTTTCTCTTCCTGCCCACTACCGTCATTGCCTTCTATTTGTTAGGGGGACATGGTCAAAATCGACTTGCCCTCGCCTGGCTAGTTACGGCATCGCTGTTCTTTTACGGGTGGTGGAATCCAGCCTATCTTTTCATCATCATTGGCTCAATCATTGTGAATTATTCAATTGGGAAAAGATTGAGACGCCAACAAAGCCTCAATCCATCGATGTTACTGCTTGGAACTGGGATTACTCTTAATTTGATTTTGATAGGATACTTTAAATATGCGAACTTTTTCCTGGAAAATATGAATGTCGCCTTGGGATCCGACTATCATCTCGACCACATCATCCTCCCCTTAGGCATTTCGTTCTTTACATTTCAGCAAATAGCCTATCTCGTGGACGCTTATCGAGGTGAAACCACGGACAATAGTTTTTTGCAGTATTGTTTGTTTGTCACTTTTTTCCCTCAATTAATCGCTGGACCGATTGTCCATCATAAAGAAATACTGCCTCAGTTTGCACAACGAACAATATTTAGATTCAATCCGGAAAATCTTTCCGTTGGCCTCACAATATTCACATTGGGGCTATTTAAGAAAGTCATCCTCGCGGATACGCTGGCCGGGTATGCCTCTCCTGTTTTTTCTGCAGCTGAACAAGGTGTCACACTTACATTTTTCGAAGCTTGGGGTGGTTCACTCGCCTACACATTTCAACTCTATTTTGACTTCTCCGGTTATTCAGACATGGCCATTGGCCTTGGACGAATGCTCGGAATTCGCTTGCCCTTGAATTTCAACTCACCTTACAAATCAGTCAATATCATCGATTTTTGGCGACGATGGCATATCACGCTTTCACGATTCTTACGAGACTATCTGTATTTCCCCCTTGGAGGCAATCGTCAAGGGACGCTCTGCCAATACCGCAACCTCTTCATCACAATGCTACTCGGCGGCTTATGGCATGGAGCCGGTTGGACATTTATCCTTTGGGGAGCACTCCATGGACTCTTTCTAGCATCCAATCACGCATGGCACCAGGTGTATCAACGGTATGCATTCGCTCGTTTCATCAAACCTTCACGAATTGGGAAAATCTGTGCACAAACATTGACGTTTTTGATGATTGTCTTAGCCTGGGTTGTATTTCGTGCCGAGAATCTTGAGACAGCTGTCAGTCTCTGGCAGTCAATGGCCGGCATCCATGGGATCTCACTGCCTCGCCTTTTGGGGCATGCCATTGATGGGTACGAAATATGGGTGCCAGCTCAATGGATCGTCTTTGATGGTATGTTTCCTCATAATACGGCTCCCTGGGCATTTCGCGGGACACTTACTTTGTTGATCGCCGGAGGCATCGTCTGGCTCACGCCAAACGTGGCACAAATCTTACACCACTACAACCCTGTCATTCATCATGAACTACATTCAACTCGAATCGCTTGGCATGGTTCTCTTACTTGGGCAGCTAGAATTGGCCTTCTCTTTGGCCTTTCCATTCTCGGATTAGGTACAGCAACAGAATTTCTCTATTTTCAATTCTAAACATGAAGATCGAACACCG
>BQIU01000028.1 GCA_021603905.1 Nitrospirales bacterium
TAACCCCTCTAGATGTAACACTTTTGACCATCACGAAAGGAGACAGCCTATGGATGGACTTGCTGCCCTTAATGCTGCAACCATACAAGCACAAACGACTCTTCCCTTAATTGAGTCTGCGACCAATGTGCAATCAACACGTCAAGTGAAAACCCCAACGTCGGTTTCGATTGATGCTGTGACGATTTCTCCTGAAGCTGCTGCCCTTCAAGATTCTCACAAATAGTTTTTACACCCTGAGATACAGGATCTTCGTTAGCATAATGGACTCTTCCCTTAGGCAGACTTGTCTGTCTGAGGGAAGAGAAATTTCCCTTTCCTAACAACCTGACTTCTTCCCAGTTTCTTTTCTTATAGCCGTTTCAAATAACTTCCGACATTTGATGCGTCTTATTTCGCTGTCTTGTCTACCTTGAATCAACGCGTCAGACGGGACAGAGGCTTCAATATTGGTTGCCCATTCAATACGAATAGGGTGTCGCAATAATCGTAGACAAGGTCACAACTGAGACTTAATTGGATTCGCTATAATTGTCCACTGATGCATATGAATGCTTGAGTTGAAATTGTCAGTGGATTCTATTCTCACTCCTCACTATATGCTTAGACCATGCATGTGGCATGTCGTGAACACTGAATTCTCGAAATAAATATTAGCAGAATCATCTTACACACATTCCAATAGTGATTGATGATATAGTGAATAAATGATCACATCAGGCAGATTCAAAGAAAATCAATACTCAGCCAAAATAATAACCAGAATAGTCCTTACTCACAGTAATAGAACATTTCTGAATGCCTGATGCCACAACCTCTACGATCAAGACTGTTACTCCAAATAATCTTGCAGAGTCTTGTCAGTATGTGTGAAAAGCCTCAAAAGGCTTAATTCTGACACATTTCTCACAGTCGACTTCTCGCTTTTCCATCCTTTCTACCCTTCTAAAGATATCGACACCAAGATAATGATAAAGGGCCAAGGAATTTCAAGCGTTTCTTACCATGGTCGAACCGTTTCTCGGTTCGACCATGATGAATTGGTATCATGCGTGAATCGTGCTTTTTCTGTATATAGATCCCAATATATTTTTGTTTCACATTTCCTAAAAGGAGGAGGCCAGATGTCACCCCACTAGTCATTATGGCAAACGAAGTTTTTGTTGGATCCGTAATCTCTTTTTCAGCTTGCATTGCCCATAATGTAGTGGCCAATGTCGATGACAAATATGAAATGAGACTTGGGATTGATGGAATTACTGAGATATAAATTGGAGCACGATTGATTAAAGATGTGTCAGCTGTGATATTTTTAAAAAATCTTTGCCGTCATCCTGATCCGCATGACGATTTACCGCTTTGTAAAAGAAATCAAACCTGGCTGCCAGATGAGGAACAGATAGCTAACCTAAACATCGATGGTTCTTTGCCCGATAGGCGAGAATATTAATTCACGGTGAGCCTGGAATGAGGAATTTCACATGACTGAGAAGTTTATACGGGATGCCTTGATTTTATGGACGACGATTGACCCAATCGGGACCTTGGCAATTTTTACGGCAATTACCAGTAAATTAAACGCAACCCAGCGAAAAAAAACGGCATGGAAAGCCATCTTGTACAGTGCAGCCATTCTGCTGGGAGCCATCGTGCTCGGTCAAATTCTCCTTTCCTCCATGGGTATTCGACTCCTTTCTTTACAAGTAGCGGGAGGAGTCATTCTATTTTTATTCGGCCTTCAAATGGTTTTTGGAAGCGGAGTCACAAGCAATCAAACAACGGAAGAGCCAGGCCACGATATTGCCGTGTTTCCACTGGCCGTGCCATCAATCGCGACGCCGGGAGCCATTCTTGCCGTCATCTTATTAACGGACAACCATCTCTATTCCATTCCTGTGCAGGCGACGACAGCTGCCATACTTCTTGGCATACTGGCCATAACACTCATCTGTATGCTTGCGGCAACTCCCATACTCAAGGTAATCGGAATGAATGGGGCTTCGATCATGGTTCGGGTCATGGGAATGGTCCTGGCGGCCTTATCGACTGAATTCGTCATGGAAGCCTTACAGATCCCACAGTGGATGGGAGCCGAACCGTAACTCCATACGTCTCACGGGAATCTGCCTAATTCATCTCATGAACTTCATCATCGTTTCTTTGACAAACGTATAAATTTTCAGCATATTGCTCATGACATGTCATTTAATGTTAATGTCATCAAGTAAATGATTGCGAGGGGCTACGTATGATCACATGGGTGATACCAGCGTTAAAAGCCGTTTTTCCACATATCGGCACAATCATTTCGGCCACAGCACCAGCATTCACAAAAAGAGCGTCTGATGCCCCTCCTAATCAATCCCATTTGTTGCAACAACAAATTAGCGAGTTGCAAACGGCCGCGTCTCAAAACGCGACACATGTCAAAGAACTTGCCGAACAATTACAAAGTACGGCATTAGCCTTAGAGCAAGCCGAGTCTTTAGCTATAACATATTATCAGCGTTCATGGCAGGCAAGCCTTGGGGCGTTAGCCATCTCGATCATATCACTCTGTATGGTTATATTTTATGGCCTCAGGCTCTAAGTTCTCCCCTCTCGTCTGGCAAATGCATGCACACCAGTGCGCCCCACGAATCTTCTGGGTCCCACCATACTCAAATACATAAATTCCTCTTTACAATAATCGAATGCGAGAAATCCAAGTCAAAAGCCATAAAGTCAATACACTCGTGGGTATCAGGTAAAGAAGTGGGGAGAGAACAACCAAGTGCATGGGGGGACGACACAGGAAATACCCAAGCAAATTAAGTCCTATCGCCGCAGGAATCTATCCGCCCCTTGCCCATATTGTTGCTGCTTGTTAAGCTCATAGCGTCACAAAATCATTCATGTTATTCGTCAAAAAAGGAGTATCCCCTATGGGAGAAGTCGATACTAGCGCAGCCCCACCACCACCAATGATTGATTTAACAGCCGTTGAGGTCAATCCTGCTATAGGTGAACGGTACTATAAGGCAGCCATTGTGCATTCGAAGCAAGGGACAACTTATCGGATGGTGGCCAAGACTCTACCGGATGGCCGGTTAGATCTCGTTCATTTTGTGTGCGATCTTGGCACAGATGGGACGATGTTCGGAAAACGAAGAGTGCGGCGGATTGAGTCCCAGCCCGTGGCTCGGTTTGATGCAGAAATCGACACCATCAAAAAAGACATCACCGATAATGGGGAAGAAATCCAAGGCGTATGGGAACATGACTTAAACAACATTCAGGATGTTGCAGAGCAAGTCAGCAGCTTGGATGCCTGGATGGTGGCAACAGCCAAAGAAATCGTGCCTGCCTAGAAATTTAGGACTTCTGTTATTTCCCTGGCATCGTCTGGGTTTTCTAACTCCTCCATCCCCCTCTAGGAAAAAGGGGGGGGAAGCTTGAAGACTTCGCAAACTTTCGTTTCTGCTCGCTAAACTTGGAAAAACCAAATTTTCATACGCGGAAGACTCCTGGTTGAATAACAGAGGAGACCTGTGTTTTCATCACGACATGTATCCGTCGATGGGCTTCTCGCAAGGATTCTTCTACCTCTTCGGGCCGTGTACCTCTGGCTAAAATAAACCCAAGGTATCGCTTTCCTTCCGGCAAAGGAATAAGCGATTCACCTGGCTTTGCTGACATGACTACCTCTTCAACACCAGGAACACGTTGAGCTTCCTCTTGCCCTTCGACCCTCACTAAAATCCCTTCTTGGGGTATCGGGATCATCATGACTCCTCCCGCACGCTTCACGAGATCCAAAGACGGAAGGTCTTGACCAAGTGCGTGAAGCAGAATGAGTTCCTCTAACGATCTACCAGTCCCAAACTCCAACATTCGAGAGCATTTTCCGCCAATACTCCGTGCAGCCACTTCAATCACCCAAATGTCTTGATCATTAATCCGTAACTCTCCATGGACAGGTCCTTCTCGGAGTCCAATAGCGCGCGCGGCCTTTGCCAAAGACTCCGTAATTCGTGTTTGTGTGTCAGACGGAAGACGTGAAGGCGTCACATAAATCGTTTCTTCAAAATAAGGACCGTCGAGCGGATCGGGTTTGTCAAACAGAGCCAGAGGATGAAACACATTCTTTGTGAGTAACCCCTCCAGCGCAACTTCGATTCCGGGAATAAAGTCTTCAATAAGGATTTGACGGCTCGCAATATCGTGTTCGAAATTTGGAAAGGTTTTTAACAGATTGGCAATTCGGATAAAGGCTTGCAGGAAACTCTCCTGATCATCCGCACGTATCACACCACAGCTACCCGAGAGCGTGATCGGTTTGAGCACGCAAGGAAAGGTGACGTGCGGAACCACGTCCGCTGGCATCTCATCGACACTAACCACCATAAAGTTTGGGCACGGGAGCCCTTCTTTCTGCAACAGCCTCCGCATCGTGTGTTTGTTGCTCGCAGCTCGTACCGAATCAATCGAATTGGCAAGGTGTCCTAGAGCTTCGGAAATGATCGATGCCAAAACTGCCGTCTGATCGTTGACCCCAAGGACCACATCAATAGGAGAACCTTTAGCATACGTCATCACGGCAGGAATAGCGGTGTCAGGATTATGCAGATCAAGAATGAGAAAGTTCTCTGGAGATTGTACAAGAAATTCAGGTGGAGCATCCCCGGCAATCGTCAGGGATACACCAACTTTCCTGGCAGCTTCCAGGAAAGCCTCGCCACGATAGCTCATCGAAGGAAGTAGGAGAAGCAGATGTGCCATGTGAGAATCCGAAATTCGTTATGTCAAAAGACTGATTCAAAAAGGAGTCGTGACCTAATATGGAGTCACACTCATACCTTGGAGACTCAGGAAATTTCATGTTTTGGAAGAACACTCGACAGAATGTATTTGATCAGTCGTCGGCTCTGCACAACAAAACCAGGGTTCAGACATCCGGGGAGGACGTACACGATCCGGATTCATAGAAACGGCTTTGTCCGACGAAGAAAAATCAAGCCCCGCGGTGTCATACACCAATTCCCATAAACGATAAAAGGTCTGTTCCGAATCTTCCTTCGTTTTCGTGCTTTCCTCCACAACCTTTGATACCGATTGCTGTAACGAGTCCATACGTGGATCAGGGTGTGACCACTTGTGCTGAAATTTCTCCTGATCAAGCGACCCGAGAAACTGGGCCATTGGTGTCGGATGAGTCTCGGGTGGGGTTAATAATGCCGAGCCAGGGGGGACCAAGAGTCGAACACTGTATTGAACAGGATCAATACAGTCTATGAGCCCATGCCGTTCAACCAAATCAAACATTTCGACATAATCGTCTAAGGTTGTCCAGGGTGTAAAAGCGACCAAAGAAGGACGAAGGGTAATCCCGGCAGACTGCAGAATGTCGTGCGCCATAAAGATATCCTTGCGCGTATGTCCCTTTTCCAAATGAAGAAGAACATTTTCACTAAATGACTCCACCGCGGATATGACGAACAGACAGCCGAGTTGACTGAATTCTTGGAAGAGTAATTGGTGTTTCAATATATGCTCAATTTTGGTGGTGAAATCAAACGTCATATGAGGAAACTCTTCATGCATGGCGCGAACAATGTTCAGCGAGTGACCAGGTCCATTCAAGAAATCTGGATCACCAAAGGTAATATGAACGGCGCCAGCTTTGACCTGCTGTCGAATATCTGCCAACACCACCTGAGCCGGGAACAGGTAAAACTTTCCTTGATAAACAGGAACAATGGGACAATGCAAACACATATGAAGGCACCCACGACTCGCTTCAACGTAACCCACCACATGCTCCAGCCCCTGATATTCCAAGCGTGCATATTCGCAAAGCGGGGAAAGTTGTGTCCGCGTGGGGACAGGAAAGAGTTCTTTATGAGACACATCTGTGGTAGAGGCATGCGACGACCAACTGATTCGCTTCAAGAAGGGAGGGACAATCGAGTCCGCACAACTCACACCTTCGACCTGCGTCACCAAAGTCGATACAGGGTCATTGGGCATTTCAAAGAAAGATTGAGCACTGGCCAGTTGTTCTAAAAGATTCACCAAAGGCGTTTCATATTCCCCACCGATCACGGAATCAGCAAGGTGACTCAGTAAATACTCTGCGTTCAGTGAGGCATAGAGACCATAAAAACAAATATGCGCATTGGGATTGATGTGACGAATGCGTTCGGCCACTTGGCATCCTAAGGAAAGCGCCGTATGCATCGGCACGGAAATACCCACAACACGTGCCTGTTTAACACGTTGTGCATCAAAATCCTCTACCGACAAATCTAATGTAAAGGGAGCATAGCCCTTCTGCTCAAGGAATCCGGCAGGCTGCGCCAGACCAATTGGCTGATGCCCTAACTCATAACAAGAAATGAGAAGGATGGCTCCCGGTTGTTGAAGAAATTTATTGGCTTTATCTGTTATTAACGAAAGATGGGTCATGACGCCTCACTGTTCTTGACAACGTTACTGACGTTTGGGAAATCGACGACCATCAGCATTGGCATAAGTCGCCACACGAGCATTCGCCTCACGCCTGGTCTCGAGTTTGTCAACGACCTCAGCAAAGCGATTTGCTGGAATCGTACAGGTCATCTCATCTGGAGACATGCCAGTGCGGATACGGCTCAGCGTACACCCCGTACTCATCGCAATCTGGTTCTGCTCCTTCGCCAGAGGAATAATATGGCACTGTGGCTTGCCAACAATCGACATGTCACCAAATGCATCATGCAACACCATCCCTTGAAACGCACTCAGACGAAGAAGGATGACGTCGGGATCGATGCTCGTCTGGGAGACAGGACCATAGGTAATAAACTGATACCGATTCTTCACGACCGGCAGCTGCATCGCTTCTTCAGGAGTCACCCACTCACTCTCTAGGAGCCCCTGAACATCCTCGTTCTGCATGACATCACCAAGCGCCTTGAGACCGTGCGTGACGCTCCCAACGCTACAGTTAAAATGATCCTCAGCTTTTGTTGTGAAGGTGCGGTTCTCAGATTGAATCCAAAATACACAGCCAGCCGTCACTTTCCCCGTACGGCCATCCGCACTTGGATCTGGCATCTCACCATCATGGAACGGAACACCTTCCGGGACCTCTTGAGAAAATGTGATAGCAATAGGCGTATGCGAGAGACCCAAGGCTTGCTTAAATCGATTCGCTAATTCTTCCCACTTTGTCATGACCACGGGTATTCCTCCAGAAATAAAATAGAGAACGTATTAGAAGGGCGTCATAGTGTACCATGCCTTACTGCCAGTCGGGAATAATCGTACTGAAGCCAACGATACAGAGCAAAACTCATCAACCTGCCATTACCGCCTCAAAGCTATTTCTTTCACAGTGACAAACACGTAAACTGGATTTTTTAAAAAATCGACGTACGAAGGGATATTCGTTCATGCACATCATCAGATTTCGAGATTCTTCAGGTCAAATCAGCTATGGGGAACAAGTTGACGAACAGAAAGCCAGGCTCATTAACGGTGACATTTTGAGAACCTACGAGGTCACAGAAAAGACTACGACAATCCAAAAACTACTGGCCCCGATTGTTCCGCCTACCATTCTTTGCATTGGACTAAACTATCGTGCTCATGCCGAAGAAACCGGAGCGAAGCTTCCTGAACATCCCGTGCTCTTTATCAAGGCCGCCAATGCCCTCAATAATCCAGGAGATCCCATTGTGATCCCAACGGTCGCGCCGGGAGAGGTGGACTATGAATGTGAGCTGGCTATCGTCATAGGGAAACCAGCCAAAAATGTGCTTCGACAAAACGCCCTGAATTATGTGCTCGGGTACACCTGCGCAAATGATGTCAGTGCGCGTCGATGGCAGAAAGACGGTGGAGGAAAACAATGGTGCCGGGGAAAATCGTTTGACACGTTTTGTCCACTTGGGCCGGGCCTGGTCACTACAGACGAAATTCCCAACCCGAATAACCTTAAGATCCAAACCATACTCAATGGCGACATCATGCAAGATTCGAACACATCCGATATGATTTTCAATATTCCAACACTGATTAGTTTTTTAAGCCAAAGTACGACGTTACTTCCAGGTACGGTCATTCTCACAGGCACCCCTCCCGGAGTCGGCTTTGCTCGAACACCGCCCGTCTTTCTTCAAGACGGAGATCAGGTCACCATCGAGATCGAGCACATTGGAAGACTGAGCAATCCAGTGATGAAAGAAAAGTAAAGACCGAGGGACGAAGACACTTGAGAGACAAGGCTAACCAGATACAGACGACTCAGGAAAATATATTCCCACACCATGGAGAGAAAAAGAAGTAAAATCTCGAATATTGAATGTCAAGAGGACAGAGACTTCTGCCTTTTGAGCACAGAGGGCAATGACCCAATCATACGTTCTTCCACCACTGACATCTTTACCTGGAGCTTCAAGCACGAGATGTTTGTAGTCGTTCTCATCTAGTGCAATACATTTATATTCATTCAGAAAATTACTTTCAATGAGATTTTTGGCATCATGGGAAGAAAGACGATGTGGAGAAGGAAGACGAGTCAAGACAGCGTAAGTTTCTACAAGTGTTGGAGCAGCCACTATCATGGTCTGCCTTCGTTTCAAACGTCGTTCAATTTCTTCGATAGCAGCTTGATGATGTTCATGCCATGAGCAGACGGCAGCAACCATGACACTGGAATCCAATAAAAATGTTGGCATACCTAAGACGTGGAAGATCGACCGTGTCGTACTTGCTGACGAGTTTGCTTGACAGTCTCGTTGGTGAGAGAGGTAATCGGCTTCTCAGGAACAGCAACTAGGAGCCGTCCTCGCTTGGTTAGTTTGACAGGTATGGGAGATGGTTCTATTTCGACCACCCCCTCGCGCCACCGAACTTCAAGGGGAATCCCAGGCTCTAGCCCGGCAACTCTACGAATTTCTTTCGGAATGACAAGACGACCTGACAAATCAATGGTAGTTTTCATGCCATCATTCTACCATCATATTTACCAAAAACAAACCCTCGACCAATAAGCCTAGACGATAATGATAAATTAGATATGAATATAGAACAACGGACAGTGGAATACATTTTACATTCTCGATCTTCACATTCGAACAGGAAATAATTCACACGGCAAACATTCCTATTCCGCCCCAACCGTTTTCTCTTGAAAATTTTCAGGGAAAGCCACCCGCATTTTCCTGAGTAGTTCATGCGCCATTATTTCATGTCCCTGTTCATTCCAATGCACATCCCCTTCTATGAAATATTTATCAAGAACTCCCTTAGGATCGTCATCAGGCAAAATGAACAACGGGAAAAAATTGAAAAAGTTTACAGAATGCTTTTGAGCCCACTCCTCCCAAAACGTGACTTGCCGGGAATGCAGGTCCTTGTGAACAATCTGATCCGGCCATGGATACACAGCAATCGTCATTCCTTTCTGATGCCGCCGAAGTAATTGATACAATAGATCCAAATGATGCTGCGCCCTCTCCAGTCCCCTTCGCCCATATCCTTCAAACATTTCATCATTGACCGTCCATAAACTTCGTTCTTGATTGATTCCATACCGACGTTCTTCTTCAGAACGGAGATCTTCATGAGTCGGCGAGAGAGTTTTGCGTAGAGTGACAGCAAGAGTCCAAATATTTTTCATCAACCCTGTGTATTCATACACAAACTCTTTGATCCTGGAAGTCTGACTCATCAAACCGACTACGTGTCCATCACGAATATCATACCGTTGGACTTCATCCTCGATATCTGAAATATCAAGGAAGACCAGAAGGTGATCAAAGTCCAATTTCACCGTTTCAAGTAAATACTCGACTTTCTTGAAATAGATTGCTGGCGCATAGGAAGACACGCCCGCATTTAGCACTTCAACATTCTGTCGCACAAGTGCCGTATTGGTCAGTCCGACAAAGGTCTTCTCATAGTCAATCCCAATGCCTTCGGTAAACGAATCTCCGATAAAGAGAAAGCGGAACGTGGAAGAGATTAACGGAATCTGACGAATCTCCCGATCTTTAAACCCAAGCGAATTCGTATAAAGTGGATTGGACAAATGTCCCCATTTTTGTTCTTGCTGCTGACCATTGGCCTTGAGCGTATGATGGAAAATCTGCGAGGGAACTCGCAAGACTTTTCGGTCAGCATACTTGTGAATCGTTCCATACTTTTGGATGTGATAGACCCCGGTGAAAACAAAATCAGCCACAAGGACACTGGTGACCACAATCAGCACTAAAACTGTTTTTGAATAGGTCTCAAATCGATTCGACTTTGCTTGCGCCTCCATCATTTTGTTTAACACGACATCGCTTACATGAGAAACTTCATTGTTGTTTGGTAGAGTGGCAAGGTAAAAATCGGGAAGTCTAAAGAAACCTTGCCATTCTATTCACTTGAAAACGTTCATAGAACGAATAAAGGCATGTTTAATATCACCGAATGAGCTTCAAGGCTTCTTGATTATTTTTCTTAACTTCATTCCTCAATGCATGCTTAATGATCCAGCGGGTTTCTTCACTCGCAATTTCCCTCCATCGCTTCAGAACTGAAATTGTCCAGGGATAGTTCTCCTTCAGAAAATCATTAAGATTATTCGCGACTGACTTTCTGACATAGGCCGATCTATCTGATTTGAGATTTTCCAGAATGTTGATGACTGGTGAAGGATCATCTGAAAAAATGGAAATTTTCTTTGCCCAAGGCAATCGCGGCCTGAGACCTTCGCTGGCTAAACGACGAACATGAGCATGTTTGCTCTTCGACCATCGATTCATGACTTTTAGTGTTTTCGAGGAATACGTCACGATAAATGGTCGTATGGCATACTCCCCAGTATGGCGTTTCGTAATCTCTTCAATAAACTGAATCGACTCGTCAAAATGTTCTGTTCCGTATTTCTCAACATAACAGGCCACCGGCATCAGCCAATACCCCTCTGTAAACATGCCGGTTTCTTTCTTATTTTCTGGACCAAGGATTTCAGTCAATATATTCACGGCTTCAGAATAATCAACAGGTAACTGTCTTGATAACGCGTCAGCAATGGTTTCCACTCGTTGCTTTAACTCTTGTTCCTTCACAGCTAAGACAATGTCTTTTACAAATTCTCTCTTTCTGAAATCTGGATAGACAGGACAGATTTTATCAGCAAGACTCACGGCAAGATCTTTATCAAAGTAATATTTCAGTTGTTTGTATTCACCCACGATTAACTTAATGCTCCTGCTAAACGAGAGTATCCCACCAAGATGCCCATACTGCGTTTTTCAATAAAATGCTCTAACTTGGTCAGGAGATCCGATGTTGGTTAGGTCTGTTTTGTCCCCATACCTAACGCTGGTAAATGTTTTATTCGATGATACGTGAGAGACAATGTTATGCAATGCTTTAATTCCTCAACCGGAATATCCTCATCTTCATGAAACACAATGGCTCTGTTGCCTTCAAACTTGAACGTATCTCTATAACGTTCTTTGAATGTACGAACTAACTTGGTCTTACAATGAAAAAACAGGTAGTATTTATCTGGTTTTGATTTTTTCCAATCCATTCGGATTGTGCTTCCACATTTTGTGAGATAGCTTGGTTCTCCCCATTTTAGAGATTCTTCCAGCGTACCAACACCTTCCGTTTGAGACGCTGTCTCTAATAGTAACTGGCGTAGAAACAGTAATTTTTGTCGTATGTGCTTCGGATAATTATTAAATACTTTTGCAACTTCAGGATTACCAATCTTTCCCATTTCAGCTAAGATCCTTTGGCACATAACGGCGCGAACTAAACAGCGCGTTCCTCTTGACCGTAGGATTAGGTACTACCTTGCTTAAAAAACATCTCCGCACGCTTGTTAATTTCCTCCGGTGTGAGATCTTCCTTGTGAGTTCCGAGAAACCACACATGCCCGAAAGGATCTTCAAGTGTACCATTGCGGTCACCGTAAAATTGATCTTCCACGGCCTTTACAACCTTTGCTCCTGCTTCAACGGCCTGGGCAAACAGGGCATCCACATCCTCGACGTATACATAAAGACCTATTGACGAACCACCCAGTGACTGCGGGCTTCGAAACGCCCCGGTCTCACACGGATCGGCCAACATGATGACGGAATTACCTATTTTGATTTCGGCATGCCCTATTTCCCCGCTAGGCGAAACGAGACGAAACAATTCAGTTGCATTAAACGCATGTTGATAAAATTTAATGGCTTCAGCGGCACCTTGAATGCTCAAATACGGGGTTACGCTATGATAACCATCAGGTATGGGGTTAACAGACATGTCCATTCTCCTTTCGAGTAGAGATGGATGACTACTTAAAGGTTAAAAGCACTGGCAGGTTTTTTTGATGTGGTAATCAGCCAAAAGAGAATGATTATGAGACGATTTACTTCTTTAGCTGATCCACATTGCGAATAGCCCCTTTGTCAGCGCTGGTCGTTAAGGCGGCATAGGCCCTGAGCGCCGAAGATACCACGCGGGTTCTCTTTTCCGTTGGCATCCACGCGTCGTGACCTTTGGCTTCCATTTGGCTTCGACGTTTGACCAGATCGTCGCTGGAAACGTTCAGGTGAATCGTTCGATTGGGAATATTGATCTGAATTTCATCACCTTCTTGCACAAGACCAATCGCTCCACCTTCTGCAGCTTCCGGTGAGGCATGCCCAATAGAAAGCCCGGATGTTCCGCCAGAAAAACGACCATCCGTGAGAAGGGCACAGGCCGCACCTAAGCCCTTGGATTTGAGGTAACTGGTGGGATACAACATTTCTTGCATACCGGGCCCACCTTTGGGCCCTTCATAACGGATAACGACCACATCGCCAGCTGTAATCCTGTCATGCAAAATTGCTTCGACGGCTGAATCCTGCGATTCAAAGACGCGGGCCGGGCCAGAAAAGACCCAGTTCTTTTCGTCAACCCCAGCTGTTTTCACAATGCATCCATCTTCGGCAATATTGCCATAGAGAACAGCAAGTCCTCCTTGCTGACTGTAGGCATGCTGCATATCGCGAATGCAGCCATTCTCACGATCAAGGTCCAACGTGTCATAGCGCGTGTCTTGACTAAACGCGGTTTGCGTCGGAATACCTGCAGGGCCAGCTCGATAGAACTCTTTCACTTCCTCACTGCTTGTCACCGCCACGTCCCAGTGGCGTATCGTTTCAGCAAGTGTAGAACCGTGAATGCTCCGCACCTTGGTATTCAATAAGCCGCCTCGATCTAATTCGCCGAGAATTCCCATCATACCGCCAGCACGATGCACATCTTCCATATGGTATTTGTCTATGGCTGGAGCAGCCTTACAAAGATTCGGCACTTTTCGCGACAATTGGTCAATGTCCTTTAACGTGAAATTAACCCCGGCCTCCTGGGCCGCCGCTAATAAATGGAGAATCGTGTTCGTCGAGCCTCCCATAGCAATGTCCATACTCATCGCATTGGCAAAGGCATCATAGGACGCAATACTGCGAGGAAGGACCGATTCATCATCTTTCTCATAGTACCGCTTCGTAAGTGCCACAATCTGACGGCCAGCTTGCAAAAACAATTCCTTTCGGTCTGCATGCGTGGCTAGCAGAGAACCATTGCCTGGTAAAGCCAGACCTAAAACTTCCGTCAGACAATTCATAGAATTCGCCGTAAACATGCCGGAACACGATCCACACGTTGGACAGGCAGAACGTTCATATTCCTCAACTTCACCATCCGAGAGTTTCTCGTCCGCAGCCATCACAATTGCATGTATAAGATTTGTATGATGTTCAGCCAACTTCGTACGGCCGGCTTCCATCGGACCACCGGAAACAAAAACAGTTGGAATGTTTAACCGCAAGGTCGCATTGAGCATTCCCGGAGTAATCTTATCGCAATTCGAGATACAGACTAAGGCATCGGCACAATGTGCATTCACCATATATTCGACTGAATCCGAGATAATATCCCTGGAGGGCAAACTATACAGCATGCCGTCATGCCCCATGGCAATTCCATCATCAACGGCAATGGTGTTGAACTCTTTTGCGACCGCACCTGTTTTCTCAATTTCCCTCGCCACGAGTTGACCAAGATCATGCAAATGTACATGCCCGGGCACAAACTGCGTAAATGAATTGGCGATGGCAATGATGGGTTTTCCAAAATCATCATTTTTCATTCCCGTAGCTCGCCACAGAGCTCTGGCGCCAGCCATATTTCTGCCTTGAGTGGAAGTCTTTGATCGAAGTGGAGGCATATCACGAACTCCTAATGTGTTAAGAAAGAGTCAAATACTTCATCAGTACATGAATAGGTAATTGATGATTGTAACATCATTATTTCATCAAATGCATAGAGCAACCGTTCCTACCATCCTGGACTATGTGTTTGAATTTTCAGAATGTTTTGTTTCTTCATGTTCTCACATTCTGCACGTCATCGCTGTCTAGAGGAATCTCAGCAACTCCTGGTCAGAAAGCAAGCCTTCGTAGGTCATGATTTTGAAGTGGCATGACTGGGATACGATATTTCTAACACGATACATTCCTCATCTGTCTTAAAGGGGCCATGGATCTCTCCTGGCGGTCGGCTGGCATAGTCTCCTGCAGAGAGCCATTGATCAAATGCCGCATCATAAAGTCGGCCTTTGACGATAAATATTTCTTCTGGATAAGCATGGCTTTTAGGCCCAAAGGCCGCGGTATCGGCACCAGGCTTAAATCGGGTTAAACGAGTATAGTCACCTGACTCCTCATCAATGGCTAACGTCAGTTGTTCCAATTGGCCATCGGCACCTTCAATGCCTTCCCATTTCTTACCATTTTCTGGAATGAGTGGATTCCAATAGGTCATAGTTGTTTTGGCCATATCTTCCTTTTTTCCCCTACCCTCTTGGACGTTTGACAAGAACACCCATCATCGTTGCAAATGGTATCGAGAGCCTGGGGACCCTTCGTCATCCCTCGCCGCTCTCATTCCCACAGAAAACTATGCTGCGCTTATCAAATTTTGTCAATGCGCAAATCGTCTCGCCATGAAGCTAAAAGTAGATATTGAGAGAAAAACCATGTATTAGGCTTCATGCAATTTGATACGTTTCAACCTTCAACAACTATACACGGCTAAACGAGAAACCACCGATGGTCTATCGTGTATCGAATCAGATACCGCAGGTTATCCGTTTGGATAAATCAAACGCACGTACCAGTATCTTCTCTTGCTTCCCATTCAGGGAAAATCTTTCATACATCACAAGTTCTCTTTGAATGAAGGGAATCTTTCATAAATTTCTTGCTGGTACTATTCTTGCGCTATTTGGTTTTGCATGGAAACGTTTCTTCTTGAATATGAACATGAAAAATAAAAGTATAGAAATTAGGAAAATACACAAGAGGGATAAATCAGATGAAGATCAGAAAATCACCCCATTATATCGTCACGGTTCATGGTATTGGTGAACAGGCAGAGAATGTTACTTCAGTGGAAGTGGTCCAACGCTTTGCCGAAGCTCGTCAAAAGAAATCAGTTCCTTTGAGCTATCGGAGTCTTCTTCCAGCCAATTTGTCGTCCTATTCAGTCAGGCGGAAGGGTCATGGGCCTGGATGGTCTGAGTTTTGCGGAATCCCTGTGGATGCAAAAGACAAATATACGGATCCCTTTGACGGCACCCGTGAGTCCAAAACTGCCGGTAAGAATTTTCGCTTTGTCGATCTTCGATGGGCGGATATTCTTCAGGATCATCAGGCCAAGTTTTCCTCTCGTGTCGAAGCCTGGACCGGAGCCCTGCTCAATCGTCTGGAACTGCCATTCACACCGGAAAATTGGAGCGAGCCCTGGATGAAACCATTACTCAAGGAAGTTGAGAACACGGTCATTCCTTTTCAACGAATACTCAAATGGTATAAGCCGGCAATTGCCAACCTCATCTTCGACAATATCCTTGGCGACATTCATTTATATGGGGACTATACCCGGACACGAGGGCAGGCGGTTCGCAGATTCCATTCTACCCTGGACCAGATCCATCTTCGTGACTTTGAACAATGGTGTCGATATGAGCGCACCGATCCCCGCGAGCAGTATGCGTCACCAAAGTACACCATCATTGCTCATAGCCTGGGAAGCATCATGAGCTTTGATGCCTTGGTCTATGCCTTTGCCAACTCAAATATCCGCTCAGGACAAACTACGCATGCCAGCGGATCACTTCCCTTTCCTGGCTATACGGAACAAGAAGACCATGAGAAAGATTCGTGGGAATCACTTATAAAGAATCTTCAAAAAAATCCTAAGAATCCGGACTTGCCCGATGGAAAGGAAAACTTCAAAGCCTTCCAAAACATCTACCCGCAAGTAACAAAAGAGTTTCCAGCCGTGCCCCATCTGCTTTGGCGAACAAACGTGGCAAACTTTATCACCTTAGGTTCACCCATCGATAAGTTTCATGTCCTTTGGCATCACAACTATCGGCACATGGGATTGATGCATCACAACTTTCCCGATGAATGGGCTGAAGACTGGCTGGACCAGGAATTGTTCCCGCAAATACAACATTATAATTTGTGTGATGAACAGGACCCGGTCGGGCACCATCTTGAAGTGGCCCAAGAATGCCAGAACTATAAAAAAATATTCGACACGTCTATACCTGTGGCCTATCGGGATGTTGTCTTTCGACGGTATCCTGTTCCAGGCGCAGCACATACGCAATATTGGAAAGATCAAGAACTGTTTGACATCTTGGTCAACTCGATTATCGACTCTCCGAGAGCCCAGCCTCAACCCCAGGAAACACCCGTTTCACTTGCATCTAAGGGTATGGATAGATTTGCCCAACCATCATTTATCGAAGTGCCCGGGTTTTATCAAAAGGCGTTGGAATGGGCGTACTTTCGTATTCCATTGATTACGGCAGTGATAACAGGTCTGCTGCTGAGCTATGGGATCATCCAATGGCAACGGGAGGGCTTTGCTCTCGCATACCTTTCCGCCATTCTCAGTGCAATATTACTCTGGGGTATGCCACGTCCGTCAAAAGGGTACCAAAAAGAAGTGAATCCCGTAGAGGACAGAAAGGAGAAAAAGAAAGAAGAAGGCATCTCAGAGCCATTACACAGAGAAGAACCCTCTCCATCGACCGAAAAAGAATACTGGTGGAAGCGCTGGTGGGAACGTTGGAAGCTACGCCCAAGTCTCTTTGCGAACCTTGTGCGCGGAGCCGTGACATGGCGGCGGATATTAATTTGGTTAAATCAACATCCGAATCAGGCATTTACGCTAAATGACGCCTTACGCAATGAGGTTCGCCTTTCTCTTAAAAGTTCAGGAGGGTTTATAGCTAACGTCAAACGGAGAGTGGGGGTCGGATTCATCTTTCTATCCCTTTCGTTTGCCGTAGGTATGTTGGGTTGGTGCCCGCTCGTTGCGCCAAACCAGATTTCACCGTACTTGCCCGGTTGGCTGTATGTCCCAACATTGGTCACCTTCATCATTTCTGCCTGTTATCTTTCCGTCATGGCCTATGTAGGTATTGTGTTTACACAGATGAAACAACATTCGTATGAAAGACAATTAATAAAGGTCGTGAACATGAAGAAGCACCAGGCCAGTCCTCAGAAAATGAACGACACTGTTGATCGCGGTTTCTCGTCAACTCAGCATCAACTTTATCCTAAAGCTCAGGATAGACATGAAGAAAAACCACACACAATGAATGTTTGATCAGGAACCCATTATTCTCGTGCGCTTGGCAGGAAAATGGGAGGTTTTCCATAAGTAACCGAACTCTTCAAGAAGATGAAGCTGATAAATGTCTAAGCGGTTCTCAGAGTCATCACAAGATTTCCTCCAAGGTTGACTGCCATGGATCCAAGACATCACCAACATATAGTTCAAACCTTGGTCATGGAATCCATGCATCTTTGCTTTCAAATTTTCCAAGCTCATGGCGTTGGATATCAAAAGTTCCATTGATATGGTTGACCTTCAGAATAATACTCCCAAACTTCCACTAACCAGCATTTTAGCCTTGGTGGCCATGGTCAGCGGCCTCTTAGTCTCTCAAGCTCCGTTGAAAACATCACGGCCCATTGGCAAGGAAGTGGAAAGTCCGGTCTTTGTGAAACATGAGCGTGTAGAATCCCGTCTCTGGCAAGATCCCTTTGAAGCTATTACAACCCACCTGAACAAAGAGCATGCGTTTGAGAAAAAGCCTCATACGCCTTCTCATGACCCTCACCGTTTGAGTGAGTTAGCACACACGATTCTTTCGCTAGCACCAAACAAATCATCCTTTACCATTATGCCGGTCATGGTAGATGGAAGTCCGTATTCCAGCGGAGTGGAGTCGCGCCTACGGCATCGTTATGCCATTGTTTCCGCGCTTGGAGCTGCAGAGTATTTGCCCGAGACGTCGGAATATATTCGTTTTTTCAATTGGACTCGGAAGCCCTGTGATTCCTCACAATGTCCATCATTGGTCGTTCCGGTTGAATGGTATAAACCCAAACCCAGCCTTGGTGAGGAGGCGCCGCAGATTTTAATTGTCTGGCTCAAAGGGCAGAACTTCAATGACCAACCGTTAGAAGGACTCGCTCACCTGGTTAAGAGTTTCAAAGAAGATTTTTACCCAGCGAGCAGTCGATTTAAAATTTTAGGACCACGGAGATCTGATGCTCTTCGCACTATGGTTAAGGAAATTAAAAGTTCTTTGCCTGCATTGAATCCGCTACAGGGTGTGGAAATCTTTTCTTCTTGGTCCACTGCAGATGACACCTACTTGATAGGAGATTCGCCCATTAACTCTAGAAAATCGTTGACTTCGATAGGAGATCCCTCGACTTGCTCCAAAGATACGTTGGCAACCTCGGCTACAACGACCACAGCATCCGCTGGAATGAGCAAAGTCGTCGAGAAATTCAAACAAGCAGGCATTTCTCTAATTCGGACCATTGGGACCGATGCAAAATTAGCTAAAGAACTCATTGATGAATTGAAGCTGCGGAAGGTCGATGTCACTGCCCCTTGTACGAAACAGGAATGTTCTCATCATGTCGCATTAATTTCAGAATGGGATTCGTTGTACGGACGAGTATTACCCAGAACCTTTGTTGCTGTTGCCGAAAATATGAAAGAAGATGAATCAGGGTCGAAATTCGAAGAACACATTAATATCCTTCGTCGAAACGTTTGGCCGTGTTGGGCACACCATTACTCTTATTTGGCTGGGTTGGATGGCGAGCTTCCGTTTATGTCCGATGGTAAAAATAAAACAGAAAATCTGTTCAATGAAAAAACAGGCGGAAAAGCGAAACGCATACCGGTAGGCATGGAACGCCCAGAAGGTGGAGGGCAGTTAGATTACCTTCGTCGATTAGCCAAAACTCTTAAAAAGGCTGAAGCCAATATTCCTGGAGGATTTCAGGCCATTGGCGTTCTCGGAAGCGATGTCTACGATAAGCTCTTGATCCTCCAGGCGTTACGAAAAAGTTTTCCTCAGGCTATCTTTTTCACAACTGATCTGGATGCTCTTCTTGTCCACCCAGAACAATGGGACTGGACCCGCAACCTCGTTGTCGCTTCACATTTTGGATTGGAACTTCAACACGATCTTCAGCAAACAATTCCCCCCTTTCGAGACAGTTATCAAACCGCGCTGTTCTTTTCCGTACAGCAAGCCTTAAAAGAGAAAGAGGAAAGACAGTTTATGACTGACGTTCCACCAAGAATTTTTGAGATTGGCCATTACGGTCCATTTGATTTGAGTGCACTGACACCCACTGGGCCCCATCCTAAACGCCCAGACCTAGATCCAGACACAGGTTATCCGAATCTATTCAATTGGCTACTCACCTTTCAGATCATCACAGCAATCATTCTTTTGTTGAGCTGCGCAATTTTGATGAGCAGCCATGTATGGACGATGTTTGTAAGGCTTGTGACTCAACGTACGTTTTGGGTCGCGATGGTGGCGAGCCTTAGTCTCATCATCGGGCTAATATATTGGGCCTTAAGTGATGGAGCGGAGGGCGAGCCCTTTGTCCTGACAGAAGGAATCAGTGTCTGGCCAACACAAGGGTTACGCCTCTGGTCTTTCTTTTTATGCGGAGTCTTTTTTCTATATTCGAGGTGGAGTCTGCGTAATAATGAAATTCAATTGAGAGATACGTTCAGCCTACCAGAGCTACCACAAGATCACCCTCAGGGTTCGTGGCGTCAGCAGTTGATGGGTATTCATCACTGGGTCCCCCAACCATTACGGCATCACGATATTGATCAGTTGTGGACCAACTATTTATCACTGGGGCTCTGGAAGAATCGATGGATGCGATTTGGATTACCAGCCATTCTCTATCTCTGCGTAGGTTCCTTATTGATGCAAATGTTTGATTCACCTCATACCCCTTGTCGTGGTCCGGCTTGCTTTTTGATTAACAAAGTCGTCTTAGCATTGAGTGTATTGAGCATGATTCTCTTGATTTTCTTTGTGGTGGATGCCACGAGTCTTTGCCGGCGATTGATTAAACATCTTATCGAAGAATCGATTCAATGGCCGGACGGTTTATTAGAATTTGAGGCCAAGAAACGAGGTGTAAAAAAATGTCATGTCCATGAATGGCTGATTATTGACTTGATTGCCCAGCGGACAGCGGTCATCGGACATCTCATTTATTATCCTTTTATTATTGTGTTTCTTATGGCTGTGGCTCGGCATTCGGATTTTGATCGCTGGGATCTTCCCGTGAGCCTTGCCATTTTAATAACGTTGAATATTGCCTATGCGTTTGGGAACGCCATCGGGTTACGAAGATCGGCGGAGAAAGCCAGAACAATAGCCCTTGCCACATTGAAGACGAAGCTATTGCCGTTAGATGAACAAATCCCATCTGAAAAAGAATCCCGAAAGCAAATTGAGCGTGCTATCGAGGCGATTACCAATAATCATTCTGGCGCCTTCCTCCCGGTTACGGCACATCCCATATTCGGAGCCATCGCTTTGCCTTCTGGTGGATATGGGCTCGTCCTCCTCACTGAATATCTCGCGAATACCATTTGAACTCCATTGGACGCGTGCAAGATTACGATCTTCGAAAAAAGAGGAACCATATGGACAATGCTTGAATAGGCATCATCACATTCTAAACAACTGCCGCTCTTTCCCATACACAATCTTCTGCAAAAAACGAACAGGCACTTCGTTTTATAATTATGAGAAATCTGTCAAACCGCGGACAGCGATCATGGCTTTTAGGCCCAAAAGCTGAGATGTCCGCACCGGGCTTAAATCGAGTTAATCAAGTATAGTCTCCAGACTCTCCATCGAAGCTAACGTCAGTTGCTCTAGTTGGCCATCGGCACCTTCAATTCCTTCCCTTTTCTTATCATTTTCTGGAATGAGTATGTTCCAATGGGTCATTGTCTTCTTTGCCATTATTTAACCTCCTTTGTTCTGGAATTATTTTTCCTCGCCACCTAAGGCTTTAACAATTTTCTGAAATAATCCGAGAAAGATACATGATAACAAACGCTCGAAGTTCGTAGGAGAAGGGCCACGTGTATACTATTGCCATTCAACCGGATGATGTCCCGCTAGCCAGTGGACGACGTCAATCGTTTTCTCATCGCTGGGTAGAATTGTCACGAGCATCCGGATATAACATTCGAATCGTCGATGTGTACGACGAAGAACATTTATTTTCTCAGCTCCAAGGTTCCGATGCGTTTATGTGGGCATTTTGGAATGCATCAACAAGCCGTGAACTCGGTAAACGTATGATGTCAGCGCTCTATCATACTGGAAACTTGATCACCTTCCCGAACTGGCGAACCTGTTGGTTCTTTGAAGATAAAATTTCTCAACGCTATTTACTGGAGGCACGCGGCATTCCAACGCCAAAAACGTGGGTGTTTTGGCGACGTCAAGATGCAATAGATTTTCTAGGACATTCTAAGTATCCCATCGTACTGAAGCTCGCATTCGGAATATGCTCAGACAATGTGTGCTTACTTCGCAATTTCGAAGACGGCGAATATTGGGTGTCTAAACTTTTCAAAGAAGGGGTAGCGTCGTTAAAAATTCCAAACCCAAGACCCTTACTTCGAGAAATTGCAGCACGAGGACGTGATGCAGCAAAAGCATTGTTAGGGATGGACGCACGGTCATATAGCTTACCGCCGGATATCCAGAGAGGTTGTGTCTTATTTCAAGAATTCATCCCAGGCAATGATCACGACTTACGAATTGTTGTGATTGGATATAGGGCATTTGCGTTTCGACGAATGAATCGACCAGGCGATTTCCGAGCAAGTGGCAGTGGATTAATTGATTGGAATCCGCAAGAGATAAACGAAGCATCAATCCATTTGGCATTGAGCATTGCGAAAAAACTTGGGCAGCAGGTGATTACATTCGACATTGTGCATCGAAACCACGAACCGTACGTTGTTGAAGTAAGCTACTATTACGAAGCTTGGACGGTTTTCGAATGTCCGGGACATTGGACCTTGAAAGAACATACTTCCACCAACACACTTCAATGGATTGAAGGAAAGACAAAACCTGAAGATGCGATATTCATTGATCTTCTCAATGAAATAGAGGAAAATCGCTCGGCCAAGTCAGTCGGGGACCAGGGTAGCGGCTAGCCTCAACTGGCTAGGAGAAAGATTCGGTACAACACAAGAGCATCAAAAACAATGTTACAATGTCATTCATCGTAACTCCCTCCAAGGTAAAGTATCTACAATTCTTACAAACGAAAAACCTTTTACTCTACCTGACTAGCGCGTTCCCTCAACAATGGTAGTATGGTAATATCCCAAGTACGGTATGGAAATTCAGTATTTCGGTATACGTTTCGCAATCATACCCCCTCCTCCTACATCGACGTTATTAACATCGGAGGTTTTCCTTCTCCATGAACTCTTCCTTGCTCAAGAGTACTGGCCTTGCCATATTGATTGCCTTAGCCGGGTTTGTGCTGGCCTATCAGTTTGTAGAACCAGCCCCGCCGAAGGTCATCACTCTGGCCACGGGCAGTGCCACTGGTGCCTACCATGCCTTCGGCCTTGCCATGCAGGATATTTTAGCGGACAACGACATCGAGCTCAAACTCCTGAATACCGCCGGCAGCGATGACAATGCGGCATTACTAGCAGAAGGAACAGTCGATATCGCATTGATGCAAGGCGGCACACCAGTGGACTCGGTGCCAGGAGGCGAAAAATTACGAGGGCTCGCCAGTTTGTATTACGAACCCTTATGGATCTTTCACCGAATAGATCCACCACCAACAAAACTCTCGGAGTTGGCCGAGCTACGGGTAAATCGAGGAGTTCCAGGCAGCGGGACGAGGAGACTGACGGATGAACTACTCGTGTTAAACAATGTCGCGGGTAAGAAATTTAGCGAATTGAATAATGCCACGGCCAGTAAAGCTCTCCGGGCCGGCAAATTAGATGCGTTATTTATGGTAAGCGGGGAAAAATCGTCGGAGGTTCAAACTCTGCTACGAGCACCAGGAATTGCGCTGATGAACCTGCCACGGGCAAAAGCCTATCACCTGCACCGTCGGTATTTATCTCCAGTAAGCTTACCACCCGGTGCTATCGACCTTGCCAATGAACGTCCACCAACCCAACTGAACTTAATTGCCGTGACAGCCATGCTGATAGCTCGAAAAGACCTGCATCCGGCGTTAGTCGATCTCCTGCTGTTATCGGCACCCAAAATCGTCGGAAGCGCCGGACTATTTCACGAAGAAGAACAGTTTCCATCGGGAGAGTACCTGTCCATCCCGTTGAGCAAAGAAGCCCAGCGCTTTCACAAACGTGGACCATCGTTCCTACAGCGCTTTCTGCCATTTTGGGCCGCCACCTTAATTGATCGACTTGTGGTGATGCTGATTCCGCTGGCGGCGCTCGTCATCCCTCTATTCAAGCTTTTCCCACCTCTCTACCGTTGGCGAGTTCGTTCCCGCATCTATCGATGGTATGAGGATCTACAACGTATCGAGTCACGTCTAGACACCGGCAGTGCCACGTCAGAGGAACTCGCCGAAGCCGTGGTCAAACTAGAAACAGAGGTCAAGCATGTCGAAACTCCGCTGTCCTACGCCGACCAACTCTACCATTTGCGCGACCACATTGATCTCGTCCGCACACGGATCAATCAGGAAACCTCAAAGAGACAACAGTCCTCGTAATGTACTATTAATTCACCAACCAAGAGATCTATCCGTGTGTTCGATCGTGCTCCTCCAGGGTCCAGCATAAAAAAACAGAACCAACATGATTGAACTCCCAATACAGGAGATTACGACTCATACCATGTTGGGCATGCGTCGTAATGACGAGGCTAATCCCGGAGTATATATGCATACCTACATAAACAGCGGATTAGCAGTAAATACTCAGTTATAAATAATTCACGAAGAGCTAATTTCTATGAATAGCTCCAAATTTAATCGAGTCTGACCCCTAAAAAATGAATGGCATATTTGTTCTTTTTTAAGGCTTCCAGTTTTCAATCGTCGCGGTTGAGACGGGTACGATATTTTCTCGAAGGTACTTATCAAAAAACGCCTTGACTCTAACGTCTGCGACCGTGTTGAAGTTGCCGTGCCCCGCCCCTTTGACGATGACGAAATAACTTGGCACGCCGGTATTGCGCAACACCGCATCTATTCTCACGGCCTGGTCATAGGGAACCGTGCGATCCTCTGTCCCATGAATGGTCAAGACCGGCGCGTCATTCGGCGTGATGTATGTGATGGGTGAGGCGGCTTTTGCCTTATCGGTGTATTCACGCAAAAGGCCGCCAATGAGCATTGCCTCCGGGGCGTTCGCTTGGGTCCGGTCAATGTCGCTCGGTTGACCAATGATCGCCATGATCTCCGACACGCCGAAGAAATTGGCAACTCCCTGAACTTTACTGCTTACGCCCCTATATGGACCAATGTCCCCTTCAAGTTCCGGCACGTCGTCACTCACGCCAAGCATCAGGGCCAGATGAGCACCCGCGCTTCTGCCTAAGACGCCGATGTGGTCGGCGTCGAACCCGTACTTCGCGGCATTAGCCCGAACCCAGCGAATAGCCGCCTTGCTATCGTGAATCTGTGCAGGCCATTGCGCCTCGCCGGACAAACGGTATCCGATCGATACGCCTGCATACTGCCCAGAGCGAAGAAAGGGCATCAGCCTGCCTGCCCCATCGGACTTGTCGCCATGAACCCAACCGCCGCCATGGATAAATACAATCACCGGCAATTCTTCGGTTGCTCGTCCTTTCGGCAGATACACATCGAGCCGATGCCGGGGATTGTCGCTCTTGGCATACGGAACGTCGAACAGGAAGGTGATGGGCTCTCCTTTGCGTTCGTCCACTGACATCGTGCCGGACTTGTCGAATTTTCGCTCGTCCTTTGTAGCCCCCTGAGCTAATAGCGGGGCGGCAAAGAATGTTGAAGTGATGACCAACAAGACGACTATGCGCCTCATGGAGGCCTCCTGGGTTAATTGTGCCAGAACGTGCTACGCAGTAGCTGTCTTCCACTTTGAAAAACTTGCCTGACCGCTGAACGCCAACAACTGGTGGTAATGTAAAATAACTGACAACGGAAATGTGTCAGGATCCTTATTGGCCCAATAATCAACGACAGGCTCAACCTCTAATTCAATTCATGCGGCTAACAATCCAGGCTACTAAGAAAATCACTCGGCAAAACGTGCCAGGATAAAGGTTCGATCCCGTTCTTTTTGGCTTAGAAATTCACTCTTATATCCTGATTTCTTTTTTGCCTTCCTCAGTCGATTGGCTTCTTCACGAAAAAATTCGACTAAAGAATTCACCGCTTTCTGAATCTTCCCTGCCTCACTACTTTCGATAGTCTTTTCCAACAATGAATTAATCACCACTCGAAGAAAGTTTCGATTTCTCCCATTCAGAAAGTCAGAAAGTTCTACAGCCAATTCAGGGTGTAATTGTCTAAATCCAGCAATGTTGGTGTATGGTATTTTTGGAAATTTCTTCAAACGTTGGCTGGGTTCACGGTGTCCAAGAAAATTCAATATCCGAACTAAAGAATAATAAGCCTCTTTCGTGAGATCCCGAGAACGGTATACACCATGCATCTTGAATACCGTATTGACGAACGCTTCCGGGTCTGTTGAATAACAAAGATAGAACACACGGTCGTTATATCCTACGCCAAGGGCGGGATACATGAAGGAAAATGCGCCAGAAATATTGAATGTGGGCTTGAGCTCTTGAATGAGTTGGTTTTCCAATAACAACGCTTCTTTTTCAGATTCAACAACATGGAACGTCAAGGCCGTGGCAACCCGAACCATTTCACGCATTTTTCTATGAGCCTTGTTTCTCGTTGTATTTCTGTACTGCCTGAATCGATCGCGTAAGTTCTTCGCTTTTCCAACATAAATCGTTTTCGCTTCAACTTTGAATTCGTACACACCGGCACTCGAAGGCACAGAATCCATAAATTCTATTCCAAAGACCTTGTCGAAGAGATTCATTCCCATAAGAAAAGTCTTGCATTCTAGAATAACTTTACACAACTAGCAAAATTGAGTGAATGAAAAAGACCGCACGAACCTTTTCAACCTAGACTCACCGTGACATCGAGTCGATTCAGCCTTTCCGATGCATAAAAAATAGTGTAGCCTGCCTTGCAGGATGATAGAAAGCACATTTCTCTCTCGATCGTGAAATATATCCTAACCAAACGCCTTAGCCTTCCAGCAATTCATAAGTCCGCAAAAGTATTGACAGTAATTTCTTATGGTGAGATGGTTAGAAATATCGTCATACAAACGTCAGTAAAACCAGGACACCCGTGATCAAGAATACAACACAACGACCCAACAGCTTGATTCTTTCTGTAGCATGCTGCATGACCACCTTGTGGTGGAGTGCCTCTATCATAGAAGCCACACACGCACAAAATGACGTCAATACACACAAGGCGGTAGCTGAATCAGAGAAAACCCCAAAGTCTACGTTCAACAGACCGCTTCCTAACCAAAGCGAGAAGAGGCAGATGAATGCGACTCAGGAATTTTCACAGCAAGCTTCATCACTCACTGATGCTGATGGCAGGGTTCAAGACTTGCTCATGGTCGATCGCTTTTCGGGCGTAGGTGAAACCTCTTTCTTTGCTGAATTTGCAGGCTACAAAGCCAACGTCGCAATTCCTTGGTCTGTTCATAAGCTTGAAGGACACCATGTTCAACAAGATCCCGCCCGGCATTTCCTGGTTTCTACTGGCCACTCTTATGCCATGATGCCGCTCGAAATCAATCGGCCAGTCAAACGCATCCTCGATTATTATCAATATGACATTCACAATAGATTTCAACAATACCTTGACCGATTCGAGAAATATAAAAATCTGGTTCAACGTGTGTTCAGAGAAGTCGGGCTGCCGACAGAACTTGGATATCTCTCATTAGTCGAGAGTGGGTTTAATCCTCGCGCTCTCTCTCGAGCACGTGCATCAGGACCCTGGCAATTCATGAAACCAACTGGAATAACGTACGGGCTGAACGTGACGTGGTATGTGGACGAACGTCGGGATCCTGTCAAATCCACGGTCGCTGCGGCTCACCACCTCAAGGACCTCTTTGATCAATACCAATCTTGGCCGTTGGCGCTGGCGGCTTACAATGCAGGTGGGCCGAAAATTTCGCAAGCTATTCGAAAAAGCGGCAGTCGAGATTTTTGGGAAATTCGGGAGACAGAGTATATCATGCAAGAAACCAAGGACTATGTCCCCAGTTTTATCGCGGCAGTTCTCATTGCGTCAAATCCGACTCGATATGGATTCAAGGTGAATACGACATCACCGTATACCTATGATGAAGTGTTGGTGCATAAGCGTGCTCACCTGAAAGCGGTGGCAGACACGACGGGAATTTCCTTTAAAAAATTGAAAGAACTTAACCCAGAACTTCTTCAAAATATCGTTCCCATCGTAGAGGTTGGCTATTCGTTAAAAGTTCCTCTGGATAAGGGGCTCCTGGTACGAGAACACCACGATCAAATTCAGAAGTGGACCAAACTTCCTCCGGAATCCGCCACCTGGTACCACGTACGGTTTGGTGAGACACTCGATGACGTGGCCGAGAAACTCGGTCTGTCTGTTCAGGAACTCAGACGACTGAATAATTTGAAAGAAGACGATTTGATTTTTTGGAAAGACCGGCTTCGGTTACGAACAGACGACGATAGCGCTCCAATCGCAATCGAGGCTGAACCGGCGCCGCCACCCACCTGGTACCATGTGCGATTTGGGGAGACACTTGATGACGTGGCCGAGAAACTCGATCTGCCTGTCCAAAAACTCAGACGACTCAATAATCTGAAAAAAGGAGATTTGATCTTTTGGAACAACCGGCTTCGTGTCAGGGCAGACGAGGATGACGATCCTTCGCTTGTCCCAAAATCTGAACCTGCGCCACCACCCACCTGGTACCATGTGCGATTTGGGGAGACACTTGATGACGTGGCCAAGAAACTCGGCCTGTCTGTTCAAAAGCTCCGACGACTCAATAATCTGAAAAAAGGAGATTTGATCTTTTGGAACAACCGGCTTCGTATCAGAGCAGACGAAGATGACAATCCCTCGCTCATCCTGAAAGCTGAATCGGCCTCGCAAGCCGACAGGTATCGCGTGCGGTCTGGGGACACGCTGACATCCATTGCGAAGCAGTTCGATCTGTCCGTGGCGGAACTCAAACGACTCAATAACTTGAAGAATGATCGTATACGATCGAACGACCGTCTTCGTGTGAGACCAGACAATGACGATCTGCCAGTCGCCCCTACTCCTTAAAAAACAAACCTTAGCCTGACCTTGTCACCTTCACCACATGAGAACACCATGGATCGGCCTGTAGAAGGACTGGACATAGAGCTTGACCTGTAGCAACTCCGTTGTCCTACTCCCAACAGCTCTATCCTTTGGAAACCACATTGATCTTGTTCAGATACGGATCAACCCAATGGCTTCTGAATCGATTTTCCAAGATACCCAGCAAGAAGTGACAACGGAGACAATCTAGGCATCCCCAATCCATAAAAAACGATGTCTGCTTTTCCAATGTTGCTCCTGATTTCAACACATTGTGAAGTTGCTTCTTCAGAAAATTGGCATCTATCGCTAGAGCTAACAATAGACGTATGCCTTAATAGCTAATATGGATGAAATAGACAAAAATCTTATTAAATGCAATATTCATACGGATCTATATGAAAAAACTGACCTTTAGAAATAGTCACGGTGAATTGGTTGATATCCCGGAGGTCGCGGCAACCAAGGTCAAGAACAAGTTTGGCTCGATTTTGGAGCACGCGTCTCACAGAGGCGCCGTGGCGATCACCCACTATGACATGCCAAAGGCCGTCTTTCTTTCCTATAAGGAGTTCGATTCGTTAGTGAACAACCAAGCCAACACACTTGATAGGTTAAGTGCAGAGTTCGATGATCTGCTCAACAGCATGCAAACTCCCTAATCCCCAAAAGGCATGAAGACCGCATTCCTGGCTTCGCCAACCCAACTTAGCCGCGCTGCCGTTAAGGCTGCACGAAAAGCTCGTTAGGCATTACCCTTCTCCTTTTCCTACACACTGACAGGAACTCATTTGATTAATGTCGAACATATACGTATTGGCTGGTACGAACGGCGCGGGGAAGAGCAGTATTGCAGGTGCAACATTATCGTGAATCTAGAGGATCGTACTTCAATCCCGATGAGGTTGCCCGAACATTGCTCACGGACAACCCTCAACTGACTCAAGCAGACGCTAACAGCTTAGCCTGCCAGGTAGGAATCAGACTGCTCACTCAAGCTATAAAGAAACACCTTGATTTTGCCATTGAGACAACGCTTGCCGGAAACACCATCCCACGACTTTTGAGACAGGCTAAGGCCAAGGCTATTCGCATCCATGTGTGGTACGTTGGGCTCTCCTCTCCTGAACTCCACATTAAACGAGTGCAATCGAGGGTCCGTCATGGAGGTCATGACATCCCCGTTCATGTTATCCGTCAGCGCTTCGAACACAGCCGCTTAAACCTCATTACTCTTTTGCCACATCTGACTGCACTTCGAATGTTCGACAACAGCAGCCCAGGGGATCCCTTGTTGGGACACACGCCCAAACTTCAGCTCGTCCTGCACACGGAAAAAAGAAAAATTCTCGCGCCAGTTGCTTTCGCCAATACTCCGAGCTGGGCCAAGCCCATTGTGGCGTCAGCGATGAAATTACGTCAGAAATAAATCTGTTGTGCACTGCGAAATCTGATAGAAATTAGGTATGTAAGGAAGTGAAAGATAGGTAGCTAAATTTGCTATTACTTTAAAAAGCTTAGTTTCATGTCGGACGGGCAAGGATGTGGAAAGTATTATAAAGCAAGCGAACGGCCCCCTATATCAATCTTGGTGATCCGCCCGACGAGTTCAAACTTCATTGACTATGAAACCACATGATGTGTCAATTTGTACAGCAGACTTCGCCCGCTTAACACCGTGTTGAGCGACTGCCGTTGGCCGGCGCGGGTTTTGCTGGGAGCGTAGCGACCTGCAAAATGCGTGACGGGTAGGCAGTTCGCTCCAACAACTCGTTAGGTGGCGACTGGTTTATCTGCACTGGGTGTAAACAGAATTTCCAATTTGGTTGGAGGTGCAGGTAACAGGCTGCGTCGACTGCCATGCTTGGAAGAGGCTCGCAAGTGCGGCATCTTGGGCGGCTTTTGCCTGCTGTTGTTGTGCCCTGGCCGCTTGGACCTGTAACGCAAATTGCATGTCTCGCTCGAGACCTGGCGCTGCTGAATCTCGACTGTAGGTGATTTGATAGCTTCCATATCTACTCCCGCAAAGCTCAATTTGCCCTAGAGAGGCGACCACGCCGCTAACCCAATGCGCGTCGAATCCCTTCACTAAGAAGCAACATTTGGAATTCATGTGTCTTGATAAAGCTAATGGATCATAAGATACCGTTACCGGCGAAGCGCCAAAGGATGTGCCGGTCCCGCGCTCCGTTATGAACGCGCCCTCCGGCTGCGTATATATGGTTAGCGTTGCTTGCGTAGCGCAACCGGTCGCAAGAACAGCTAGGAGTAAGAAACAATATAACGGTGGTCTCTTCATCGTTAGATCATACGACAGTGTGGTAACACCGCCTAACGCCACGCTCTGCAGCAATTTTGGAGCGCAGCGGAAAAATTGTCTGACAGCAGCGCTTTGTTAAACATTTTTGGCATGTTGGTCAGCGCGTATACCGTCGACGTAAGTATTAATAAAGTCTCTAATACAGCCTCGAATATTTGTTACGTGCATTTGAAGTACTTCAGATAATAACGCGGCACCGTTTTTTCCACCGATACCTAATTCCTCTCCACCACCTGCGAGCATGAATCCCCTTTGGCTGAGATTAATGCATCCCACCGGCACATATTCGTAATGAGATATCTTGTCTCGGATCGACTTTCTATACCCCTCGGATAGCACGAAATCAAACTCAGAACTGTACTTTTCATGAAGTTCTATCAAATGAGTGGTTACCAGGGGCTTGTTTTGCTTACTTAGAAAATCACCAAGCCTTCTGAAAGAATGAAAATCGTTTTTGAAGTACGTACAGATTGCTCTAGCAAGATAATCGAGGCAACGCCTAACAGCTAGAATAAAAGCCTGATACTCAAAGTCCCATATTAGGGTATTACCCGGACTTATCGTCGAATTTCCTAGCGCCTGCCTATAGTTGTATCTTTCAATGCCTTCCATAACCTCACGTTCAATTGCTACGAGGCGATCATGGTGATAAAGAACACATGCGAGTGTATTCTGAACATCGCCCATTCCGTTTGTGAACCTGTGATACCACTTCTTCTGCGAAGAATCATTCCTCCATAGAGTAATAAACTCAGGCTGGGGATTTGTAAGATAATTATGAAAATAAAGAAATGGTTGTCGATCAGAAGCTCCAAGCTTATATCCTACAATAGACTCAACGGCAGATAAACAACCCTGTATTTCAGGGCTGAAAAATGAATTGGTCATTTGTTTGAAAACATCATCCATTGCTGACTACTCGTATACGTTTAACTAGAAATAGACGGCCCAAATGCCGTATTATCTAACGGCATTTGATAAAATATGCTAGATTTTTCAAATTTCGTCAATGGTTTATACATAAATGTATAGAGCTTCTCCAGGAATTAGGCTGCAATGACGACAAGTCATTCGGGTACAATTTTTGACCAGGTACGTCAGGCTATTCGCGTTAGGCATTATAGCCTCCGAAGGGAGGCGACGTATCTCCAATGGATAATCAGTTTCTAGCTTTTTTCGAAAAGGGCCGGGTGGCGGCGGGTGATTGCTCACCCGCCCACAAAAAGGGGACGCTACCCTTTGTTGCCTTACCGTACATGAATTGAATATGCGCATGCAGATAAATGCAATGAATCGTAGCGGGATCTAGTAAAGCAGTGGTTCATAAAATTCGAAACGGACATCGTTTCTTGAGTTAAGTGATGAAAAGCATGATAAAGTAAGTATCTAGACTCTTAAGACTAGTCTAATAGACTCCCCGGGCTTTGTCCTTTTCCGTTATTTCCTGCGGAGAAGGAACGTGTTATAATTTTTTCTATGAGCAACGTAAGCAGACTTGAAAAAGAGATTTTAGCTCTGCCCCCAGAAGAACGGGAACGTCTCGCATTGACAGTTTGGGAAAGTTTGGAGACCCATTCCGAAAGCATGGATATCCTGGAGGATCAAGAAGGGATGACACTCGCCCAGCAACGGGATGCTGAGTTGAATTCCAGTTCAGTCCAACCTCTTACCCATTCAGAATTCTTGCGACGTACAAATACCGACACCGCTGAATGAACATAGAGTTTCATCCGCGTACGACCTCTGATCTTAACCACGCAAAAACACACTATAATCAGAAACGTACAGGATTGGGTGAGGAGTTTCGATCTGAGGTATATGCGGCGATTGACCGCATTCTCCGCAATCCACGCCAATTCCATATCATCGAACGAGACGTGCGACGTTGTCTGGTGCATCGCTTCCCTTACTCCGTCTACTTTCGGCTTCTCGACACGGAAACGGTCAGAGTATTAGTTATTCGTCATCATAAACGTCACCCACGAGTTGGTTTAAGCCGAGACTAGAGGGAATCCAACTAATTTCCAGTTAATTATTAAGACTGCCAAAGCGTAATACTATAGCGAATTTCTATAAGTTCCAGTCGAGCCAGCCCTTGAATACGATTACTCTCAAGGCCAAGATTTACTAATGGGCAATCGATAATGGCGACTTAATAATCATTTTGATGTCAGCATTATAGGTATCCAAGTCACCCTGCGTCATGACCCACAGCAAACATTGTAAGTTAATTGAAGCAGCGATAGACCTCAAACATCGGAAGGTTATACCCGCTTGGATTTACTGACAATGATTGATGTTTTATATCACGTATTGGATATCAAAATTGTATAAGTTGACGCTTTACGTTTCGGTATAACTGAAACGGCTATAGCAGGAATTCCTAATGAACGCCCAATGGCTTCTTTTTTCCTTCAACGCTTAGGAGTTCTTTTCGCAAGTCGTTCACGGCTCATTCCGCCCTTGATAATATTTACCCTGGAACGTTTTTTCTGCTTACTTTCCGCAACGAGGTCAACCATCACCCCATCACGAATGACCCAGACTGGCGTATTAGCCTGGAATCCTTGCTGTTGGCCTTGGCCGTAGCCCACTGGAGCGCAGATCCGACCTTGGCAAAATCAGAATCAATGACAGAAGGGCGTCTTTGATCATCGATTGCTTTTCCCTCATCCAACAACGCGACAAAACTTCGTAAGGCCTTCGATTTCTTGCAGGGTATTGTAGACGATGCCTCTAAATTGACCTAAGCAATATGGCCAAATCGAACTTGGGTTGCAGTGACCACAACGAATTGATTGGGTAGCTGCTCGGAATACTGTTCAAGCACTTTTCTAATCGTGTCAATTTTGTTCGTCGCCCGTTCATCTTCGAGACGCAGGAAAATTAGACCCCGATGTGGGTGAAGTTCCCGATACACTTTTTCTCCAAACCCTTTGTCGTTCGTGATGAGAATCCAGTTTTCGGTATACGCCTTTTGGATAATTTCACTATCCGTCATCCCTCGTGCTTCCTCATAGACTGAGAAAACCTCATGGTGTGAGTTTCGTAACCAGCGGGCTACCACAGGCCCTATACATTCATCCACCAGAAAGCGCACTTACTCCTTCCCTGCCAAGAGCATGAACGCGGTGTCTTCTAAAGACTTGGTGGCAAACAACAAACACGCCTGAATATCTTCCTGTGTAAGGCCTTCGTATTCCTCCACCACTTCTGTGACAGTTGTGCCATGCGCTAAAAGATTGAGAATATACTCAACCGTTAAGCGAGTTCCCTTGATGATAGGTTTACCAACCATGATATTGGGATCAATCGTGAGCCGATCAAGTAATTGTTGGTCATTCATGAGTCAAGCCTTTCTGTACGATATATTGAGTTCCTTTGTCAGAACGAGCCTCAATGATTTTGAGCTTTACCAAACATGCGAGACGACATTCCGCCGATACATCACTGTCTCTTGAAATTCCACAATCCTGTAGGATGTTTTCATCGTTCATCACATGCTACGCAACGTATCGACTTGATGCAAGACACGATTGAACCGACTTAACGGTCAAGAAAACTTATCATCCAAATAACTTACCACCTGACTCCTCTCCTTTAAAAGGGGACGCTACCCTTTACCATGTCTTCATTCTGCCGCCGATCAAAAAGGATATCTTCCCGACGGTTGCCCGTTGGGTGATATGGTGTGGCATCAAAGACGGTTCTTGTAATTCTGGGCATACAAATATACTTTGGCTCTCATAAGGGGTAGCGCCTCTTTTAGTAGGATCTCAGATGACCCACACCGGTGTAGATGGAGTCCTCCTTGCTTAACTTTTCTCTGAACAGTATCTGGTCACGCTAAATTATTGGTGAACGAATCTCCTCCTCAAGATGCCTTCTTGCAGTGCATCTCTGGAGCGTCATAGCCCCAGGTAATCGATGCTTCGCCGTGGTGTTCCCAAAAGGTCTCGTTGCGGCCCTGGTATTTCGCACCGCTTCCGCTTGGCTGTACGAACATCAACGAGATGCTGTCTCCCCGTTCAGCGATTAACGTAGAAGGATCGGTTTGGAAGAACGTGGCAACGACCTCATTGGCGGGATTGCCGTCACAAACGAAGCGCACAGGCTCGTTAGATGGCACCAGTCGGTACTGCGCCTGCAATTCGGCGATGCGGCGTCTATACCCATCTCGAACGCATCCGCGCTTGTCATTGCTCTTCCAGCAATCGTTACGTCCTTTGATCCACCCCCGTTGCTCTGCCTCGAGCACAGGAGGATGCTCGTTCGTCGCTTTCTTCGATGCGGCGGCGTAAACGCCGGAGAATTTGCGGTCAAGCGCCGACAACTCCGTATCCCCGCAAATCATGGCTTCGACGTTATCGTCTGGAACACTATCACAGGAGAACGAGGGACCTGTTGAATTCGACACTTGGTCGAAATCATTATTTTTTGCTGATGATGTAAATCTGCTCTGTACAATCTGATCGATATGACGACACCAAGCTTCGCTGTCCCGATTCGGAACATTCGGCTTGTCCCGAATACCAAGCTTGAACTCAACCACCGACTTCCACTCATCTGACCCAATGTCGGGACCGTGCGCTTGTCCATCGCCCGTTCGCACATTCTCTTCTATGAATTGAGACCATGAGTGAGAACAAAGAACCCTCTCCTCCACAGTCGACTTCTCAGTACGGCTTACCTCGGCACAAGAAGCCGTAGCCATAAGGAAAATAACTAACCACCTATTCATGAAAGTTCCTTCAAGACCACGGTTCCGCTTGCGCGATAGTAATCCAATCCTGCATCTCGCCATGAATTTCTTTCGTTACAAACTCGATGCGAAAAATTGCCACTCTGGTTCTTTCCATCATCTTTCAACATGTCAAATGTCGAGGTTGTTTTATAAAGCCTGTGAAGGATTCCATAGCATTCGCTCATTTTTTCAGATAGGTCTTATTTGTCAAGATGATTTAGGTGCTACATTGAGAGGAGGGATCGAGGAGGCAAGACCAAAAACCTCATGCTAAACGGAAATTTCAAATGACCACCTAACGGTCTCATTTTCTATGAACGCTTAGGGGTTCTCTTCGCGAGTCGTTCACGGCTCATCCCGCCCTTGATAATATTTACCCTGGAACGTTTTTTCTTCTTACTTTCCGCAACGAGGTCAACCATCACCCCATCACGAATGACCCAGACTGGAGTATTGGTCTGGAGTCCTTGTAGTTTGGCATTCGCCGCAGCCCGTTCTAGCGCAGCCCCTACCTTGGCAAAATCAGAATCTATAACAGAAGGACGTCTTTTGGTCATCGTGTATTTTGGCCTTCCTCAACCCAGATGGGGCGTTCTTGGGAATTCTCATAGAGTATCCACCGATCCACCAACGTTTTATAGGTCTGTTCAAAATGACGAGACCCCGCCCGAAATCGTCTTCGAATGACTTCCTCAGGAAGATCATGTCCACCATGAGCCACGCGTCCGACAACCCTCGCAATAGCAATCTGGGGGTGATCTAACCGAAGAAAAATAAGCTTCACAAGATATCCCTTCTTTTGCCACTGCGGAATAAGCCGCGCATATCTCAATCCGCTCAATGTGCTCTCGAACGCAAAGCTCTCTCGCTTGCGAACAAACGATGTCATTTGCTCTACCATCAACCTTCCGGCGCGGATCATCGCAAGTTCCGGGTTGAATGGAGACAAGCCATAGGCAATGAGGTCGGCGTTAATAAACCGTGGACAATTCGCATCCTTCGGCAAAAACTCTCGTGCAAGCGTGGTTTTCCCAGCACCATTTGGACCAGCTAGTATCACAATTTTCTTCTGATCTTTACGCATTAATGAATGAAGCTTTCCATTTTTATTTTCACCCAAATAACTTCCCGCTGGTATCATTTCCTTCATCCTTGGGCCCATCCAATGATGTCAGCTCAAGCCCCTCGATTTCTTGCAGGGTCTTTCCGGCGATGCCTTGGAGGTCGCCATACATGCCGACGGTGGATTGCATGACGCGATCGATTTGCTCCTCACGTTTGGCCCATTGCTTCGTTATCACTTTGCGTTCTTTATCCAGATCTTCCTGCATGGAGGTAAAACCTTCCACAATGGCTTGCACGCGCTGACGGAAGCGTGGTCCCATTAAATATTGGTAGACCATTTCCATTTTGGTTTGTTGCCCTTCGGATGCCTGTCGTGCTGACGCGACTTCCATGAGTGTATGACGCAAGACAATGGCCACAGGGAAGGCAGCCTTGGGATGCGTGACCCACACGCCATCAACAAGTTCAAATGTTTCCACACCTTTTGGCAGCACCTGACTGACGATCACGGCGATCTCAGACTTGGCCTGCCGCTGATCTTCGCGTAACTTGGTGAGCCAACCATCGCTCCAGTTTTTCGTTCGTTTCGATTCCCACAAAATCGTACCACATGGCTGACCAAATCCACTCATGACTCGTTGCAGCACATCCCCGCCATACTCGCCCTTCGGAACCGGCTGAATCTGATCCAACGGAAACTTGGTCGTTAGCAGCGATTCCAGTTCCAACTCTTGCACTTCCCCCTGCAACTGCTGTGAACCCTGCTCGGCTCTTCGCTTGAGATCTTCGATCTGTTTTTGCATCGATGAAATCGTTTGTTCTTTTTCCCTCACTTTGAGACTCAGCGACTCTTCGGCTTCTTTCTTCGCTTGCTCTCGCGTGACAGTGAGTCCTTCTTGCACCCGTTTCTCTACCGTAAGGTCTAACTCACGCTTCGCATCATCCAATTCACGTTGTTTTTTGATTAACTCGGCCTGGGCTTTCTGTGCTTCGGCAAGTTTTTCATCACGCTGTTGAAGAATAACTTGCAGGTCAGATAGCTCCTTGTCTTTCTGCTCCAGATCAGTTCCAATTGCCAACTTAGCTTTCTTCGCTTCTTCCGCAGAAATTCGAACACGTTCGTGCTTGAGTTTTTCAGCTACCTGACTATCCAGCGTTTCCCGTTCCTTTACTATTGCCGCTTCCCGTGCACCTAACACTGCCTCACGTTTGGCTGAATCGGCATCTTTCTGTGCTAACCGCCGTTCATAATCCTGTTTTGTCGTTTGAAGCAGAGGCGCAGCAAGCGACTCAGTAAGTTTGATTTCGGTCTGACACTTCGGGCAGATAATGGTTGGTTCAGTCATAGCGGGTAATGAGGCTCCTCTGAATCGGCCAGTCCCATAGCCTCTAGTAAAAGTAATTCGGTGTCATTGCCTCAGGATTTTGCTCTACATTCATACCATAAAAAAGACAACGTAGATGAGTCGCATGAAACTTTTGGCCCATCCTAGCCAACCCACAATAAAATGTACAGGTTGTCTTTTCTCGGTTGACAAGTCTGTTTTTTGTTGTTTTGATCAGTGAAAGTCTTACCCCATACGAAACCAAATTCTTTCGTTCATTCATGCCACAAAAAATTCTGATTATTGGCAATTCAGATGGCATTGGCGCTGCCGTCACTCATGCACTCGTCACACAAGGTGATGAGATCGTTGGTATCTCTCGCAGTCCGAGCCCGCTGGGGAACAATGGTCCTCGCCATGAGGTGCTTGATGTTTCCACCCCAGAGTATCCAGATCTCTTACAGCGCTTGATCGCAGAAGAGGGTCCATTTGATACCTGCATTTATTGTGCAGCCATTGGCTCAGAACTTACCCTCCCTGACCTTTCCAGAGAAGCCCAAGTCATTGAAGTGAACCTCACGGCAATGGTGAAAACCTTTGCTGCCCTGACTCCAGGCTGGATCAGTCGAAAACACGGACATTTCATTGGGCTTTCCAGTTTAGCTGACGATTTTTATAATGAAGATGCCCCATCCTATACCGCCTCAAAAGCGGCCTTCAGTAACTATTTGGTCGCGATGGCCTTAAAACTTCGCTCACATGGCGTCCATGTGACCAACATTCGCTTTGGGTATGTTGATACGAAACTTCCGAAGGCCGCACGCAAACCATTGATGATGAGCACAGCTCAAGCGACAGACTATGTTTTGCAATGTATGAACACACGGCCTATTCAGCTCAGTGTGCCGAAATTGGCAGGAGCCATTCTCCACAGCCTCCGCTGGATGCAATCTTTCCGAGTCTGGACGTCATGAATGAGAAAAACTAACAGGCATTCACAGAGAGACGATACAGTTTCAACAGGTGTATTCGTAAAAGGAGAAAGCTGACATGACCGATGCGGAACTGATTCAGAATCTCGGTCCCTTAGGACCCCCTAGCTGGAACATGGGAAGGCGATCAAGGTATCGATACTGCTCCTTTTGAAACCCAAGGGCAGAAAGAAACTCCCTTTCGGGAAGAGATTCTCTTTGAACCTTTTGGGCCTGTGGTCAATGGAATACAAACACTCAATGCCCTACGTTATCGAACCACAGCCTGGCCCATGGGCCTTGAGAGCCCCTTTCATGAGGAAGTCGGGTATTGGTTGTGGGATGCAGCAGCTAAACAGGTGTTACGCTGCTTTATTGTTCCGAGAGGCATTGCGGTCAATGCTGGGGGAACGGCCGAGGCAAACACGAAATCATTCACCATGACAGCCGAGGCGGGATCGGAAACGTACGGGGTGCTCTCAAACCGCTATCTTGATACGCATGTGAAGACGGTACGGTATGAACTTGCGGTAACGATTCACAGCGAAGACCGCTTTAGCTATGCAGAAGATACCCAACAGCAAATCTATGGACAAGAAACTACTTTTCATCACACAGACAACAATACGCTGATACGCTGCAAGTAATTCGTTCCAACAAACAGAATTCTTTACTTAGATCTCACGTTCCAATTCCAAGAATTCTTTTTTTCCAAAATCATAGATCCACACGGTACCAGATTCAATGGAATAGACCCATCCATGCAGTCGGAGATTCTCTTTTTTTAGTTTTGTGGCGACTGCTGGATGGGTACGAAGATGGTCTAACTGCACGATCACATTTTCTTTGATCGTCGCTTCGAACAATTCGTCTCCAGAGAGATGCGTAAAATGATCATCCATAATCCTCTGAGTTGTCTCAGCCTGTTGTAACCACACTTTGACCGCCGGCAATCCTTCAAGCGTTTCCGGGTGGAGTAAGGCTTTCATGGCGCCGCAATCCGTATGTCCGCAGATAATGATATCTTGGATGTTCAACACGGAAAGAGCATATTCCACGGTTGCCGTACTTCCGCCTATCGCGGCCCCATAGGTTGGGATGAGATTGCCGGCCGTTCGAAGAATAAATAATTCTCCAGGTTCGGTTTGCGTGAGCATCGTGGGATCCACCCGTGAATCAGAGCAGGTGATGAACAGCGCCCGCGGTTCTTGCTGACGAGATAACGTATGAAATAATTCTTGTTTTTCCTTAAATACCTGACGTTGAAAAATTCGAAGGCCATTTAACAGTTTTTGCATAGTGTTCTCCAAAACCTAGACACGGAACAGGGGTATCTCTATGAAGAGTGCAATGTATGATCATGAGCCCATGGCACCATCAACCGCTACCTTATGAACTCAGACAATCACTAATGTCGCTCCGACCGGAACGGTCTCAAAAATATACTCTAGATCTTCATCATTGAGTTGGATACATCCGTGCGTAACATTAAATCCCAGCAAATAGGTATACAGTGCCCCATGAATGAAATATCCATCACCAAAACCCAGAGCATAATCACCTAACACGTTCGGTAGCAGTCGGTGCTCACTGTTCTCTGGGACAGGGTTCCCCTTCTCAATAAACGCCCAATCAGGCCGAATCCATACTGGATCCTTCAACTTATTCTGAATGGTGAATTTTCCTTTTGGTGTTTCAAATGTCCATTTTCTTGAAGGATCTTGCGGGTCGTGTAATATCTTGCCGCTTCCCGTGGCGGCTAAGGCCGTACGAATCACTCGATCACCCCGCTTGACCTGTAACAAATTTTTGGAAAGATCTACAAGGAGTGAAATTTCTTCGTCCATGCTTGTCGAAGAAGGGAGATTGGGTGCATGTCCCGTTGCTGCGGTCTGGGGTTTTTCTCTGGCAGCATGATGAGTGATTTCTTCTACCGTCGGGCGAGAACGATTGGACTCAGATGGCCCGACACCCTGTTTAAATGATACGTTCACCGAACTCGGCTGTTCCACTGATTCATTCACGGTACCGGCAAACACAAGCGATAAGGTACACGAACACATGAATGAGAGCGTCAACACCGTGCGCCAATGGGTTCGTTCAATCCAACGTAGTACTCGATACACAACCGTCTCCCGTTATCTTTTTCTCGACAACACTGTTATGTTGCACATGACCGACGATAAGGTCTCTCAGAATATCTCAGTGCCTTCCAACTATCCATGCAACCCACGTTCTTACGACCCCTCTCTTTCGGCCTTCTCTATCGCCTGGAGAATCTGTTCACGCACTCGTGAGGCGACATTGTTGGCCGATTCGGCTTTTTCTCGAGCCATCGCATAGTCTGGAGGCGTCATATCTTTAGGGATTTCAGCAAGTGAGGACTCGGCAGAACGAAGATCGATTTCCATGATCTGCAACACCAACTCGACGTCCTTTCCCTCCGGGGCCCTCGTCAGAAGATCGCTCGCCTGTCTCACCATTCCCCGTGCTTCCGTGATAGCACGAATGATCTCCTCCTTTTCACCCTCCGAATCTTCTGAAACCATTTCAGGCTGGAGACTCGCCTGCGCTTGTCCTTTATTTTTTGCCTCAATGGCTGTCACTTTGGCCTGCGTCAATAGATCCTGCGCCTTGGAGTAGTCGCGAAAAATTCCAAACTGATCACCCTGCGCCTGAATCTCATCCGTTGCCTGTTGAAAAAAATCCTCGGCTTGGCCGAATAGATGAGGAGCGGTGTCCGCAGCACCCGCCTGCCGAGCGTCTTCTAAGGCTTGTTGAGTCTCAGAAAGGGATGTTTGAGGTGCGTCTTCACATCCCCACAACAGAAAGAGTGAGACGAAAATGACACCGATGTGCACATAGGAAAAATGCTTCATATTGATAGTCCTCCATACGGTCATATCTCTAGAAAGAAAAATATTAAGAATAGAAAAATTCCACAACCTCCCTGTTCTTCACACCAAAACACGCAAAAATCATGCTACGGAGCATGTCTTGCCAAACATTTAGTGTTAAGCGTAGGGTCTTCAGATGAATTTGGCAACCCTCATGTAGGAAGGAGGCCACACTGGATTCTATCAATTTTGGCAATGTGGATACCGGGACCAGAGGTGTTCAGACATGTATCTCCGATTCTGAGGAAGGTCTGGCTGAACACCGTACACAGTCAAGCAAGGGATAGAAGATCAGGTCTTATCTCTACAGAATGACTTCTAGGAGGATCCGGTACGCAAAAGGGACAAGCTTCGTACGACAAACAGAAAGGCAGGCTTAGAGAGGGGTGGTCAAGAGGGCTTCAATACTTGGATATTCGAGCAAATAATCTTCTTGGCTTCGCCGAATCACTTCATAGGCTTCTTCTCGTCCATAGACTTCGGCAATTTCACAGTGACGGTGAGTCGAACCCGGAATGTCTTTATAGGTGAGAAAATAATGTTTGAGTCGTTCAATCAATGCAGGGGGACACTGTTCAATTTCGTGCCAATTCTCGTAAACCACATCCCCTTTCATCACGGCAATGATTTTGTCATCGGCTTCATCACCATCAATCATGCGCAATCCTCCTATGGGCCTGGCTTCTAGAAGCACATCGCCATGGGTAATGGTTTTTTCTGCAATGACACAGATATCAAGCGGATCGCCATCTCCCACGACATTCGGTCGGTCGGTCCGACTGGCACACAACGTTCCAACCTGTTTTCCACAACACGTTCGAGGAATGAGGCCATACAGCGATGGGCAAATATTCGAGAAACGTTGAGGACGATCGACTTTCAAATGTCCCGTCTGTTTGTCCAATTCATACT
>BQIU01000029.1 GCA_021603905.1 Nitrospirales bacterium
GTTTGTCCATTGATAGGCAATGCCTAAACGGCGACGGTTTTCAAAATCACCAGGCTGAAGGGAGGACAAGACTTCCATGACCGGGATCATACGATACAAATAATCGGCGGCCTGAGGTTCAGTTTTTCCGCCCATTCCCATGTCAAGGGATAAGTCCATTCGATCAGTTTGTGATTGCACCGTCCAGTACAGTTCATTAAACCGCTGAGCTAACAACTCCTTCTCAATGTGTACCCCGTGATTTCGTTCACCATAATTCAGTAATCCGTTGTATAAACGGTCTGCAAATACCTGAAGGGCTTCTTCATATCGTGGGTTGACCAACAAAATCCGATTCAGCAACATCAAGGATTCTTTTGGATCAGAAGTGGTTTTCGCTTGTTCAAGTCCGGCCTGGAGCGCCTCGGGTGCGTCGCCAGGTCCCCACCATTCTGTCGAGTGAGGTGTATACCCCCCCGCTTCGATCACAAAGGGAATCGTGGTGCCATGTGGTCCCTCCAATGGGATATCCAATACCGCTTCATCTACAGGGAATCCCAATTGTTTGAGGTTCGACAGCACGACCCATTTCACCTTCACCGCTCTCACAATACCTTGTGGTTTTTTATAGGGAACCGCCCAATCTTTCGACCCTGAGGCATTAGAAACTGGAGACGTCATGGGATTGGGATAGCTGATGCGAACGGTCACTAAACTTGTAGGGGTGGCCAGCACAGGGTCATTGTCTTGAAGCTTAAAGGATGCATGAGGAATTGGGCCTGTACTCAATTTTTCCATTGAAAATGGGGCGTCAGGCTGAAGCTCCGATATTTGATGCATGACAAAAAATGACGGGGGCAACTGTCGGCTTCCTGTTTCGGCAATGAAAAATCGCTGAAAATCTTCGAAGTCGACCACACGTCCTTTCCCTGGCCACACGGCATCGAGTGCACGATCTTCATGTTGAATGGCACGGCTGTGGGCGTCCGCCCGTCGTTGGGTGCACCAGTCATAGACTGGATCGGAGTCAGCAGGAAAGTTGCCGTCAGTCAGCTTTTCTTCTTGCTTCATTTTGTAGAGGCACACAAAGTCAAGCTGTCCTGCCTCTAGGCCGTTGCCTTGGGATACCGCCTCGGCGTACTGTTTGACCGTGGCAAACAGGTTGGAATCATCTGTCGCTGAGCTGTTAGAGGCCCAGGCTAGACTTCCGATACCCATAAGACTGACCGCTAGCATGTATGCGACAAATAGGAAACATTGATTGCCCAGCCGTAACATAGGTGTATGACGTCTCCACGTTGTATCTTGGCGTAAAGTCTCTTTCATCGACCGCTACTCCTTCCAGCATCTCGTTATCACTGTGTTCGTAAAAGCCCTCTTTATGACACTGCAAACCCTGAACTCTACCACACCTTTTCTTACTCCTGCACTACTATGGTGCCCTGCATAACATGCCCTGGGAGATCACAGAGAAACGGGAAAGTCCCAGCGTTTTCAGGCGTAAACGAGATTTCCGTTTGTCCGATTGGAGGAAGCAAGACACGGAGGAGCCCCTCATTGCCGAATTGAGGGGCTCCATTCCCACTCACCTGATGTGTTGTTTCGAGGAACAGCCCTACGGGCACAAATGCATGGAGTTCAGCATCTTTGTTCCTCAATATTAATCGTATTTTCTTCCCGCGCTGCAGTGAAATCATCTCAGGCTCAAACTTTCGAGTTTTCACATCAATGATGACATCGGTCGTTGATTGAGCAGTAGTGGGCAAATTTAATGCAGAGGAAGTCGATTCCCACGTCGCAGATATCGTTAGGGCCAATACAGACATGATCATGATTGTTCGTATGAGACCTGTATCTGTGACACAACTATACATAACGGTTCTGTTTCCTTGGGCAATCGAATTGCTGTTTGACGTTCTTGCATGCCCACTTCCTCATTTCGCTCGCTTCTTTATTGGTCATTGCGATGTATTCCCGGTGTTTTTATTTGCGTTCTCTTCATTATATCCGGCGAGATTCGAAATACGGAAGCACCCTTCTTCATCTCAAAGGCAGAGTGTTCAACACACAGTCTGGTCAAGCTTAAAAGGTGATTATCGAGAATTCGAAAGAAACAAGTAGCAACGGGGCGATTCGTGAGGAAGGCTTTGGTGAAGACCGTCTAATCTTGAAAAATACGAATGAGGAGCAGTCAGTATGCGAGGTCGACCAAAAATCTCAAGAATCCTCTAGTGACACCGATAATCCATGGTAGGAAGAACAGCCAGAGGTTGTCATCATTCACATATCATAAAAGAGTAGGCATATGTTTGGAAATTCAGTGGAATTATACATTGTCGGCTTCATCTTAGTCATGGGTATTTTTCTCTATGGTTGGATTGACTATCGTCGTACGATCCGCGTTGGAAACTTCGGGTTGGCTATGGTCAAAAGTCGTCTTAACGATGCCCGACAAGCTCCTCGCAGGCGTTCCCGAGAATCCTGATTGTTAGTGAGCAGGAGTGGCAGGCACTCCAAAAGTGATTGAGGGCTGAGGCTGACGTGTATGAATTTCTTGAGAAGAAGGTTGTCTCATTCTTTCCGCAGTGAATTCTGCCGTTCGTAACAGTCCTGCATGTCTCTGGCAAATTCCGTGGCTGATGCGAGAGTCTGCTCTTGACGCTTTCAAGCCTAGAAAAGTCTTTCGACCTTCACTCTGACACCACGAACAGACCACTTTCATCAGAATACCCCCTGTTTCATTCATCGTCACGTTACGAGTAAGCAAGAATAAGCAAGAAAAGTTCCATGACATGAATTATGGAAAACCCTTTACATTTTATAGGGTTACTCATTTATTCCAACATCCATAGAAGTCATCACTCCTTAGATTCATTGCACAAAGTCATACAGGGTGAATCGTTTTAGATACGGGAGTGAGTGAGAGTTTTTGTTGAAAGATTGACACGTCTACTCTCAGTTTTTCTGGTTGACAACTTTGCCAGAGAAAGCGTTGTGGTGACGGCAGAAATAACGAACCGACGTCTCTCTTCTTTTCTCATTTATTGACAGGTTGATTGTATTCGAAGCAAGAGCTCAGTATACTTACAAGGTTATGAGCATACGAAATCGAGCAGGCACTTGGCAGCCTATGACGCTTGCGATCATTCCCGAATTATGTGGGGTGTGCGGTGAAGGGTTGTCGAGGAATTTTACCTTGTTACGTGGTGGATGGGAGCGCTGTACGCTTTGTGAGCGATTTGTTCACCATAGTTGTTTAGTCAGCGGAAAAGTTTCTTTTTTAAAAAAACGACCTCGGGTGTGTCAGTCATGTCAATCAACTTCGACTGGGTCGGCATCCGTTGCGCCTCTTGATCCTCACGCCACCGTTCTCAAATCATGAAGACAGACGCTAGAGTTTCTTCCATGATGGCCCCACGCCAGGGCTATGGCTCGCTGTTCATTCGGTTCATCGTCGCCCCCTTACTGGGTTTATTCAGTGGGTTTCATACGATGGACTTTATTATGGGGGGCATCTACACATGGCCACAAATGAGCCGAGTGTTTGCACTGACTTTAGCGATTGTTATTCTCTCCTATGAGTTTGTGTATAAAGAAAATAGAGGAGAGTCGGGTAATCGCCAAGATGGGTTAAGCCCTCAAGGCCTGAAGGCTACTCTGTACTCCTGTTTACTCCCGTACATGATAGGCGTACTAGTCCTACTGTCACTTGCCATCTTGTCGCAAAGACACGTGTCGTGATCGATAAAACCTCAATGTGCCTGGCATGGCTTGTGTGGATGTTTCGAAATAGGTATTTGCCTGGAGACTTCGTGTTTGCATGAAACACTATAGCCGTTTGAATAACTTTTAATGTTTGATGTGGGTAATTACGCTTGGTTAGTCATGCTGGCTCGACCGAAACTTCTTTAAATTCGCTATAGTTTTGGAAATTTTCTCTTGCTTGAATGAGGAGTGCGATATGAAAAATGTTGATATGAAAGTAGAAGGAAATATGCTGACGATTACCGTCGATCTTTCAAAAGATTTTGGCCCGTCTTCGTCTGGGAAAACGACGATTATTGCCACGACTGAAGGCAATGTCACGATTCCGGGCCGAGAAGAGGAAAAGATCGGGTTGAATATTTATACGAAGAAGTCATCTTAACGATCCAACGTTCGCGATTATTGAAAGTCCTCTCGTAACGCGCGTCCCGTCCACGACTTCGTCACGCTCATAATGTGCGAGGGAGGTCCTTCGGCCACGATGGTGCCTCCACGGATACCGCCTTCCGGCCCCAAATCAATGATCCAATCCGCATTGCGAATGACATCGAGATTATGTTCAATGATTAATACCGTGTTGCCCGATTCGACCAAGCGGTTGAGCACTTCGAGCAATCGTTGGATATCGGCAAAATGCAGCCCGGTTGTGGGTTCGTCAAGAATATACAGGGTTCTTCCGGTTGCGCGTTTTGAAAGCTCTTTTGAGAGTTTGACTCGTTGGGCTTCACCGCCGGAAAGTGTTGTGGCTGATTGACCGAGCTTGATGTATTGTAATCCGACATCAGCTAACGTTTGTAACTTCGTTCGAATAGATGGGAAAGGAGCAAAGAACTCCAGAGCCTCTGCCACAGTCATATCCAGAATATCCGCGATGGTTTTCCCTCTGTACAAAACATTCAGTGTTTCTCGATTGTATCGTTTGCCTTTGCAGGCCTCACATGTCACATAGACGTCCGGCAAAAAATGCATTTCGATCTTAATTAATCCGTCGCCTTGACATGTCTCGCATCGTCCGCCTTTAACGTTAAAGCTGTATCGTCCGGGTTTATACCCGCGAATCCTCGATTCGGGTAAATTGGCAAACAGGTCACGAATGAAACTAAAGAGTCCGGTATACGTTGCTGGATTGGATCGTGGTGTTCTTCCGATCGGGGATTGATCGATATCGATGACCTTGTCCAACGCTTGGACACCTTTCAGGCTCTTGCAACCGTCAATCTTTGGTTTTTTCTGATAGAGTATTTGTGAAAGAGAATGAAACAACACTTCGATGATCAGGGTACTTTTTCCTGATCCTGACACCCCGGTCACACAGGTCAAGAGTCCGAGCGGGATATTGGCTGTGATCGATTGAAGATTAAATTTATTCGCCCCGACAATACTTATTATTCCCTTCGCGGAACGTTGACGAGTTGGCAGGGATACCTGAAGCGTCTTTTGAAGGTATTTCCCGGTCAGCGATTCGGGGTTTTTCATAATGGCCTTGGGCGATCCTTGCGCGATCAGGTACCCTCCCTCAACTCCAGCTCCTGGTCCTAAGTCTAGCAAATGATCGGCTTCCAACATCGTTTCTGAATCATGTTCGACTACGACGACGGTATTGCCCATATCTCGAAGCCGAAGCAAGGTTTGGAGCAATCGTTGATTGTCGCGTTGATGTAGACCAATGCTCGGTTCGTCGAGAATATAGAGGACCCCAACGAGTCCGGACCCAATTTGTGTGGCCAGTCGAATTCGTTGACCTTCCCCCCCCGAGAGTGATCCAGCTGGTCGATCAAGGGTGAGATATTCCAAGCCTACATTGATAAGAAAGTCTAATCGTTCTCGTATTTCTTTAAGAATCCGTTGTCCAATTAATCGTTCGCGGTCACTTAACGGAAGGATATCGACAAAGTCAGCTGTATCCTGAACAGAGAGTTTGGTCACGTCGGCAATGGACTGGTTGGCAATTTTGATGGCTAAACTTTCCGGTTTGAGTCGAGTTCCTCCGCACGTGAAGCAAGGGTCTCGATGTGAATAATCCTCGTGTTCATGGCACGTTGCAGTCATCGTCACACCAATGCCATCGCAAGCCGGACAGGCCCCGTGTGGGCTGTTAAATGAAAAGATTCGTGGTGTGATCTCTGGGTAGCTGACTCCGCATCGAATGCAGGCTGAATGTTCGCTGTAGAGTGACACTTGGTCGTTGTCGGTGAGGATCCCAACCAGCCCTTCGGCAAGCTTCAGTGCGGATTCGATCGAATCAGCCAGTCGTCGTGAGAATGCGTCATCGGTTTTCATGACTAAGCGATCGACAACAATTTCGATGGTGTGCTTATGTTGCTTTTTTAACTTGATCTCTGTTGAGAGTTCTGTCATCTGCCCGTCAATGCGTGCTCGTATATAGCCGGCTCGTCGGGCGTTAAGCAGTTCTTTGCGGTATTCCCCTTTTCGTCCTCTCACAATCGGGGCGAGGATTTGAAATTTTGTCCCGACAGGAAGAAGTTGAATCGTTTCAACCATTTGTTGTGCGGATTGCGCGGTGATGGGGTCCCCGCATTGATAACAAAATGGTCGACCAATGCGTGCATAGAGAAGTCGAAAGTAATCATAAATTTCCGTCACCGTTCCGACTGTGGAACGGGGGTTACGACTCGTATTTTTCTGTTCAATGGAAATAGCGGGAGAGAGTCCCTCAATGGAATCCACATCGGGCTTTCCCATTTGTTCGAGAAACTGACGGGCATACGCGGAAAGCGATTCGACATAACGACGCTGGCCTTCAGCGTAAATCGTGTCAAAGGCCAGCGATGATTTTCCGGATCCGCTCAGGCCAGTAATGACAACAAATTGATCACGTGGGATTTCGAGGTCAAGATTTTTGAGATTATGCTCGCGAGCACCTTTAATCGTGATGTGTCCACTCATACGTATTCCGGAGTATACCATACGGCCACGAGCACGTTTTGTCAGGCCGTCAGGGCCAGATATGACCCATTATTGACCGGACCTGGAGCGTTAGATACAATCGTTTTTGGAGTGTCTCCCAACGGCAGGGGACCGCTCGTGATCATTCATGCCATGTTTCCTCAACTATTTTCCCGAAATTTAATTTACTATTCTGGGGGCTACTCATGAATCATGGAACTTTCAAGTTTTTTGTTAATGTGCTGATAACCGGTCTCATTCTTCAGGCCTCTTTCGCCTTTGGGGCTCGTTATGAGCTCACCCGTAATAGTGTGCAAGATCCTGAAAGTATCGATGCAGTCGAAGTTTCATTGTACCAAGTGAAATTAGGCGATCCCGAAGCCACAGCTGTTGAACTGTTACTCGAAGAGAAAATTGCCGGGATTCGTGCCGAACAAGAAGGCACGTTCATCTTGCTCTGGGATAAGAGCAAGCCGACCGGAGCCATGGCTGGTGTGCGTATCGTTGACGGGAAAGTCGATTTAATTTTCATGAATGATCGGTTTAGCCATAAAGTTCGAGGAATTTTTCGAACAGTGTTGACGTCGAAAACCGCCCAAGAAATCCGCGAATTGCTGGGAAATGAAGATTTTAAAAACGAGACGTTGATGGGAGCTAAACTGCTCTATGAAGAAAAAGGCTTTCTCGTAAATTTTCTTGATAGTAGCGTCAATGTCGAATTTTGTTTAGGGTGTTCTGATTTGTATAACTCGTTTTAAGGACAGATATTCGTGGTGTCGGCAATAGGGTTTTCTCCCATTCAGGACTTCAAGGTTCCTTCCTAACAAAGGAGTCATTCTTCAGCATTGAACCCCCTCGTGTTTCAGACGGCTAGTGAATTGTGATAGCTACCTCCAATTGGATGACCCTTCCATGAGTGAACGTCTTCTTTCCACTCAGGCTCTCGAAGATGATCAGAGTCTTGAAGGCACGCTACGTCCTCAGCGTTTACGTGATTATATTGGCCAGCCACGTATGAAGGAATCGCTCCGCGTCTGTATAGAAGCCGCCTCTCGACGGGGAGAAGCCCTTGATCATGCGATTTTTTATGGACCGCCAGGACTTGGGAAAACGACAATTTCTCATGTGATTGCCAATGAAATGGGAGGCACCATCCGTTCGACCTCCGGCTTAGTTCTGACACATGCGGGCGATCTTGCAGCCATTTTAGCCAATCTCCAACCGCGAGATGTGCTGTTTATTGATGAAATTCACCGATTGCCTCCTGCTGTCGAAGAGGCACTGTACCCCGCCATGGAAGACTTTCAAATTGATCTGGTCATTGGGCAGGGGCCATCGATGAGGACGATGAAACTCGACCTTCCTCCCTTTACGCTCATTGGCGCGACGACGAGGGCCGGTTCGCTGACTTCTCCGCTTCGTGAACGGTTTGGGTTGGTCTATCGACTCGACTTCTATTCTCCAGAGGAATTGCAATTGATCGTCATACGAACGGCAGGACTTCTTGGTGTAGAGATTAAGCCTGAGGCGGCAGCAGAAATTGCTGGCCGGTCACGGGGTACTCCTCGAATCGCCAATCGGTTGATTAGGCGTGCACGCGACTTTGCTCAAGTGGAGGCTGAAGGGATTCTGACTCAAGAGGTGGCCCGTGACGCCTTGACCTGGTTGGGCATTGATGAAGCGGGTTTCGACGAAATGGATCGAAAAATCCTCTTAACGATTATCAAAAAGTTTAAGGGGGGGCCGGTTGGAGTCGAAGCCATTGCCGCAGCAGTTCAGGAAGAAAAAGTAACCATTGAGGATGTCTATGAACCGTATCTTATTCAATCCGGATACCTTGATCGTACAGCTCGTGGTCGCCAGGTGACGGATCTGACACGCAAGCATTTTGGGGAATCTTCTCCCTTCTTTTTAGATCCCAACTAAAGAGTATTCCAGCCTTCAATCGCCTCATTCATTCTGAATGACGACCCTTCGCATAAGCCAGCTGTTGCTGTTCATCTTTCGGAATATTGAAAGGATTATAGCGAGTCCAATTAATTTCCAATTGAGCAATTTAGGCAGGCAGAGCGAAATTATACATTCCAAGCTTTGGAAGTTATTCAAAACGGCTATAAACTCTCACGCTGGCAATATTGCTTGTATGTCAGAAACAAGCGCAATGGCTTTATGGATCTGTTCACGAGAGCCAAGGAGTACGAGGATATCTCCGGCTTCAAGAACGGTCTCGTTTGAGGGTTTGGACTGGGTGATTCCGTTTCGTGTGAGGGCCACGACGACCGTTCCTGTTTTTCGCTGTATAGCAACTTGTAAGAGTGTATGGCCTAACGCCGGTGAATCTTCCTCGATTCTCCAGGTTTCCACCTCTACATCGGCAAAACCGCCCTTTCGAAAACGATGAGCAAGAGCTGGGAGTTCTGCTCTCCGTAATAGCGCATATCCTTCACGACGAATTTCTTCCGCCTTTTCAAAAATGACAGGCTTAGGAACTTTGTAGCACTGAAGGACCAGTGTGAAGATTTCAATGGATGTTTCAAACTCTTCAGGTATGACTTCATTGGCCCCTAAGTCATGGAGTTCCTCTAATTCTTTCAGGTATCGAGTTCGGACGACAATGTGAATGTGAGTATTCAGTTCACGCGCCAGTTGGACCGTTCGCCGGACACCAAATGGGTCTGAGGTGGCAATCACAATCGCGCGTGCTTGTTCAATTTGAACCTGTTTCAATACGGTTGGATTCGTGGCATCACCATATTGAATGTGAACCCCATGGCTTTTGGCCGCATGAACCAGATCTGCTCCGATGTCGAGGACGAGATACGGAATTTCCATGTCTTGAAGGACGCGCGCCAAATTTCGTCCGTTCAATCCATATCCCGCAATGATGACATGGTCTTTGATTTTTAAGGGGGCTGAAGCCAGAACGCCTGACTCCTTGTGTCCGAACCAATGATGGACTCGTTGAAGGGCTTCCGCACGTCTTGCAAGTTTTGGTGCCCATTGAATGAGAAATGGCGTGATGATCATCGAGAGGACACAGACTGAGAGAAAAATGTTATAGGTTTGTGCCTCAAGGAGATGAGCTTTTCTCCCCTCTTGTGCCAGAATAAATGCAAACTCTCCAACTTGCGCTAGTGCCACGCCGGTCAGAATCCCTGATCGTACTGGAGCCCCTGCGGCGAGAGCCGCACCGGCAGCCGTCAGAAATTTCCCAAGCAGGACGGCAACAACTAACCCCAGAATCAAGGCTGGATGCGAGGCAATGACACGCAGGTCAATCAGCATGCCGATCGAGACAAAAAACAAGCTATTAAAGCTATCTCGAAACGGAAGAACTTCTGCGAGTGCCTGGTGGCTGTATTGAGACTCTGAAATCAATAGTCCGGCTAAAAAGGCTCCTAAGGCGAGTGAGAGACCAGTCAGGGAGGTAAGCCAGGCTGTCCCCAATCCTAAGACGATAATGGTGAGCAGAAACAGTTCTCGGCTTCTGGTCCGTACAATATGCTCTAATAATTTTGGGGTGATGACTCGAGCCGCGACGACGATTAGCGTGACGACCAAAGCAGATTTTATCAAGATAAAAACGATGTCACTTATATTGCCGGCCTGTTCGTCTCCCAGCAGTGGTGTAATCAAAATCATGGGGACCACCGCCAAGTCTTGAAAGAGTAGAATGCCGATCGTTGAACGGCCATGATGGGTATCCATTTCCCCCCGTTCCCCCAATGCTTTAAGAACAATGGCCGTGCTGCTCAATGACAGGAGACCTCCCCAAAAAATTGTTTCTTGCACAGAAAGTCCAATGGCGACTCCTCCAATGGTGACGCACAGTATGACCCCAAATATTTGAACTGGGCCACTGATGAGCAGCACTCGTCGCGAGGCCTTGAGCTGAGCCAATGAGAATTCAATACCAATGGTAAAGAGAAGAAGAATAACTCCAATTTCTGCGAGAACTTTAATCTGCTCACGATCTGATATTAAATTGAGGCCATACGGTCCAACCAAGGTTCCGGCGACCAGGAAGCCTGCAATAGAAGGTAGCCTGAGTTTCTGAAATAAAAATACGACACCGATGGATACGGAGAAAATCGTGAGTACGTCTTGTAGGATGGAATGTTCAGGCATTGATTATTCGCTAATTGACACGCAGCAAAGGAAGATTCGAGCGATAGCTCTACTCATGCGTTTGTCAATTCAATCCATGATGAATGCATGAGCCCACCTCGCATGACCTTCTGAATCATGCGGACGTGAGCTTCGGGAGAAGTTTCTCCTGTGACAACCGTATCGTATTCAGTTGCTAAAGGAAAGGACGGGACGAATGCCTGATTCAAGTCAAAAGCAAAAAGAGTCTGAGGCGCGCTGCAAATGGCGAGTGGATTTCGTGTTATGCCATATCTTGAAATAACCAAGGGGATTCTTTCAGCCGACGGACTTCATATGCGTCGATCGCCTCTTGGCTTTGCAAGGTCAAACCAATAGCATCAAGACCTTTGAGTAGGGAGTCTTTTCGAAATGGGTCAATGGTGAAGGAGTAGCGATCACCATCAGGCAGAATCACCTGCTGTTCAGGGAGGTCCACGGTCACGGAGTATGGCTTATGCATGACTTCTCGATCAAATAGGGATTGGACTTCATGTGCGTTCAGCGTTACAGGTAGGATTCCATTTTGAAAACAGTTGTTGTAGAAAATATCGGCAAAGCTTGGAGCAATGATGCAACGAAAGCCGTAATCCAACAACGCCCAAGGCGCATGTTCTCTGGAAGAACCACAACCAAAGTTTTCACCGGTTAAGAGAATCGTCGCTTTCTGATATCGAGGCTGATTGCTGAAGAACTCAGGGTCGGGAGTCCCGTCTGAAGTTTGTCGCCAATCGGCAAAGAGTCCTTCTTTCAATCCTGTGCGGTGAATCGTTTTGAGATATTGTTTGGGAATGATTTGGTCCGTGTCGACATTCAGTCGATTCAGTGGAGCCAGCAAGCCGGTATGAGTGGTAAAAGGTTCCATATGTGAAACACCCGTCAGGAAAGAAAAAATTTTTGAAAATTGAGCCTCAGATTATGCCCAGTGGCGGATATCCGCAAAGTGCCCTTCAATGGCGGCGACAGCAGCCATGGCTGGAGAGACAAGGTGTGTCCGTGATCCTTTTCCTTGACGGCCTTCAAAGTTTCGATTGCTCGTTGAAGCACAACGTTCGCCGGGTTTCAGCACATCAGCATTCATGGCCAGGCACATACTACAGCCGGCTTCTCGCCATTCAACGCCAGCCTCGAGAAAAATTTTATCGAGCCCTTCAGTTTCAGCTTGTTTTTTGATCAGTCCTGACCCTGGTACGACCATGGCATGAACGCCGGAAGCGACTCGCTTACCGGAAAAATATTTGGCCGCGATCCGGAGATCTTCAATTCTGGAGTTGGTGCATGAACCGATGAACACCCGATCAATTTTAATGTCCTGAATTAGCGTTCCAGGCTTTAAGCCCATGTATGTGAGCGCCTGTTCAGTTGCGTGACGTGTCTTTTCGTCAGGCAAATCTTTGGGGTCTGGAATTTTGCCATCAACACCCGTCACCATCCCTGGATTGGTGCCCCAAGTGACTTGTGGCGCAATATCTTCTCCACGTATTTCAATGACATGATCATACTGCGCATCTGAGTCGGTCGTTAAGCTTTGCCAGTGTTGTTTGGCTTGTTCAAAGAGCGGACCGTTGGGTGACAGGGGTCGGCCTTGAACATAAGAGATCGTGGTCTCATCGGGGGCAACTAGGCCTGCACGTGCTCCACCTTCAATGGACATATTGCAAAGTGTCATTCGACCTTCCATAGAAAATGATCGAATGACAGACCCCGTATACTCAATGACATGGCCTGTGCCGCCTCCAATTCCAATCTTTCCAATAATAGCTAAGATGACATCCTTGGGAGAGCAGAATTTAGAGAGTGATCCTTCTACGCGCACTTCCATGGTCTTAGGCTTTTTTTGCACGAGACATTGAGTGGCTAAGACATGTTCAACTTCAGAGGTGCCGATACCAAAAGCCAAGGCCCCAAATGCGCCATGCGTAGATGTATGGGAGTCGCCACAGACAATTGTCATCCCAGGCAGGGTCAATCCTTGTTCAGGGCCGATGACATGTACAATGCCTTGGCGAACATCATTCATGCCGTACAAGGTAATCCCGAATTCTTGGCAATTGTCGGACAACGTTTCAACTTGCTTTGCACTCATAGGATCGACAATACCGAGGCGACGATCGGTTGTCGGAATATTATGGTCGGGGACGGCTAACGCCGCTGCCGGACGTCGAGGTCGCCGACCGGACATCCTGAGTCCCTCAAAGGCTTGCGGTGATGTCACTTCATGGACGAGATGACGATCAATATACAGCAGGGTTGTTCCATCAGAATCTTCTTGAACAACATGTTGATCCCAAATTTTCTGAAAGAGAGTCTTGGCTGACATGAGCGATCCTAACGCTTAGTTGATTTTGATCTGATTCTAATAACCCAATTTCCATATCTCTGGCAAGTCTATGTACATCGTTCACTCACGATTTTTAGACGTCCGTGGCACTTGAGTCTCTGTTCATACGAGTGTTCAAGGAAAATTTCTATCTTTGTCATAACTTATGAGATTTGCTATATTAGCAGGGACGTCCGAGCTCAGGCGGAATTGCTAGAGTTCTGACAGGGCCTCTTGTTGTGTTCAGAAGCCAAACCCGTTCACCAGTCTAATCCATCCTGGTAACTTGTCCACAGCTCCACACTTCTATTAAAGGGTTGATATTTCGTCAATCGTGATTCTTGCGACTGAAACGTTAATCTTGTTGATTGAGTTGGAGGTCGTGTGTGGAGATGTGAAGAAATAGTGATTTTCTGTTCTATAATGTCCTGATACCAAGCTGGCTAATGCATGGGATCAAAAAAGGTCGAGCTACTCATCAACATGCAGAGATAGTGTTCATGGCTCAATATACGGCTGAGCGAGTGTGATAAGGAACGTAGTACATGGGATTCATCAGTAATTTTCTCAGTTTATTGTCGAGTGATATGGCGATTGATCTTGGTACGGCCTCAACGCTGATCTACATGAAGAATAAAGGTATCGTGTTGAATGAGCCCTCTGTCGTCACAATTGAAAGCTCCAGTAATAAAATTCTGGCTGTCGGAGAAGAGGCCAAAAAAATGATTGGCCGAACGCCAGGAAATATCGTGGCCATTCGACCAATGAGAGAAGGGGTAATTGCGGATTTTGATATGACTGAGCGCATGCTTCGTTATTTTATTCATAAAGTTCATAAGCGGCATACGCTCGTTCGTCCTCGAATTGTGATTGGCGTCCCTTCGCGTATTACGCAGGTTGAGCAGCGAGCGGTCAAGGAGTCAGCTGAACTGGCAGGAGCACGAGAAGTCTATCTTATTGAGGAACCTGTTGCGGCGGCGATTGGAGCAGGGCTTCCCATTACGGAGCCTTCGGGGAATATGGTGGTGGATATTGGGGGGGGCACGACGGATATTGCAGTGATTTCTTTAGGAGGCATCGTGTACAGCGAATCGGTTCGAGTTGCTGGTGATCAAATCGACGCGGCCATTATCAGTTATTTGAAAAAAGAATATAGCCTCTTGATTGGAGAGCATATGGCAGAACGTATAAAAATGGAAGTGGGTTCTGCCCATCCGTTTCCTGAAAAAAAGCAAATGGCCGTGAAAGGTCGAGACCTGATTTCAGGGATCCCGCGAACCATATTAATTCATGATACTGAGGTACGAGACGCCTTGCAGGATTCGATTGCCACGATCGTTGGTGCCATTCGTCTGGCGCTTGAAAATACGCCACCCGAACTTGCCGGAGATATCATTGATCGCGGGATTGTTTTAACTGGGGGAGGGTCTCTCTTGCAAGGTCTTGATGCTCGGCTTCGTGAAGAAACCGCACTGCCCATTGTCACCGTTGATGATCCGCTCACGTCGGTAGTGTTTGGTGTGGGGAAGATTCTTGATGAACTGGCTCTCCTAAGGAGCGTGTCGACCATGTCCTCTGTCCAGCGTTGATGATAGAGAAATGCCATGAGTAAGTCAGGTCTCACGGGCATCGTAAGCTCTGGAGTGCGGCGAGTTTTTTTGGTCATTCTTACCGCTGCGGTCATCCTGATTCTGTTATTGCCTCGGCAAACTCAAGGGATCCTCGATGGCATTAGACATCCTGTTGCGCAATTCCTTGCTGTCCCCATTCAAGGCTTATCCTCATTAGATTTCAGCATTCGAGACGTCTGGAATCGTTACCTCGCCTTACAGGGTGTCTATGAACAAAATCTTCAACTTCAGCAAGAGGTCGATCAATTAAATGCGAAGATCAGTCAACTACGCGAGCAAATGATTGTTTCCGAACAATTGTCAGTCATGTTGGATTTTCAAGAACAGGCGTCAATGGGTACGGTGGCGGCACGCGTGATTGGACGCAATGCCACTAATTGGTACCGCGCCATTATTATTGACAAAGGAAGCGAACATGGGATTTCAAAAGAAATGGGCGTGGTTGCTGCCACCGGAGTCGTCGGGCGGGTGGTAAACGTGAATCCTTCGACGGCCATTGTGCTTCTGTTAACAGATCCCAATATTGCCATCGCGGGAATGATACAGCGCAGTCGTGATGAGGGAATTGTGCAAGGAACGGCGCAAGGATTTGTGCGGATGAAATATTTGCCGCCTCTTTCAACAATTGAAATTGGTGATATGGTGGTCACATCAGGGTTGACGGGAGATTATCCAAGAGGTCTTCCGATTGGTCATGTTCGTCAATTGGAAACGGGTGATGCGGAGTTGTTTCAATCAGCAGAAATCCATCCGATGGTGGATTTCTCCAAACTCGAAGGGGTTCTCGTGGTCACGGCATCGGGCCAATTGACAGATTCGGAACTTCTCCCGATGATTGCGCCCGTACGATAATGTGAGCCTTATGTATAGTGTATTCTATTTGACTCTTCTCTTTTTGTTGGTGCCGATTCAAGTCACGGTATTGGGTCGGATCAGTCCATGGGGGGTGGAACCTGATTTGTGTTTAGTCGCCACCTGTCTCGTGGGGTTTCTCTTTGGAAAACGGCGAGGTCTTGGATTAGGTGTGGGGTTAGGGTTTATCCAGGATTTATTTTCAGGCGGCGCGGGAATCGTCAATCTCATTACCAAAGGGCTCGCGGGCTTTCTTTCTGGGATGGTCGCGAAGACTCTTTCTAACACCACAGCGCAAGCCATCTTTCTCCCCACGTTTCTCTTATCGTGTGCAAGCGGGGTCATTTCACTCATATCCGCAAGACCGCATACCGATTGGTTGTTGCTGATCGAGGAGCTTCGAACAATTCTTCTGCCCCAGGGGCTGCTTGATGCGTTACTGGCTTTTGGCGTGTACTGGATGCTGAGTAAGTTGAACTTTGTTGATTCTGGAGTGGAATTCTCCAGTTTTCGATAACAATGGCTCATGGCAGAGTGAGTTCATCACCTTCGAGGGACAAGACCAAGGATTATGCTAGAAAGCGATCAGCAAGCGAGCGAATTAGTTGATATTCAGGGCCGATTGATTCTGATCAAGATCGGGCTACTGTTGCTGATTGCCTTGCTCGGGCTTCGCCTGTGGCAATTGCAAGTTCGTGATGGGCATGAGTATCAGGAAATGGCTAAAGATAATCGGACGCGGTCTATCATGCTAGAGCCGGCTCGAGGACTCTTGTATGATCGTCATGGTCAACTTCTCGCGAATAACGTCCCGAGCTTTAACCTCTACGTCTCTCTTGAAGATGTTAATGATCGAGACGCGCTTGTTGACGAACTCATTGCGCGTTTACATTTCACAGAGAAAGATTTAGTGGACAAGCTCTCTGCGCAAAGGCGAAGTGCGACGGTCAAAATTAAAGGCGGCTTATCACTCAAAGAGGCGGCCATCGTCGAATCGCATCGCCTAACACTTCCCGGAACATTTATTCAACCTGAGTACCTGCGAAAATATCCCATCGGTGGGTATGCTTCGCATGTTATTGGATATGTCGGAGAGATCTCCGAAGCGAAACTGAAGGAGGAGGAATATCAGGGACTTCATCAAGGGAGTATGGTCGGACAATACGGCGTTGAACGGACATATGACCGGGCGCTGAGAGGTGTGTCAGGCCGTGAACTTCTAGAGGTTGATGCGCTTGGCCATAAAAAACAGTCGATTTCTGTCCGTAAACCCAGTGCCGGCGATGATTTTTATCTGACGCTCGATATTCGTCTTCAACGTTTGGCTGAAGATTTATTGGAAGATGAAGCTGGTGCCGTTGTCGCACTTGATCCCCGTACAGGAGGTGTCTTGGTTCTGGCAAGCCGGCCGAGTTTTGACCCGACGGCGTTATCTGGCGGATTACCCTTTGCCGAGTGGAAGTCGCTTCTCAATGATGCGAGACATCCGTTAACGAATCGCGCGATTCAAGGGCAGTATCCTCCTGGGTCAACTTTCAAAATTGTGATGGCCGCGGCAGTGTTAGGGTCGCAAACGGCCCAAGGAACCGATGAGGTTTTTTGTCAGGGCGGTTTTAGGTTTGGTCGACGGACCTATCGAGATTGGAAGCGTGGAGGCCATGGGTCGGTCGAATTGATTGATGCATTAGCCCAATCGTGTGATGTGTATTTTTATAAGTTAGGGAATCGAATGGGTATTGAGACCATTGCCTCATATTCTAAGCAGTTTGGTCTCGGGCAGAAAACAGGAATTGATCTCCCTTCTGAACGCTCAGGACTCGTTCCGACAGGGGAGTGGAAACGAAGAGTGAAAAACGAACCGTGGTATCCTGGTGAAACCATTTCTGTCTCGATTGGACAAGGGTTCATGACTGCCACGCCCTTGCAAATGGCTCAGGTAGTTGCCGCCACCGCCATGAACGGCCGTGTGGTCACCCCTCGGCTCGTTCATGCGATTCGAAAGCGTGGAACCGGGATGATGGAAGAAGTGGTCCCATCGTCAAGCAGGCAATTACCGATACCACCGGCCGTCTTTCAGCAAATTCGTCAGGGATTGGAAGCGGTGGTCACAAAAGGCACGGCCAAACGCTCCCAGTCTTCTTTGGTCTCCATCGCGGGTAAGACCGGGACAGCCCAGGTTGTCGCGTTGCGATCAGGCCCAGAAAAAGATATTCCGAAAGAGTTTCGTGATCATGCATGGTTTGTGGCGTATGCACCGGTGGATGAGCCGACCATTGTGGTGGTGGTCTTAGCCGAGCATATGGGCCATGGTGGTTCCGCGGCAGCCCCTATCGCCAAAGAGTTGATTGAGGCTCATGTGAAATTTACCTCAGGTGGGGAAATGGCATCAGAGGAGCAAATTGAATCTGTAGGACACGAAGACGGGGTAGAGTCGTCTCCTAAACCACTAGAGGAGCGGCCGAGCTTATGATTGATCGTTATAGGCTACGTCGTGGGTTTGATGGATTCGATTGGTGTTTTTTGGGAATTATTCTTGGGATTGTGGCCATAGGAATCTTGTCTATTTATAGTGTGACACCGGCCAATCCCTCATCCGGCATTCCCATTTATTTGAAGCAAAGTATGTGGGTGGTGATTGGTTCGTTAGTCTTTGTGGCGACGGCAGGGATTGATTACCATAAGCTTTCTCGGTTTTCCTATATTTTCTATGGGATAGGGTTGATCCTTTTGCTTATCGTTCTGTTTGCCGGGAAAAGTAGCCGCGGGTCGCAGCGTTGGATTCCACTAGGTCCACTTGCTGTTCAACCGTCTGAGTTGGTGAAAATTCCCCTAATCATGGCGTTGGCGACGTATTATGGGGTTAAACACCGAGTCGGGTGGCTTCAGCGTCTAGTCTTTCCCGGCCTAATTGTGTTGCCAGGCTTTCTTTTAATCCTGAAGCAGCCGGATCTCGGAAGTAGTTTGAGTTTTTTGTCGATCTATATTGTTCTGGTCTTAGCTGTTGGGGTGAGGTCGCGAGCCTTTGGTCTGGTCGTCCTGACGGCCTTACTGCTCTTTCCATTTGCTTGGGGAGGTGTATGGGGGTCATTACATGGGTATCAACAGGAACGAATACTGAGTTTTGTCGATCCGAACTATGACCCTGGCGGAAAAGGGTATCATGGGTTACAGTCCAGGATTGCGATTGGTTCTGGCGAGTTACTAGGAAAGGGGCTTTACGGGGGAACCCAGACTCAGTTTAAATTTCTTCCGGAAGGGCATACGGACTTTGTGTTTGCTGTGTTTGCGGAAGAATGGGGTTTCCTAGGGGTGCTGCTCTTATTGACGATGTATGCCGGATTATTTTTAATGGGGTTAGAGATTGCCTCCAAGGCCAGGGATACGCTTGGGGCACTCCTCGCGGTGGGAGTCGTGTGTGTAATTGCCTTTGGATTCCTCGTCAATCTGGCCATGACGGTCGGATTAGCCCCGATTGTCGGTATTCCATTACCCTTGATGAGTTACGGGGGAAGTGCGACGATTATGACTTTGGCCGCGCTTGGACTGCTCTTAAATGTGAAACGTCACCGGTTAACACTGACCTAAGTTGGCAAGACGTGTGAAAACAAGTATGGTGAAAGGGAGGTTGGTGTGAAGGTTCGATGTGATATCTCCCCCGACGATGAGGGGAGAGGAGGTGCTGATGGGTGTTGAGATTGCCATCAATGTGACTCGAGAAGAAACACGAGTGGCCGTGTTGGACAACAAAGTTGTGACTGAGTTGTACGTGGATCGGGCCAAAAAGAAGGACTTTGTGGGAGATATTTATACCGGCAAAGTGGTGAAGGTGCTTCCAGGCATGCAAGCGGCCTTTGTCGATATTGGATTAGATCGTGCCGCGTTTATGCATGTGTCTGACTTGTCAGTCGGCACGGAGCCCGGGGACACGCTGATCGATAGTGAGGAAGATGAAAAAGGGCCTGATATGCCCAGGCCGCGTCGTCAGACGGCTCGTCCGATAGAGCAATTGTTAGAAGAAGGGCAAGAGTTGTTAGTGCAGATTTCTAAAGGCCCCATTGGAACCAAAGGTCCCAGGGTGACGACCTATGTGTCGTTGCCTGGTCGGTTTTTAGTCTTCATGCCAAACGTGGATCACATTGGTGTCTCTCGCCGGATTGCTGATGACGAAGAACGCTCCCGGCTCAAAGAAATCATGAAACGAATCCGAACTCCGGGATTTGGCTATATTGTTCGGACGGTGTGTGAGGGTGTGGCTGAAGAGGATCTTTCTTCAGATGTGAAGTTTTTAAGTGCGCTCTGGGAAGATGTCATCAAAAAGTATGATCGAGAGCCAGCTCCAGCTCTTTTGCATACAGATCTTAGCTTGACGCTTCGAGTGGTTCGCGATCTCTTTACCAAAAAAGTAGATCGCTTACTTATTGATTCAAAGCCAGACTTTGATGAGGTCAAAGACTTTGTGCGGCGGTATCTTCCAGAACAGGCCTCTCGAGTGCACCATTATGATAAAAAAGATGAAGGCCTATTCGATTATCTTGGCATTGAATTGGAAATTGCCCGTGGGTTGAGCCGAAAGGTTTGGCTGAAATCCGGTGGTCATATCGTGATCGACCATACTGAGGCGATGACGGTGGTTGATGTCAATACAGGACGGTTTGTGGGTAAACGAGATCAAGAAGAAACGATTCTCAAAAATAATCTCGAGGCGGCAGGAGAAATTGCTTATCAAATTCGGTTACGGGGAATCGGTGGACTGATCATCATTGATTTTATCGATATGGAGCGAGAGCGAAACCGTGACAAGGTGTATCGGGCGTTTGTGGAAGCCATGGCTTCTGATAAGGCTCAAACACGAATTTCACGTATTTCGGATCTTGGCCTCATTGAGATTTCGCGCGAGAGAGTTCGAGAAGACTTACTTCGCACGCTCTCTGATGTGTGTAATGATTGTGAAGGACGCGGGTACACGAAGTCGGCCATGACGGTTATTTACGACATTTTTCGAGAAATCCGAAGGGTGGGTAGTGCACGAGGTCAGCAACGCCTTGTCATCGGAGCCAATCCACGCGTCGTGGAACTCCTGTTTGATGCTGAGCATGTCGGAATTGAGCAATTAGAACAACAATACCATTGCCAAATTGTCATTAAGGCAGATCCACTTCTCAACCTTGAACAATATGACATCATGGTTGTCGGAGGAAGTCTCGACCGTGCAGAGGCGCGAGCGGCCAGTCGATCTGCGTGATGATGGATGAGGGAGGATTTTGCAGCATGGCTTGCGTTAAAAGCGACCAAAGGCGTTGGGCCAGGAGCGGTCTCTCGGCTTATCTTGAGATTTGGTTCACCGCAAGCTGTTCAGGCGGCGTCCGTTGGAGACCTCATGGCTCACGAAGGACTCAGTTTACCTGCTGCTCAGCGAATGACACAGCGTCCGGATGATCAAACGCTCTTGGCGATCGAACGGGAAGTCAAGGCCATTGAACAAGGAGCCTTCTCAGTTATCACGATTCTCGATGCTGAGTACCCGTTACGCTTAAAGACTATTTCCGATCCTCCGCCGTTTCTGTATTTGACAGGGCAGCTTGATGAAGTGGATCATCAGGCAATTGCGGTTGTGGGTTCACGGAAAGCGACTCCTGCTGGGTTGGCTTTCACTCGTATGTTGAGCCAGGAGCTGGCGTCAGTCGGGTTCACAATTGTGAGTGGGTTAGCGAGAGGGGTTGATCAAGCGGCTCATCAAGGAGCATTAACCTGTTCGACGGGACGTACGGTAGCCGTCTTAGGTTGTGGTATTGATCGAACATACCCACCAGAGCACAAGTCGTTACGCGAGTGCATCGAACAGCATGGAGCCGTCTTATCAGAGTTTTCACCTGGGGCCGTTCCGCATGGCTATCATTTTCCGCAACGAAATCGAGTGATTAGTGGCATGAGCGTTGGAGTGGTGGTGACGGAAGCAACAGAAAAAAGCGGATCATTGATTACGGCCCGCTTGGCGCTTGAACAGAATCGTGAGGTATTTGCTGTGCCAGGGACTGTGTCGAATGAAACGAGTCGTGGCCCTCATCATCTCATCAAGCAAGGGGCTAAGTTAGTAGAAGGTCTCGAAGATATTCTGGAAGAATTGCTTCCACAGCTTGAAGGTTCGTTTCGGGAACGCTTGAATGCAAGAGAAGATAGGTCCTGTGAACCAATGCCTTTTCTTGATAAGCAAGAAGAAGCACTGTACAACCGTATTTCCTTTGAGCCAATTTCTCTCGAGGAATTACTTTCTCAAGCAGGGTGTTCCCCTTCTGACGTTATGAGTGTTCTGCTGTCATTGGAGATGAAAGGGGTCATTCGTCAGTTAGCTGGCTCCCAGTACATTCGAACGTCTATTCGATAATCGATTATGAAGTCACTTGAAGAGGAGAAGGTGTCAGTGGTGAAATCAGGTGCAAAAAAGACGTCAACGACTAAAAAGTCGCCTACTGCGAAAAAAACGTCCGCAGCAAAAAAATCGTCAACTGTGAAAAAAACGTCAATAGCCAAAAAGTCGCCACCGAGTAAAAAACTGGCGGCGAAACCGTCTGCAGGAAAATCCCTGGTGATCGTCGAATCTCCAACAAAAGCCAGAACGCTTTCGAAATACCTTGGCAGAGGATATCAAGTGATTGCGTCAGTTGGACATATTAAGGATCTTCCAAAAAGTAAACTGGGGATTGACCTCGAGCATGATTTTGAACCGCAGTACGTCGTCATTCGAGGAAAGACTAAAGTCCTGACCGACATTAAAACTCATGCGAAAAATGCCAAAAATATTTATCTGGCCCCGGACCCTGACCGTGAAGGAGAGGCCATTGCTTGGCATATTGCGGAAGAACTGAATGCCAAAGGTCATCAAGTGTACCGTGTGCTGTTTAATGAGATCACGGAATCAGCCGTGAAGCGCGCGCTGGAATCTCCTGGTGTGATTGATATGAAGAAGGTGAATGCCCAGCAGGCCCGGCGAGTGCTTGACCGGATTGTGGGCTATATGTTGAGTCCGCTGCTATGGAAAAAAATTCGTCGTGGATTGAGTGCGGGACGGGTTCAATCAGTGGCGGTTCGTGTGATCTGTGAGCGGGAAGCGGAACGAGAAGTTTTTGAACCGGAAGAGTATTGGACGCTGACTGCGGCATTACAAGGGCAGAATCCTCCGCCTTTTCAGGCCAGACTGCAAGAGTTTCGTGGAGAGCGAATTGAAGTCCGGACGACAGAAGAGGCCAATAACATTACACAAGCATTAGAAGCTGCAACCTTTACCGTATCAAATATTGAGCAAAAAGATCGTCGTCGTAATCCGTCAGCTCCCTTTATCACAAGTCGACTCCAGCAAGAAGCGGCGCGAAAGCTTAGATTTTCGGCGAAGAAGACCATGATGTTAGCCCAGCGTCTCTATGAAGGCATTGCGGTCGGTCAAGAAGGGCAGGTCGGGTTGATTACCTACATGCGTACGGATTCCACGAGAATTGCACCGGAAGCGCAGGAAGAATTACGAAACTATATTCAGGGAACCTACGGCGATCAGTATCTACCGGCGAAACCCAATGTCTATAAAACGCAAAAAGCGGCACAGGAAGCTCATGAAGCCATCCGGCCAACAGCTGTTCAACGTGACCCTGAAGGTATTCGTTCCTATTTAGAGCCAGATCTCTTTAAACTGTATAAACTCATTTGGAATCGATTTGTCGCTGCTCAAATGGCTCAGGGCCTTGATGTCGTGACAAAAGTTGACATCCTGGCTAATGAGTATGGATTTCGTGCGACAGGAACTGTAGAGAAATTTGATGGGTTTCGTCGTGTGTATGTTGAAGGTGTCGATCAAGTCACATCTCCGACAATTAGTGAGGCTGAGAGTGTGAGCGACGAGGACATTCGATTGCCTGAACTTTCAGTAGGTGAACATCTGACGCTCGTGCAAAGCGAAGAGCCGGGTTTGCTCTCTAAACAACATTTTACGCAGCCGGCGCCACGCTACAATGAAGCTTTATTAATTAGAGAACTTGAGGAAAAGGGCATTGGAAGGCCCTCGACCTATGCCACGATTATTTCGACGATTCAAGATCGACAATATGTCGAAAAAGAAGAGGCGCGTTTTAAACCTACTGAGCTTGGGCGAATGGTGAATGATCGATTGGTGAGCCACTTTCCCGATGTGTTCGATGTGAAGTTTACTGCAAAGATGGAAAGTGAACTTGATGAAATTGAAGAAGGTGAAAAAGATTGGATCTCGACGGTGAAAGAGTTCTACTCGCCATTCGCGAAAGAATTAGGTGTGGCTGAAGAAAAGATGGAAGGGGTCAAAGGCAAGGAAGAGCCAACAGAAATTATTTGTGAAAAATGCGGAAAGAACATGGTCATTAAGTGGGGACGACGTGGATACTTTCTTGCCTGCCCAGGATATCCCGAATGTAAGACAACCAAGCAATTTACAAAGGACGAAAGCGGAGTCATTCAGATTGTTGAAGAAGTTGCTGAAGTGACCGACGAAGTCTGTGATAAATGTCAAAGCCCGATGGTCGTCAAACGTGGTCGTTTCGGAAGTTTCTTGGCATGCTCGCAATATCCAGAATGTAAAAGTACAAAGCCGATCAAACTTGGCGTGAAGTGCCCGGTTGACGATTGTAATGGGGATCTTGTTCAGAAACGAACCAAAAAGGGACGGACGTTTTTTTCCTGCAGCCGGTACCCCAACTGTAACTACGCGTTGTGGGATAAACCGGTGAAGCGAGCTTGTCCGAATTGTCAGGCGCCATTTTTGGTCGAAAAAATTAGCAAACAAGCCGGAAGTCGTATCTATTGCCAAAAAGAAGGCTGCGGTTATGAAGAGACGGGGTAGTCTAAGTGAATGGTTTATCCACTTCTTGTTTATGAGAGTTCATTATTTGACGTTGTTCACGAACCGTGATGTACCAAAATTACCTCTAAGCCTCCTTTCTCCCTTTCCCAGACACAATCTATCTTTCTCGCGTATTTCCGTCAGTATTTCCGTATAAGTCTAGTTCTCAAGCATCCATCAACAGACTGCTCAGGCGTTCTCTAATCGATTGAAAGTTACAGAAACGACGACGATCGTGATTTCAATATTCTGATTCCCTTGATTTTCCCTGTCAGAAAACCTTCCTGTTTATCCTCTAGTAAAAAAAATACAAAAACCGCATCAATAGATGAATAGAATACATCAACCGTTGAGATGTCATTCAACGATCATGTGAAGCCTCTCATCACTCACCCGAAAAGTAAAAAGTTTCTTTACAAGTCATTTCAAGATTCGAGCCTTTCCCATTATTGTTAGGTTATTAGTCTGGATATACAGTTCGTCCGATAAAATTTCATTGTTATCTCAATACATTGAATGCAATGGGTCGTCTTGGCATTGGGCTTGCTCAATTAAGGCTATCAAGGCGTTTACTAATTTTATAACATTTATTTTTCTCGCGTTCTTTATGAGGAGGTTCTTATGAGTATCTCTAGTCGTTCACGCAACCTGACAAAAGGTTTGACCGCGGGTCTTGCCGCTCTGGTAATCATGGGTGGTTCAAGATAACTTCAATCGGGGCTATTATGGCCACAGTTCGACAGTCGGTAATGGATGGTATGAAACTGAAAAAAGCTATAACGATGTTGCTATTAGTTACAACCACCTCCAGCTTCGAGATTCGCTCTCAGGACTTCCTGATGCGGCGGCCACTCGTTGGATTAATACAAGTGGTTATCAGAACATATCTTTGATGTATGACTTTAAGCCTCTTTCTGCCTCTGACTATTCTGACAAGCTGTACGTGGACTTTCGAACGTTAGGGAGTAACACCTGGACAAAACTTGCGAGTCATTCTTTGGGAGGAAGTGGATGGTCATGGAATACGAAATATCTAAGTTCTTCTGCCACCGACACCAAGCTTCAGTTGCGGTTTTGGACTGATGTCTCGGACTCCTACTCTGGAAACTATGAAGGCGCCTACATTGACAATGTTAAACTCTGGGGTGATCCGGTTCCCGTAACCGCTACTCCTGAACCTAGCACGATGGCTTTATTTGCAACCGGTATGGTTGGGATGGGGTTGTGGCGTGCCCGTCGAAACAAAAAGGAGCAAGCCGCCAGTATTGAGTAATTGTTTCTGTCTGTCTTAGGAGGGAAGACTCAAATGCCGGGAGAACACAAGTTCTTCCGGCATTTGTTTATTTAGTCTCAGAGTCAAAGGACAATACTTATGAGAGTTTTTTCACGAACGAATTAGGAAGAAACGACTTTTGGGTTACGATCCAACGGCAGGCTTGACGCCTTTGGTTTGTTGTAGGACTTTCATCGGTTCGCCGGTCCCCCGGATCACGTCCTCCGTGATCAGCACTTCTTCAATTTCCGGGTGAGAGGGAATATCATACATCACTTCCAACATTTTTGATTCAAGAATGGCTCGCAGTCCCCGAGCCCCGGTTTTTTGCTTATGAGCCTTGCGTGCGATAACGGTTAATGCCCCATCCGTAAATTTTAATTTCACCTTATCGAACATCATAAGCTTTTGATATTGTTTAATGAGCGCATTTTTGGGCTTGGTCAGTATTTGAATTAGGGCTTGTTCATCCAGTTCGTCCAGGGTGGAGATGACGGGAAGGCGGCCGATAAATTCTGGGATGAGTCCGTATTGAAGCAAATCTTCCGGTTGGACAAATTGTAAGAGCGAGGTTGAAGCTTTAACGCGTTTTCCTTTGGTTTCAGATCTAAATCCCATCCGTTTTTGGTTCAGACGTTGTTCTATAATGCTCTCCAGGCCGACAAAGGCTCCGCCGCAGATGAACAGAATGTTATTAGTGTTGACCTGGATAAACTCTTGATGCGGGTGTTTGCGACCTCCTTGCGGAGGAACATTGGCGACGGTACCTTCAATAAGTTTTAGGAGCGCTTGCTGCACGCCTTCTCCAGATACATCACGGGTAATCGAAGGACTGTCAGACTTACGGGTAATCTTATCGATTTCGTCGATGTAGACAATGCCATGTTCGGCTCGTTCGACTTCGTAGTCTGCGGCCTGAAGGAGTTTGAGGATGATATTTTCAACATCCTCACCGACATACCCGGCTTCTGTGAGTGTGGTGGCATCGGCAATGGTAAAGGGAACATCAAGATATTGGGCAAGTGTTTGCGCAAACAGGGTCTTCCCAGTTCCAGTCGGGCCAACAAGAAGAATGTTGCCTTTTTGCAGTTCGATATCATCTAATTCATTTGCGGCAATCCGTTTGTAATGGTTATACACGGCGACGGAGAGAATTTTTTTTGCGCGTTCCTGACCGATTAGATATTGTCCAAGGTACTCATTAATCTCAGCAGGCTTGCGAAGTTTTGATGAAATTTCTTCTTTAGCCTCTTGCCAGTCCTCTGAGATAATGTCATTACACAGTCCGACGCACTCATCGCAAATGTAGACGGTTGGCCCTGCAATGAGTTTCCGAACTTGATCGCGGCTCTTCCCGCAAAAGGAGCATCGGAGGTTCGCGTCGGATTTTGCTTGTTTGGCCATAGTCGCTTCTATAAATGGTATTGAGGTTTACGAAGATTTTCCATTTGTCGCGTCACTATCCGTCTTGCCCTGTTCTGGACTCCGGGAAATCACTTCGTCAATAAGCCCGTACTCCTTGGTTTCCTCTGCTGACATGAAATAGTCCCGTTCCGTATCGCGGGCAATTTTTTCCAAAGGTTGCCCTGAATGTTTGACCATGATCTCATTCAAGCGTTCTCGAATTTTTAAAATTTCTCGTGCTTGAATATCAATTTCAGTTGCTTGCCCCTGAAAACCTCCCATGGGCTGGTGAATCATCACTCTGGCATTGGGTAGAGCAAATCGTTTGCCCTTAGTTCCCGCGCAGAGGAGAAGAGCTCCCATGCTGGCGGCTTGTCCCAAGCAGATGGTAGTAATGGGAGACCTCACATATTGCATGGTGTCATAAATCCCAAGCCCAGCGGTGACGCTTCCTCCCGGGGAATTTATGTAGACATTGATGTCTTTTTCCGGATCTTCCGCTTCTAAGAATAACAGTTGAGCAATGATGACGTTTGAAAACACATCGTCAATAGGCGCACCCAAAAAAATGATTCGGTCTTTGAGTAGACGTGAATAGATATCGTAGGAGCGTTCTCCACGCGTGGTTTGTTCAATAACCATTGGAATGAGCATACGGTCGGTTCCTCCTCAGGGGCTTTATCGGTTTGCGTATCTGGGTTTCTTAACGGTTTCGGTCCGATGGATTCAATGTATTCTCTTCGAGGTTTCGTCTATAACTTACCCCTGAATCACAGAAAATTGGTATACTAATTGGAGCGCTTTCTCTGCCAGAAGACGTTCACGAAACTCCTCACGCGATTGCTGGCCCCCAGCTTCAACCATTTTTCGTACTTCTTCCACAGGCAGTTTCACCTGTTGGGCGAGTTTCGTCATTTCTGCTTCAATGTCATCGTCTTCGACCGTCAGCCCCTCTTTCTCGGTAATACTTTCAAGGATTAATCCCAGTTTGACCCGTTTCTTGGCTTCAGGCTGGAGCTCTTGTTGAAGACGTTTGGCTTCTTCCTGAAGTTTAAGCGGATCATCGATGCCGCCCTGACCCTTTTGATGTTCGCGTAGCAACTTTTGACGTATCATGGTCTGGAGCTCACGTTCAATGAGAGGCTCTGGAATATCAAAGTGGTGCATGGTCACGAGCCGATCAATGACTTGTTCTTTATAGCCATCTTCGATATCTCGTTTGAGCAACGTATCAAACTGCTCACGAATGGTTGTCCGGAGGTGTTCCAGATTTTCATAGTCTCCGCAGTCTTTTGCAAATTCATCATCCAATTCAGGGAGTGTTTGTTGTTTGATCGCGTCGATGGTGAAGCTGAATGTGACGGTTTTTCCGGCCAGTCGTTCGTCTGGATGGTTGGCTGGGTATTCTTGTTTGATGTCCACTCTTGACCCGGCGGTTTGCCCGATCAGGTGTTCTTCAGCTTCCACTCCGAGAATCGGTGTTTTTGAGCCAATTTTGTGCAAGTGGCCGGTTTTTTTCGTCCCTTCAACGGGTTGACCATCAAGCAATCCTTCCAAGGTCAAGACGGCATGCATGCCGTCAGCAAGCACGGCATCATCGGGGGCGGCATCAATTTGCGCATGTTGCTCCTGGAGATTTGCCAATGCCTGATCGACCTGTTCTTCAGTGACTGTCCGAGCGTCGGGTTTCAGAGATATTGGGTTGGGGGGTCGATAATCGCCCAGTTTAATTGTTGGTTTGATCTCAACGGTCGCGGTAAAGGTAAATGAAGAGTTGCGCTGTATTTTTAACCGTTCAAATGGCGGGATATCGACAACCACTGGAACGACTCCTGCTTCTTTGACCGCTTGTTGATAAAAACTGGGCACGATCCGTTGGACAACATCTTGTTCCACCATCTTGGCATACCGTTTTTCCAACACGGCAATCGGAGCTTTGCCTTGACGAAATCCTGGGACACGGACTTGACGCTTGAGTTCCCCGTAGACCTTTTGAAATTCATCATTGACGGCATCTTCCGGGACTTCAATTTTCAAGGCCCGTTTGACTGGTCCTAATTCTGTCATTTCCAATTTCATGGAGCAGTAACTCCTCTGCAGTTAGCACGCACGCGATAGGGTTAAATAATGAGTGTATATGAAAAAATAGCTTAAGGCTAAGCCTATGAATACACTATTGAATGCTATGAAAGTCTATTCGTGTGTTGGGCTGGCTTTCCTCGTCTTACATTCAAGCCATTGAGACCTTGTTCCCAAGACAAAGTATAATACCAGCTAATCATTTTACACTAGCCCTATGTGTAAAAACTCATGAGGGCATTGCTTCTTGGAAATTCATTCTCCTCAAATATGTCGAAAGGCATATCTAGATGTTAGACGATGGGTTCATGTGGATAGAGTTGTTTTAGGTAAAAACACTCAAATAAAAGATCCCCGCCGCAAGCAACGGGGAATAGCTAGATTTATACCATGGACGACGTTGTATTAGTAATGGTGCGAGAGGGGGGACTTGAACCCCCACGGTTACCCACAAGATCCTAAGTCTTGCGCGTCTGCCAGTTCCGCCACTCTCGCATATTCATTAACATAGTCAATGACTAAGTCAGGCTCGAAGGTTGATTCTAATGGAAAATAAGGGACTTAGGAAAGTAGGAACTTTTTGGACTTTCTCTTGAAGCTTTAAGTCAACAGATCTGATTAGATGTTTATGAGCTAGCTGGGACTTCTTGCGAGAATTTCCTGAGTAGAGTATGGTAACACTATTATGGCACTGAAAAACCTTTATCAGGATATCTATCGTACGTTTATGGAAAGCCGGGACGAACACAAGGGCTATGACTTTCAAGATTCATCAGCCGAAAGTGTCCCGCCACGGCAGGTTACATTCAAGGAAAAGCTCAAATGGTGGACGTTTAACCGCCCGAGTCGACTCAAGAAAATTTCCCAAGAGCGAGACCAGATGCAACAAGAAATCTTAGCCTTGAAACACCCACCTCAATCATCTCGTTAGGAATCAGTTTCCTTAAGAGTTCGTGTAGAAGTACCTTCACATGTTTGAACGTCGATCCATCCCATCCTGCCGCGTTACTTGTCTCTCACATACCGAAAAGTATGCACAGTGCTTGCGCTTTGCCTTGCATGCGTCTCAGCACCAACACGTGCAAAGGGGTTTTTGCGCGAATCCTTAGGATCTCTTTCGTGTCAGAGTTTATTCAGGCTACCACTCAACTCTATAAGCAGGCCCTGCAGGCTACCATTCGCTCGTTTCTGCGGGGGTGGGTGATGACGCTGGTTGTTGTGGGTTTTGCCATGCTGATGATGGTGGTGACCTTACTGGCTTCGTCGTTAGGCATGCTTGGTGGCTTGATTGCCGGTGCTGCTAATGCATTTGTCATTGGTGCAACGTTATATCTCGTTGAACAGGTTGTCCTGGGGGCGAGGAAGATACAGTGGGAGGATATACCGCAAAGTGCAGGTCAATATTTTTGGGATGTGATTTCCGTTGGATTTCTTGTGTGGTTTCCTCTCATGATGTTGGAAATGGCCTTGCAGGCAAATCCCTATCGTCCCGTCCTAACTACCGCGGTGTTCTTTCTTGTCTTCGTGTTGTTAAATCCCGTGCCGGAAGTCATCTATCAACGTCGGCAAGGTTCAGCTATGGAAGTGGTTCGGGAAAGCTATGAATTCGTTCTTGAGAACTGGATCGAGTGGTTTTTACCTATTGCCATTCTGTTGGCTCCCTTTGGCTTATCCTTCTTTTTTGAATTTTCCAGCCAAGCCGGGATGAGGGGAGGTCTCGATTTCTTTCAAATTTTCACCGTACCATTTCGATTGTTGACAAGTTGGCTCGAGTACTTTGGGATTTCCAACGCCGGAAGTTCATTCTTGATTATTCTTAGCACGCCGATCCTCGGCGTGCTCATGTTGATTTTTCGAGGGCATCTGTTTTCAGCACTCCATGGGTCGACAAGGCGACAGCGGCAGTTTCAGGCCCGTTCGCGCCCTCAATAGTCTGAGGAGGGTAAAACATGTCGTTGAGGACAGAAGATGAATAGATTCGGGTAATTTAGTTGCTTGTCGCACTGTAGGCCTCGTGGTAAGATCGCTTTTCTTTAGAGGCGTTGGATTGACCACTTCCTTGCTGTCTCATTTCCACGATTATGAGGAAGAGCTGAGTTGTGAAAGACGGTCTTGGCATGATACCAAACTAGAGAATTCTTTGTGCATTGTGGAGAGGTGCGAGAGTGGCCGATTCGGCGTGATTGGAAATCACGTGTGCCGGCAACGGTACCGAGGGTTCGAATCCCTCCCTCTCCGCCATAGTGAAATAATGAAAATAAAAATCGAAAAAATATCAGTAATTTGATTTTGTGTTTTACACTTTACCTTTTTATTTAAGGATTTCCGTGAGAAAGGGGCTGGGCCCTGTGCAACAGAATCCTGTGAACTCCGCCAGGTCCGGAAGGAAGCAACGGTAAGCAGGCTAGTCTGGGTGCCGCAGGATCACCTGGCCCCGATTTTCAAGTCAAATAACCAGAAAAATCAAAACATACGTACCAAAATGGTTCTGAGTCGAGTTCCACTTTTCATTTTCCACGTTTCACATTAATTGTAGAAGTTTATGGAATATCAGGTTTCCGCCAGAAAATATCGGCCAGGTAGTTTTCATGAAGTTATTGGACAACCTCACGTCGTCCAGACCATTCAAAATGCTATTGGTCGAGAACGAGTAGCTCATGCCTATGTCTTTTCGGGCATGCGGGGGGTGGGGAAAACAACTGTAGCGAGAATTGTGGCTAAAGCACTGAATTGTGAAAAGGGGCCTACCGGCGAACCCTGTGAGGTCTGTGCGAGTTGCGATGAAATTACTCGAGGGCAGTCAGTTGATGTTATTGAAATCGATGGAGCATCCAATACTGGAGTGGATGATGTTCGAGAATTGCGCGAAAACGTGAAGTTTGCTCCATTTCGTGGGAAGTATCGTGTCTACATTATTGACGAAGTTCATATGCTCTCCAATTCGGCATTCAACGCCTTATTGAAGACACTTGAAGAGCCACCGAGTCATGCCGTGTTTATCTTTGCGACAACCGAAGTCCATAAGATTCCGGCCACAATTTTATCGCGTTGCCAGCATTTCACGTTTCGGCGAATTTCGCGATTGGAGATTATTCGCCAATTGCAGCACGTCGTTAACGAAACAGGAACGTCTATTGAAGAACGCAGCTTGGCGTCGATTGCGAGGGCCAGTGATGGCAGTATGCGTGATGCCTTGAGCTTACTGGATCAAGCAGTGGCATTCGGGGGAGAAGCTGTGCGACATGAAGATCTTGAAGCTTTATTGGGCTCTGTCCCGGATGAATTGGTACGAAATCTGGTAGACGCACTGATTCAGCAAGATGCGGCGGCTGGAGTGACCTGTGTGGCACAGGCATTTGATCAAGGCTATGAACTCCGAATCTATTGCCGAGAGGTTGTCGAACGTCTTCGAAATGTTCTTGTCGCAGCCGTGGTGTCCTCTCGTGAACAGGTCCAATCCTTAATTGAACTGCCAAGCGAAGAAGTCGAAGTCACAATGAGTCAAGCACAACAAGTAAGCGAAGCTTTTTTGCAGGAGGTCTTTCAGATTTTTTCGAAAACTGAAGATAGTCTGCGGATGAGTGCGCACCCGCGATTTTTATTAGAAGCTGCAGTCGTTCGAGCCACTCAATTAGGAAAGGCTTCCCCTCAAGAATCTAAGCCGGAAATTTCTCCTGCTTCTGCGCCTTTGCCGCGTCAGCCAATCTCGAACGTTGCAAATCGTTCTGCCCTTGACACCTCTTCTGTGCATACTCGAATACCGCAGCCTGCCAAGCAGGCTTCTCATCGTCCGGAACCGTCGCCTCAGTCAAATAGTCGTGACCGTTCTCAGATGGAACGCAAGGTGACCACAAGGCCAGAACCAACGAGCAAGCCGATACCAGCGAAACCATCAATGGGAGTCGGTGATGCGCAAAAGCCTCAAAGATTTGAGGCAGAGCCGGTTACAGCGAAGTCGCCAGTGGACTGGGAAAGTGTGATGGATCGGTTGATGAAGGACCATCCAAACATCGGGACATTTGTCGAGATGGGAACGTTGGTGCAAGTCGATCCTGAGCAGGTCGTTATCGGGTATCCCAAGAATGCGTCCGTTGCCAGATGGCGAACCGATAAACCTGAAAATCGAGCATTAGTGGCGAAGGTGTGTCAGCAGGTATCAGGGCATACCATCAATGTCCGTGTGGTCGAACTCGATGGCACGAAGCCGGCGGCTCCGACGATCGGACAGAAACGATCGCAACATCAAGATCAGGAAGATCAAAACCTCATAGACGAAGTGCGTGCGAATCCGATCGTAAAACAAACCCTTGAGATGTTTGGTGGCGAAGTGGTCTCGGCCCACCGTGTTTCCCCAAAAGAGGAGAAAGCTTAATGTCAAAAAATCCATTTGGTAATATGAGTAATATGTTGAAGCAAGCCCAAGCCATGCAGGAGCAAATGGGGAAAATTCAGGCAGAAGCTGCGACCAAGGAAGTTGAAGCCTCCGCAGGTGGAGGCATGGTGACGGTGAGAGTCACTGGCGCGATGCAGATTGCAAACGTGACCATTGACCCTGAGGTGATGAAGTCCGAAGATCGCGACATGCTCCAAGATTTGTTAGTGGCGGCGACGAATGAGGCGTTACGAAAAGCCAAAGAAATGATGGCTGAAGAGATGAAGTCGTTGACCGGTGGTCTGGGCATACCTGGTATGTTTTAGTCTCAACAGGAGGAATACGTGTCAGGTATTATTGCCGAAAAAGGTTCAGGAACTGGCCGTCAACAAGGTGGATTTTTAGCACGTCTCGCAAAAGAGTTTGTGCGGCTTCCCGGCATTGGGCAGAAAACCGCGCAACGGCTAGCGTTCCATATCATGAAAGCTGAAAAAGAAGAAGCCTTGCGTTTAGCTGATGCGATTCGGGATGTCAAAGAGCGCGTGGCCTTTTGTACGCAATGTCGAAACATCGCAGAAGAGTCGTTGTGTGATATTTGCCTGAACCCGAAGCGTGATCGAACAAAAATTCTTGTCGTCGAAGAGCCCAGCACCCTCCAAGCCATTGAGCAAAGTAAAGCTTTCCATGGGTTGTATCATGTCTTATTTGGGGCGTTGTCTCCCTTAGATGGAGTCGGGCCAGCCGACATTCGAGCGCATGAACTTGAAGAGCGAGTGAAGGCTGGAGAAGTGCAGGAAGTCGTCATTGCCACTAATCCCACCATCGAAGGCGAAGCCACGGCTATTTATCTCACCAAAATCCTCAAGCCACATGGCGTACGTGTTTCACGGATCGCATATGGTATCCCCGTCGGTATGGACATTGAGTACGCCGATGAAGTTACGCTGTTGAAGTCGATTGAAGGCCGTCGTGAACTCACCTAACTCGTATCTCGTCGTTCGTGCCTGCGCGCTGTAGCACTTGCAGCCTTCGTAGCCACTTCGGCGAAGTAGGCACGGCGCGCAAGCGTGAAGCGTATCTCGTAATTCTTCGCAAGATATAGTGGTTTAACTTTCAAATGAGCTTGTCCCCTCCCCCTACCCCTACTCCCCTAAGGGGCGAGGGGAACTTAATGTATACCAGTTGAAAGTTAAAATACTATAGAAGCGACAAGCAAGCTCGACAAAAGAAAAACCCTCTCCCTATGAGGGTGAGGGTGGAAACACCAAAGAGCCTAAAGAAATAATAGTATTTACCTCTAGATCGCTACTCCCAACCAGACTCCAATCCGCTCCAGATCTGACCGCCAGTCCCGTTCATAATTGCTTTCGGCTTTAGCAAAATCAACTAATTCTTTCACCGCCAGTTGACGTGTCGCTTCATCTTGAATTTCATCTGCAAACAACTTCGGAATCATAAAACCCTGTGTCAATCGAACCAAGTTTTCTTGCTCTTGAGTGGAAAGTGCCAGATGCGTCAAAGCCTTTCTCAGCTTCCGTAGGCCAGGATCTCTGGCCTGATCAATGGCGCAGGCGAATAGCCCTCCGATGTTGTAGCGGTCAATAGCGGAGAGGCTAGCTTTTTTAGGAGCTTGAGACTTTGTCGGCGTAGTAGTTTTAGTTGTTCGCTTTATTTGAGCTTTTTTTTGTTGAGGTGTAACGACGGCCTTCTTTGGTTCTGTGACGGTTTTTTTAGAAGAAGTTTTCAGTTTCGTTTTAGAAGTAACTTTCTTGGGTTTCGATGCTTTGGGCCGTTGAGCGTTGGGTTTTTTCTTGATCGAAGAGGAACTCGACTTCTTCGTAGCCTTTTGGTCTGATGAGGATTCTTTTACAGTTTTCGATGTTTTGGATTTGGCTTTCGCGATAGATTTCTTTTTTATTTTTGAAGCTGCTGACTTTTTAGGACTCGATGTTTTGGACCTGGTCTTTGGCTTATCTTTGACGGCAATTTTCTTTTTTGTTGAAGCGCTAGACTTTGGTTTGGATTTTGACTTTGAAACAGCCTTAGTCGGTGAACGTTTCTTGCTTGACTGACGTGAAGTTTTCTTCTGAGCCATGGACACTCCTTTCCCTGGAGGCAGTGGTATGAGGGATTGTACGAATGATGTGGTTGTTTATTTTACCGTCGACTGGGTGACACTATAACGAGCCATGACTTGATCGAGCAAGAAGTTCTCAGCATTTTAGAAGGCACAAGGCATAAAAAATGTTTGACCGCATGACACAAGCAAGTGAACGTTTATGAAGGATATATACAGACTTGCCAAATTTAGTAAAAATTGAGAGGGTAGAGTTGAAATCCGACGTCGACAGGAAGGTAAACCAAGGATACAAAAAATGTCGCTCGAATATACCCGACTTCCTGTTTTTATTTCATACGCTCACAAAGACAATCAGGGTTCTGATCCAAGTAAGTGTTGGTTGGATCGTCTTCTTGAGCAGTTGAAGCCTCTAGCGTTGCAGGATCAAGTATGTACTTGATGGCGATTTGGGAGGAGGCCTTGGGGCCGAACCACCCGAATGTGGCTACGAGCCTGAACAATCTGGCGGGACTTTATCGCGACCAGGGCAAGTATGCGGAGGCGGAGCCGCGCCATCAGCGAGCGCTAGCGATTTTACACCGTACGTTGGGGCCCGATCACCCGAATACCATTCAAGGAGAAAAAACTATCGGGCTTTATTGAAGAAAATAAACGAGAGAAAATAAAGTACAACCATTGAATGCCTTAGTTTATTGATTCATAGAGGGCTTGGGATCAGTCCTTCGACTCTTCGACCAGTACACTGTGAGTCAGCCGAACAACTCAGAGCTCAGAATGATTTTTCTTATCATTCATGATGAGCCTGTCGAACCATGTCTCTAGCTCTTGATTGTTCCGACCCTTCGAGAGGGTTATTATGTGCAAGTCGAACAGCTCAGGGTGAACATGAAAAGTTAAAGATTTTTTTGGTTTTCTTCACTATCCCCTTGCTATCAAGGCGACACGCCGCTGTCCAAGACAATTTCACAAATGTGGTCTAATCGTTCAATATGTTCATAGGCTGACCAGGGATCCGAGGCCATCGAACAGACGCCATGGTTGGCTTGTCCGACGATATCGTATTCTCCAATTGGATTCTTGTCCGTCACGCCTAATGCATGCGCAGTGGCATCGCCCAGTTCTGTGCTGATGGCCGGCAGCATGGGAACGCTAGGTCCAATCCGTGTGTATCGATAGATTTCAGGAAAGTCTTTGCAGATTTTCTGTAAATCAAAGCCTCGATACATTGCTGCGACGACATGTGTGGGATGTACATGCACAACCGCCCGTGTTTTGTTCATCCCCTTGAGTAACAGATAATGCATATGGAGCTCACCCGATGGATTCGTATCTTTCGGGATCTGCATGGATCCATTGGCTAATTTGATTTTAACCATGTGTTCTGGGTGAACAATCGTTTTGCGCCATCCCGATGGCGTGATATAGATATAGACACTTCTGGCGCGTCGCAAGCTGCAATTCCCATCTCGTGATGTAATCCATCCTCGTTCATAACATCGTCGTAAAACATCGCCAATTGCTGTAATCATGGGTGTTGAACTCCTTTTCGTCCGTATTTCGTTGCGCGTGCCTGCGCGCTGTAGCGCTTCGGTGCGCAAGCGTGAATCGTATCTCGTAAAAAAGACTAAAGACTCTTGAGTCGGCTAGAGGTTCGTGATGGAGATACGTGCAGTTCACTGTTTCCGTTTGATATTCCACTATTGCTGACTTGAAGTCTATAGGGAACATGATTAGGCAAGAAGTATAGAGGAGAGGTAAAACGCCTGGCTAGGAGAAGACGAATAGATTCACTTTCTTCAAGGAAGTCATCACAGTTGCTTAATGACGTATCCTTTTTCTTGTAGCATGGCGAGCAAGCCTTGTTTGCCAAGTAGGTGGAGGGTGCCGACCACAATCATAGCGGTTTCATGTTTCTGCAGGTATGACTCGAAATGCGGAAGCCAACTGTTGTTTCGCCGGGTAATCAGTGCTTCGTAGACTTCCGGGAATTTCTTCATATTCTCTAACATCACTTCTAAGCCTTCAATCTGCCCATGTGTCCAGGAATTGACCAATTGGTGTGTTTGTTGTTCAAGAATGTTAATTTCGTCAAGGGTTTGAAGCAGGAACTGTTCTTGAGTCTTAGGCGACAAACTATCAAAAAGATTCAGTTGATACTCAACCGTCTCAAGGCCTTCGACAGTTTTCCCCTGGGCTTTCGCCCTCTGAAAAAAATGCTGATCGACTCCATGATCTGTTCCAAACCCCAGTTTCTGTAGCTCCAATATGGTGATCGTTGTGGCCAGCATCCAGGGTTTCATGCGGTTAAACATTTCAATGCTATACCCACGATTTTTGAGTTTTGATTTGGTAAAAGCAAAATTTCCTGGCGAAAGTGCATCTCTCAATGTCCGGCCGTCTGTATATAGGCCTTTGGTTAAGGAACGTTTCTGTGTAAGAGGGGAAGATATTTCATCAAGGTTTACCTCGAAGACAAGGTGCGAGGCCGACTCAAACGCCTGATTAATTGTATCGTGTAATGGATAATTCTCTTGTTTGAGAACGTGGACAGAACCTAAAAGATAGATCGTATTTTGATCTGAAGTCACGCTCCATAAGCAACTTGTTGCGTGAGTCTGTCTAACGTCATTAGCCTGTAGCGAGTATGGCAAAAGGAGTTGAAGCGTGAGCGCAATTAGGATCAATCGAAAGAGACTTCCCGGTTGTTGTTGGAATCGCATAGGTGAAATCCTTTTCAAGTCATCGAGCGAATGATTTTTATTGACGGAACAGAGATCTGAGTCTCAATTGTCGATATGGATGGTGCTATGTGATGTTGTCATGAAAATCGGTTGAAATGCTCTGGATCATGATGAGAAAGGACTGGAGAACAGGCAGAAGGATTGTTGTCATAGTGGATGATTCTGTCGAAGCACAGATGACAGGTACGTCGTCGTGTAAAGGCGAATGCGCGGGAGAATTTTTTCATAAGAAAATGATTGTGGTGACAATTATGTTGTGAGCGGAGCAGACTGTCCCCATTGTTCAGTAAAGACGAAGTGCGATAAGGGATGCCGTGTGCGTTGGGCTGACTCTCGTTCTCGCAGCTCGTCTGATAAGCTCTGAGGGTCCCCCATATAGCCAATTGCCAACCCCGTTACCGCTTCATGGTTTTCGGGAATGTTGTAGAGTGACTTCGCAACGTCGGGAAAAATTCCAGCCATTTGATGGACTCCTAGTCCTAGATCTGTCGCCTGTAAGACCAGATTTCCTACGGCCAGCCCAATGTCATGGAAGGCATGGCGATTGGGTTTTCCATTGTGTGCAAATGTCAGTTTTGCCACAGTAATCATTAGGACAGGGGCATGCTTCGCCCAATGTTGATTCGCTTCAGCTAAACAGGTGAGCATTTTTGTGTGCTCGCCCTCTTGTTGTTTGGTCGCCACGAGAAACCCCCACGGCTGTTCATTAAAACATGAGGCTGCCCATCGCGCAGCTTTCAGAAGGCTTTGGAGTGTTTCTTTCTTGACCACGTCTATTGCGAACGCTCTGGGGCTCCATCGTTCCTGCATAAGAGTATGAATAGGAAATTGGGTTTGTGCAGACTTTTGCATACGATAATCCTTTACGTGATAAATATTAACTGAAATCTGGATAATGACGAGAATGTTGATGGAAAAACTCGTCTTGTTGAGCAATTCTCCACATTGGATCCGTCACGAGGGTGAGTTGGAGGTATCGAGGATGTGGTTGAAGGTCCTTTGTCAAAATGGTCGATTCGAGCGTATCTAAGCAAGTGGAATCATCGTCGAGGTTCTGCAAGCGACCGGTATCAGAGAGAAATAAAAAGTCGGTGTCCCAAAAATAGAGATCAACCATTTCTTGAAAGTCAATATTTTGAAGTCGATACGCTGAAATGGTCAGACTCTGGTCCTCTTCTTGTGCAGCCAGGTCATGATGCACCGCACAATAATTTTTGAGACATTCATAGATCAAGAGACAATGATAATCGTTCAGCCGGTACACCGTGTCTGTTTGGCTAGCGATACATAATTGTTCGATGGTGACAAGTGCACTATAGGGTGTGAAGATTTCTGACATCCGACCATAGCCTGCTTCCCAGGTATCGATATCATTTTCCATGGAAATACGTGAAATTTCCAGACGTTCCGATTCAAGTGCGTCATGAAGGATTGCTTGAAAGACGGAGTCAGGTTTTATTTGAAAGTACAGCATCGTACGTCTCAATGATGAGCTATGGAAGGTTTGCCCTGAGACACGTCCCTATTCGAAGCAGTCAGCCAATCGTGAATCATGCGGAAGAGTCTGTCAACATTGAAGCGGCGAGTTCGAGTAACTCTTGCATTTTAAAGGGCTTTTTAAGGGTGTGATTTGCCCCTACCTGTTTTGCAAGATCAAGGAGATTGACGTGGATATGTTCGCCTCCTCCTGATATCGCGATGATTTTAATGGCTGGAAAGTCACGACGCAGTTCGCGGATGGTTTCAAACCCTTCTTTCCCTGGCATGAGCATATCCAAGATGACTAGGTCTGAGGGGGCCGCTCGGTACTGTGCGGTGCCTTCATGTCCATCCCGGGCAATATGGACTTGGTACCCGGCCACTTCAAAGGCTTCACGAAGCACTCCACACACTTGTTGGTCATCGTCAATAACTAAGATTGATGGCATGAGTGTTAAGCTTGTCTTTTTGTCATATTCTTGCGTTGAAGTTCGTTCGTGGATTGTAGCGCGTTAGCCATAAAATAGAAACTTAACGTGTTATTAAAAGGAACATAAAGAATCGAAACGGGAGGAGCGTGTGGCCGCACATGCCCAGGATATGAGGTACGTACCGCTGCGTGAGCCTATGGCTTGAGACTGCGATGATAAAGGGGCGAGTTTCTCTGAAATGACGGAATGGTGGCTATACGGAAAACGGTATAATGCTTGTCTTCATCAGGCCGAAGGGGCTTTTTCTTTATGTTGTGAGTAATAGGGTTGTTCGTCAAGAACATGTCGAACGATAGGGGCTAAGTCTCGGATGGCCAAGGGTTTCATTAAGTAGCCACGAATGCCCATAGACTTGGCTTTTTCAGCCGAAACAACATGGCTGAATCCTGTACAAAGGATAATCGGGAGTTCAGGTCTGATACGGAGGAGCTCACGAGCCAAGGCATCTCCGGGCATGGTAGGCATGGTCTGGTCTGTAATCACTAAGTCGAAGCGATGTGGGTCGCTGCGAAACAAATCTAAGGCCTCGACGCTGCTCGTCCGAATGGTCACGGTGTAACCTAGGTGAGTCAAGAGTTCTTGGCCAAGCCGTACAATAGTTTCTTCATCATCGACAAAGAGAATACTTTCTTTCCCATTTGGGATAGAGGCTTTGGTAGAAAAGACGTCCCAGATCGCCGTCTGGATGGTCGGAATATACACTTCGATTTTCGTGCCGATTCCTGGTGCGCTTTCGACTAAAATACTTCCGCCATGTGTCGTGATGATACCGTGCACAACCGCCAAGCCCATTCCTGACCCTTCCCCTGTCGGCTTGGTCGTGAAAAACGGATCGAACATTCTTTCCACCACTTCTGCCGTCATGCCTGGTCCACTATCCTTCACGGTTAGTCGCACATACGGTCCAGGTTTCAGGTCTAAATGGTCGGTTGATATCGTATTTTTTATTTCCACATCCTCCAACGTCAGGTCCAGGAGTCCACCACTTTCTCGCATGGCATATTCGGCATTGGTACACAGGTTGACGATGACCTGATGGACTTGTGTGGCATCGGCCAAAACAGTGGATTGCGAGTAGATATTTTGTCGAATTTCAACGGTGGAAGGTATGGTCGCTCGAAGAAGCTTGAGAGCTTCTTGAACAACTTGGTGAATGTCGATGGATTTCCGCTCTTGCCCGCTTTGCCGGCTAAACGTGAGAATCTGTTGAACGAGATGTTTTGCCCGGTGGCCTGCGGTCAAAACCTCTTGAAGATTTCGATTCGTTCGACTTTCTTTTGGGACGGTCGCAATGGCTAATTCTGTATATCCGAGGATTGCCGTCAGGATATTATTGAAATCGTGCGCAATGCCTCCGGCGAGAGTCCCAATGGCTTCCATTTTACTCGACTGACGGTATGTTCGCTCAGTCTTTTGAAGCGCCTCTTCAACCCGCTTTCGGTCTGTAATGTCTTCTTCTATGCCAGCGATTCGATAGATGTCGCCTTCCTCATTTTTAATAGGAAAGGCCCGAGATTCGATCCATCGAATCGACCCATCAGGTCGAATGACACGGTAGGACTCATGGTACGTCCCTTGAATTTGCTTTGGAATGGCCAGCTGAATCCGTTTACGATCATCCGGATGAACGGCTTCAAGGAAGCTGGACGGATTCTCGCATAAGCTGGCACACGTCCTCCCCCAAATTGCCTCGTAGGCTGGGCTGACATAAAACATTTGAGTTTTGTCGGCGGACGATAACCAAAACACTTCATGGATATGTTCGGCGAGCTGTCGAAAACGCTCTTCGCGTTCTTGAAGAGTCGCCGTTCGCTCGGCGACCGATTCCTCCAATTCCCTGGCATATTGATCAAGCTGACTGCGCATGGCCCGATCGACTTGACGGAGGAGCTCACCGGGGCGTTGTTCCTTTTCAATATAGGCAAAGGCCCCTAAATTGACGGCATCTTTTGCCGAGTCCAATGAACTGTGCTCGGTATAAATAATGACACGTATACCAATCGTCGCGGTCCGTAGTTCTTCGAGGAGCTGGATGCCGTTGTGATCAGGCAGGCATAGTTCAATAATGGCCACTCCAAAGTTGTCTTGTTGGGCTTGTTCAACCGCCTCACGAGCAGTTCCTACTCCGATGACGTCATATCCTTCATCCTTTAACTGATCCATGAGGGCTTCTCGTTGGACCGGTTCTTGTTCAACAATGAGGATGCGTGATAGGCAAATACGCTTTGTCATGGAATAGTCCCTTCCATTTCTCTCTAGTCGTGACCAGTATCGTAATAGTTTCCACTCGTGACAATCTTAGAATCATACCAGCCCTATCATGATGAGTCACTCTTTTTCTCGATCAGTATACATGAGAGCGTTTGGGCCATCAGTCAGAATAAAAAAAGACGGTATGAAGTCGGAATTGATGTTGTTG